>JBEILM010000077.1:0-16937 GCA_040379205.1 Gemmatimonas sp.
AGGATGCGCTTCTCGCCCGTCGTGGTGACGCCGAGGGCGATGACCACCTGATCGTCGGCGAAGGATTTGCCGTCGAGCAGGAGCACCAGCCAGTCGTGATCATCATGCCGTCGCTCGTGCAGCGTCTGCAATGCCTTCGCGCTCGCGCGCACGAACCGTCGCGAGACGCTGGACTTGGTCAGGCCGAAGGCCTCCGAGACGGCTTCCGCGGCGGCTTCGTAATCGCGACAGGACAGCCCCTCGAGCACACGCCGGTACAGGCCGACATCCTGGCCGCGCGGCGTCTGCAAGTGCGCATAGGTGGCCAACGGCACCTCCGTGTTCGTGGCGCGATTGCGCACCCGCGGCACCTGGATCGGCACCTTCTGATCGGCGAGAAACACGGAGCCGGCTCCGTGTTGGGAGCGGGGGTCGGCGACTGGTGGACGGGCGACTCCGATCGTACGCTTGGCATGGGGGGTGTCTCCTGTTGCAGCGCGAATCCTGGCAGGGATCAACGCTGCAGTATGGAGGCACCCCCCAACTTTCAACTAGACTGGGGACAGACCCCTTGAGGGCGCGATCGGGAACAGCGAGGTCGAACGCCGCTGCCCTGCGCTGCTACGATCGCATGGTTCAGCCCCCCCCGGCTCACGTGGTCGGCGCGGCCACCGGCAGATGCGCAAAGGTACGCATGGTCTCGATCGCCGCCATGAATGCGCCGGCCTCCGGCATCGCCGGCACCTGGGCGGCAGCCGACTCGGCGGCCTCACGCGAGGCCCAGGTGATGTAGTCGGCAAACAGGGTCGGGGTCGACAGTCCGCGCAGCCGCTCTCCGTGCACGAAGCCCGGCAGCGTTTGCAGGGTGGCGTGCATCGCGGCCTGTCGATCCGCAAAGCGGTCGACGGCGGCGGCACGCACGTCGTAGACGGCGATCTCGAGGCAGTGGGCGTTGGCGGCCGGTGGCTCGTGCGTGTGCTGGGACATACGAACTCCTTGAAGAAGGTGAGTGAAGCGGGGGGACGTCGCGGCGCGCCCGGCTGGTGCGCGTCCCGACGCCACGCTACAATATCCGGTACCCTGACAGAAAATGTCATGAATTGTCGCCACCCTCTCACCGACCCTCATTTCGGTGTCACGCGCCGTCCGCCTTTTCGAACTCCGTGAGCGGCTACAGGCCACCGCCGAAACCACCGTGGGCGCGCTCGCGGCGGAGCTGGGGGTGAGCGAGCGCACCGTCCGCCGCGATCTGGTCACGCTGCGCGAACGCGGGTTGACCATTACCGGCGAGTCGGGCCCCGGCGGTGGGGTGCGACTGGAGGGGCGGCGCGGGCTCACCGCGGTGCATCTCGCGGTCGAGGATGTCGTGGCCCTATGGCTCGCGGTTCGCATCGCCAGGGCCACCGGCCCGCTCGCGGGGCCGCTGCCGTGGGGGCGACGGGCTGAGCGGGTGGTACCCAAGCTGCTGTCGGCGTTGCCCAACGCGCGGGCACGGGCGCTGCGGGATCTCTGTCGCCGCATCTACGTGGGGCCACCCGCCAGCGACACCGTGCGCGGTATGGCGGGGACCGGTGTACCCGAACTCCTCGGGCTCGTCGAGCGCGCCGCCTTCGAAGGCTACGCGCTGCGCTTCGCCTACCGCGACCGCAATGGGCAGGCAACGACGCGGCACGTCGAACCGCACGGTGTGCTCATCCAACTGCCGGTGTGGTACCTGCTGGCGCGCGACGTGCCCGCGAATGCGCTGCGCATGTTTCGCATGGATCGCATCACCACCCCGGCGCTCGATGCGCAGCACCGATTCTCGGCGGACCCGCGCGTCGTTCAGGCGCTGCTTCCCACCGAGGTCGTCTGCCGCGCGCTGGCGTAGCCATCCATCACCGCACCACGCGGCGCCCCGTTCAGGCGCGTTCCTCCGGATCGGCCAGAAACCACTCCACTCGGCCGCACGCGACACAGGCCAGCGTCGCCGCCGAGCGATTGGCCCAGTCGAGGTTGAGAAACGACAGGCCGGCCGTGTTGAGCTGGGCGCGTCCCTCCACGAACAGGTCACCGCGGCAGTGGGCGCATCGCACAGGCAGCCCGGCCACTTCGAACCGGTCTCCTTCGGGACCCCGCGCCAGCGACGAGGCGCTGGCGGCGAGCATGCTGAACAGCTTCTTCATGGTGATGACCGGTGTGGGGTGGGTACCGCGTCTCGATGCGGCGCGTGGGGTCGCGCCTCCCACTCGGCACGAAGCACCCCGTACCACACCTCGTCAATCAGCACGCCGCGGGTGAGGCGATACCGCGGCACCGCGCCCTCGCAGGGCCAGCATCGCTGACACGAACTGCACGGCGTTCGTCCGTGTGTTGGGCACGGGGACGGGCAGATACTGACTCCACGCCTCATCGGTGAAATCTGCGGAGGACGACGGTGTGGCTCATGACGTGTGCCCTCCGGGTTCCCATGGTGGGTGTTCCGGAACCATAGGCGACGGCGCCGGGTGCAGCCAGCTACTCGCCACTCCGTACCAACACCCATATTGGGGACATGGCCAACCGCTGGATTGTCGACATGCACCACTTCCTCGGCGATGATGGACTGCCCGCCGTTCGTCGTGGGACGCTGGTGTCATTCCTGGGTGCCATCGTCGAGTCGGTGTCGGCGGTACAGGGCACCGAGGCACCCATGGTCGACGTGCGCTGTCGCCGTCGCCCGCGGCATCAGCCATGCGCCGGCGTCATCGACGCCTTCGAGGAACCGGACTCCGACGCGATCATCTGGTACTGCCCGGTGTGCGGCGACGAGGGGTACATCGCCAATTGGATGGGCACCCCATGGGATTGTCGTCCCGCGCGCGCGGCACGACCGGTGTATGGCGAAGCAGCCGGCGCACTGCACTTCACACCGGCCGCCGAACGGGCGTGGCAACGACTGGACGGCACCTTGCGCGTCCGGCTCCTCAACGACGTCTTCTGTGTGCATTGCCTCGGTGGGTCTTCCATGGCGCTGGAGCATGCCACGGTGAAGGGGCACGACCTCGTGCTGCACGGCACGTGCACTGCCTGCGGTCATGCGGTCGTTCGCGTGGTGGAGGACGCGGGGTAGTGGACGCCGCCGGCTGATGCCCTCACCCATCTTCTTCCCCAACGCCGCGGCGTTCCGCGCCTGGCTCGAGGCCCACGCCGCCACCGCCACGGAGCTGGTCGTGGGCTACCGCAAGGTGGCCACGGGCATGCCGAGCATGACGTGATCGGAATCGGTGGACGAAGCGCTCTGCTTCGGGTGGATCGACGGTGTGCGCAAGCGCATCGATGATACGTCGTACCAGATCCGCTTCACGCCGCGGCGCCCCACGTCCATCTGGAGTGCGGTGAACATCGCCAAGGTGGCGCAGCTGCAGACCGCTGGGCGCATGACGCCCGCCGGTATGGCGGCCTTCGAGCAGCGTACGCAGGCGAAGTCGAAGGTGCATGCGGAGCTGCTGTGGACCAACGAGGAGTACCGGCTCAAGGGGGCGGACACCGATCGCGGCGAGATCTTCATCCGCTGGGGGCCGCCGGATGACATGTCCACGCTCGATCAGTATACGCTCGTGTGGATGTATCGGCGCGTCGGCCTGCATTTCGTGTTCGTGCACCCGCCGACCCTGGGGGTGGCCCATCTCCAGCCGGGCCATCGGAGCTTCATGCTGGAGCCCAATCGGGCGCGGCGCTCGGCGCTCTGGGAGAACGTGCCGCTGCTGCGCCGCGGCCTCGACACGATGGCGCTGCAGGTCGCGCGCTTTCGCGGAAGCACCGACTCCATCGACATGGCAGTGTACGCCGGCATTCGTGCCGGTGCGTTGCGCGCCGGACTGCCAACCGACACGAGCCTCGTGAAGACGGGCGTCTTCGCAGTCGACGGCGCCGGGCGCACGCTGTCGCTTCTCACCGGCGTGCTGCGCACCGGGGAGTTGGACACGCTGGCGTGGAACGATCAGCGCTGGCGCCTGCGCACCTCGACCCGCGCGGCCTACCTGCGCGTGGAGGCGCTCGACCCCGACGCGGAACGGGTGGCCCGCGGCCTCCAGATGCTGGATGGGTTCCCGCTGTCCGGCTTCGGCAGCAGCGACGTGCTGCTCGGCACCCACATCACCGCCCCCGCCGCCATCGATCGGGTGCGCTGGAGCGAGTTCACCATCGAGCCGCTGCGCGGCAACGGCGTACGCCGCGGGCGACCGATCGATCTGTTCTGGGAAGTGTACGAGCCCGCCCCCTTGGACGGAACGGCCCGCTATCGCGTCTCGATCGTGGTGCAGCGCATCGAGCGCATCGAGCGCGTCGGATTGGTCGGTGTGAGTGCGCGCGTGGTCGGCACCCTGCGCGACGCCGTGATGCGCAATAGCGGCGGCACTGATCGCGTGGCCGTGGAGTACGACCGCGTGGTGCCCGCGAGCCCGGTGCGCACCGAGAGCCTGCGCCTCGATCTCGGATCGGCGCGCAGCGGCCGCTATCTGCTCACCGTGACCATGCGTGACCTCAACAGCGACCGCACCGTGTCTCGGCAGCGGGAGGTGTCGATCAACTGAGTGCCTGCGGGGCGCATGACGCAGCGGTACACACCGCGTGGCTCACCCCACCGGCACGGCGCGCCTGCCCAGCGGTGCAAAACACACGGCGGCGAGTCGGAAGTGCGCGAAGCCGAAGGGAATGCCGATGATGGTGACGCAGTATCCGACGCCCGCGATGACGTGCGCCAGCCACAGCCACCAGCCCGCGAGGATGATCCACAGCAGGTTGGCGAGCGCGGTGCCCGGAATGCGCCGCTCGCCCACGATATCGGCATCCACGAGCGTGCGCCCGAAGGGGAACGCCGCAAACACGGCGATGCGCGCGGCGGCCACCGCGAACGGCACCCCCACCACCGTAAGCGCAAGCAGCAGCGCCGTGACCAGCCACGCCAGGCCGGCCACGGCCCCGCCACCGATCACGAACCAGAGCATGTTGAGGAGGAGCGTCATGGAAGCCCGTACGTGTGGCGACGCTCAGGAGTTTTGACGCGGGCAGGCGGGGATCAACGCCCCATCCCCCGCCATCCCAGGCACGTCCGCGCGATCACGCCAGGCTAGTCCACATCCCGCTCGAACGCCGCATCGAAGCGCACGTCGCTCGGCGGGAAGTCCACCGCCTTCACGCGCGCACACGCCTCGCGGGCGCCGAACTCGCGGTCCATGCCGATGTCTTCCCACTCCACCGACAGCGGCCCCGCATAGCCCACGCGATTGAGCGCCCGCACGATCCCCTCGAAATCCACACGTCCGCGGCCGATGGAACGGAAATCCCAGTGACGATCGCGGTGCCCGAACTCGAGGTGGCCGCCGAACACGCCACTGCGCGTCGGGCGATCGCTCCACCACACGTCCTTCATGTGCGCGTGGTAGATGCGGTCGCCGAACGTCTCGATGAACGCGAGGTAGTCCACCCCCTGATACGCGAAGTGCGACGCGTCGAAGTTGAACCCGAATGCCTTGCGTCCATCGAGCGCCGCTACCGCCCGCTCGGCCGACGAAATGTCGAACGCGATCTCGGTGGGGTGCACCTCAAGCGCGAAACGCACCCCCACCTCGTCGAACGTGTCGAGGATGGGGTGCCAGCGGTCGGCGAAATCGCGGAACCCCGCGTCGATCGCCGATGGAGGCACCGGCGGAAACGAATAGAGCAGCGGCCAGATGCTCGAGCCGGTGAAACCGGGCACCACCTTCACGCCCAGCTTCGCCGCCGCGCGCGCCGTGAGCTGCATCTCCTCGGCGGCGCGGCGCTGCACCCCGTCGGGCGACCCGTCGCCCCACACCCGCGGCGGCACGATGGCCTGGTGGCGCGCGTCGATGCGGTCGCACACCGCCTGCCCCACGAGATGGTTGCTGATGGCGTACACCGCGAGCCCGTGCTGCGCGAGCAGGTCGTGCTGCCTCTCGATGTAGCCGTCTTCACTGATGGCCCGCTCCACGTCGAAATGGTCGCCCCAGCAGGCGAGTTCGAGACCATCGTAGCCCCACGCGGCGGCCTTGGCGGCGAGCGTGGCGAGCGGCAGGTCGGCCCACTGGCCGGTGAACAGCGTGACGGGACGTGTGCGGGTCGGCGACGACATGGCAGACGAGGAGAGGGGAGCGCGCAATGAACGGGAATACGATACCCGAAAAATGAATCGGACGCGCGCCCAAGGCACGCGTCCGACATCATGCAATCACGGAGCCGAGCGACGACTCACCCCGGCGCCACGTACGACGCATCCACCCACTGGCCGCCGCTCCCCACTTCACCGCCGCTGCGGAGCGCCGTCTCGATGAAGTGCACCCCCATCGCCCCGTCCTGCACGGTGGGGAAATCGAGATCGGCCGAGTCGGGTGCTTCGCCGGCCACGCGCGCCGCGATGGTGCGCAGCGCGTTGCCGTACACGTTGGCGAACGCCTCGAAGAACGCCTCCGGATGCCCCGACGGCAGGCGCGCTGCCCGCTGGGCCTCAGGGTGCAGATAGCCGCTGCCGCGTGTGAGCACCTGCATGGGGCCATCGGCGGGGCGCAGCAGCAGACGGTTCGGGTCCTCCTGCGACCACTCCAGCGACCCCTCGCTGCCGTACACACGCAGACTGATGCGGTTCTCCTCGCCGGTCGCCACCTGCGAGCAGTGCAGGATGCCGCGCAGCCCGCTCTCGTAGCGCAGCAGCAGGTTGGCATCGTCGTCCACGCGCCGGCCGGGAATGACCGTGCCCACGTCGGCCAGCAGGCGCGTGATACGCTGCCCCGTGACGTAGCGCGCCAGCTGCTCGGCGTGCGACCCGATGTCCCCCAGCGCGCCGGCCCCGGCACGCGCCGGGTCGGTACGCCAGTCGGCCTGCTTCTGCCCCGTGACCTCGAGCGCCGTGCCCAGCCACCCCTGCGTGTACTCCACCACCACCTTGCGCAGCGTACCCAGCGCGCCGGCCGCGATCATGGCCCGGGCCTGCTTCACCAGCGGATAGCCCGAGTAGTTGTGCGTGAGCGCGAACGTCACCCCGTGTTGTGCCACCAGCCCGCACAACGACTCGGCGTCGGCCAGCGTGGTGGTCATGGGCTTGTCGCAGATCACGTGAAAGCCACGCGTGATGAACGCCTGCGCCACCGCGTAGTGCAAGTGGTTGGGCGTCACGATCACCACCACATCGATGCGATCACCCGGCGCCCGCGCCGCCTCGCCCTCGGCCATGGCCTCGTAGCTCGCGTAGCAGCGCGCCGGATCGAGGTGCAGCGACCGGCCGTGCGCCAGCGACTTCTCCGCGTCGGAGGAGAAGGCGCCGGCCACCAGCTCGGCCAGCCCGTCCAGCTCGGCCGCCCGACGATGGACCGCGCCGATGAACGCGCCCGGCCCACCACCCACCATTCCGTATCGGACCTTCCGATTCAACGGCATCGTGATCGACTCAGCTCGCGATCTTCTTCTTGGCCTGGTTGATCTTCTCCAGGTACTTCTTGAAGAACTGCTTCTGCATGTCGTTCATGTCGATCTCGCGCCCCTGGATGTACGACTGGATGATGTTCGTCGTCATGTCCAGCGGCGTGCCGGTGGTGATCACCAGCGTGGCTTCCTTGCCCACCTCGAGCGACCCCACCTTGTCGGCCACGCCCATGAACTCGGCGGCGTTGATCGTCACCGCCTTGAGCGCTTCCTCTTCGGGCAGACCGAACGCCACCGCCACCCCCGCGTCCCACGGCAGGCGATAGCTGTACAGCGCGTCACCATCGCCGGCGATGGCGAACTTCACCCCGGCCTTGAAGAGCGCCGCCGGCGTGGCGTAGGCCTCGTCGTAGGCATCGTCGCTGCGCGACGGGGCCGACATGGTAGCGGTGAGAATCACCGGCACATTCTCGGCCTTGAGACGCGGCGCCACCTTGATAGCGTTGCGCCCACCCCGAATGACCAGCTTGATCCCTTCCTGCCTGGCCCAGGTCATGGCGTCGTTCATCTGCGCCTCCCCGTCGGCCGCCACCACCACCGGAATTTCGCCGTTGAGCGCCGGGATCATGGCCGCAAAGCGCGCGTCGGTGCGCACGGTCTGGCCGGCCTTGAGTGCGTCACGGTAGGCCCGCGCCTCGCCGAAGAAGTTGCGGATCTCCTCCACCTGCTCGGCGTACGTCTTGGGGGCCTGCTGGGGGCGGCCACCGAAGCCCGGCGGCGGGCCGCCGCCGAAGCGGCGCGGCCGAGCGTTGGGGTCGGGCCAGTTCACGTTGAGCGCCGCGGCGCTCTTCATGCTCATCTCCTCCCACGTCCACCCTTCGAGCGAGATCGCACTCGACAGGCCGGAGATGAGCCCGCCCCCCGGCGTGGCGAAGGCCACCAGCACCCCCGCATTGCGCGTGGTGCCGATGTGCCGGCTCTCCACGTTGATGGCCACGTCGGGGCGCACGTTGGGATTGAAATCACCGAGTTCGTTGACGTCGTTGGAGACATCCACGGCGCCGATCTCGCTGATGCCCACGGTGCTATAGGCATCGATAAGCCCCGGGTAGATGTGCTTGCCGGTGACATCCACCACCTTGGCGCCGCGCGGCGCGGCGACCTCGGGGCCACCGATCGCGGTGATCTTGCCACGCTCCAGCACGATCGTGCCGTTGGTGATGGTCCCCTGGGTGACGGTGTGGATCGTGGCACCCTTGAGCACCACCGGCGCCTCCTGCGGCGCGGTGGGAATGACCACCTGCGCGTGCGCCAGCGCCGGCGCGGCGGCGGTGGCCGCGAGACCGGTCACCACCAGCGCGGCGGTGAGCGCGGCGGCGCGGGCCGCGTGACGCGTAGCGCGCGTGAGCGTGTGAGACATGGTGTGCATCCCGTAGAAAGTGTGCCTCTGCATGATCAGCGGCATGTTCAGTTGCTCCCCGGGCCGCGGCCACGCGCCGGGGCAGTACCGGCAGCCGGCGCGGCGTCGGCGCTGGCTGCGATCACAGCCTGGATGAGCTGGGCGCGCTGCTTCGCGACATCGTCACGCAGCACCTTGTCCTCGTCGAGCGAGAAGTAGCGACGGCCGTCCACCCACGTCTGCTCGGCCTTGGTGAACTGCGAGAGCGGATAACCGTTCCAGATCACGAAGTCGGCATCCTTGCCCGGCTCCAGCGACCCGATACGCTTGTCGATGGCAATGGCCTTGGCGGCGTTGATGGTCACGGTGCTGAGCGCGTCGATTTCGTTCACGCCGCTGCGCAGCAGCTTGCCCGCTTCCCAGTTCATGCGGGTGGAGATCTCGTTGTCGTCGGAGTGCAGCGACGTCACCACGCCCGCCTCGAGCAGCAGCTTGGCGTTGTAGCTGGTGGCATCGTAAGCCTCGAGCTTGAAGGCGCCCCAGTCGCTCCACACCACGGCGGCCACACCCGACTTCTTGAGCTCATCGGCGATCTTGTACGCCTCCACGCCATGCTGCAGCGTCTGCACGCGGAAACCGAACTCCTCGGCCAGTCGCACCAGCGCCAGGAACTCGTCGCCGCGATAGCCGTGCGAGCTCACCAGCAGCTTCTGATTGAGAATGTCGAGAATGGCTTCCATGCGCAGGTCCTTGCGCGGCGGCAGCCCGGTCTTGGTCTTCTCCCAGGCCTTCCACTCCTTCTCGTAATCACGCGCGGCGAGGAAGTGGTCGCGGATGATCTCCTGCACACCCATGCGCGTGTTGGGGTAGCGGTTGGGCGCGCGCTTGGGGTTCTCACCCAGCGCGAACTTCACCGTGCGCGGGGCGTTCTCGATCTTGTACTCGTCGGGGAGCGAGCCCCAGCGGATCTTCACGAACACGTTCTCGCCGCCGATTGGGTTGGCCGAGCCGTGCTTGATCATGGTGGTGGTGAGCCCACCGGCGAGCTGGCGGTAGAACCAGATGTTGTTGTGCGTGATGACATCGCCCATCTGCACTTCGGGGACGATGGCGAAGCCGCTTTCGTTCAGGCTGCTCACACCGCCGTGGGTGTGCGGATCGATGAGCCCCGGGGTGACGTGCTTGCCGGTGGCGTCGATTTCCACCGCGCCGGCGGGGGCGGCGAGCTTCTGCCCCACGCGCACCACCTTGCCGTTCTGCACGAGCAGGTCGGCGTTCTCAAGCTTGCCCTGCGGGCCCGATGTCCACACGGTGGCGTTGCGCACGATGACGGCGGCCGGCTGGGCCGGCGCCGCGTTGCGGCCGAACTCCATGCTGGGGCGGATGAACGGCAGGTCGAGCTTGGGCACCTTCACCGCCACGGCGCCGCGGGCGGCGCCCTGGAATTGCTCGGTGCGAGTGCCGGTGTAGCTGGCGTCGGTGCCGGTGGGCAGCGACATGGTGCCGAAGAACTCCTCACCGCGCACGGCGCCGGCCAGCAGCACCGAGCCTTCGAGCCCCACCTGTTCACCGTTGAAGGTGGCTTCGAGGCGCCCCGTTTCGGCGATCACGCGCACGCCGGTGAGCGTCACCGGGCGGCGGTTGGGCATCTCGATGGTGCCGCGGATGCGGTTGAGCGGCCCTTCGAGGCGCAGCGTGGCGCTCTTGAAGGTGCCCGCGTCGTCGGAGGCAATGGTCCACGTGCCGCGCGGGTCCACCTGCGGCGGGCGCGTCACGCCATAGCGCGTGCCTTGCACCCACACGTCGCGGATGCTCGCCTCTTCGGTGAAGAGGTCCCCTTCGCTCACCACCAGGTTGGCCACTTTGCCCACGGCGATGGTGCCGTGCGTCTTGTCGAGACCGAGGATGCCGGCGGGCACGGTGGTGAGGGCGGCGAGTGCCTTGTCGGGGGCGAGGCCGCGGGCCACCGCCACGCGCAGGTTGGGGAAGAACTGGTTGAGCGACGACAGCCCGTCGGCGGTGATGGCGAACGGAATGTTGTTGCCGGCCAGCTGCGCCGGGTTGGTGGGCGCGAGGTACCAGTGGCGCAGGTCGCCGAGCGACACGTTGTCGGCCGCCTCGGGGTTGCTGATGGCCGGCGCGTCGGGGAAGGCGAGCGGCACGATGAGCGGCTGCGTGCGCGACTTGAGCACGTCGATGAGGCGATACTCCTGGCCGTTGCCGCGGAACCACGGCGTGAGCTTGTAGTCGCTCGCGAGCTTGTAGGCGCGCAGGTACTCCTCTTCGCTGTCGGTCTGGAAGAGCACCGGCTGCTGACCCTTGACCGCCTTGCCGAGGGCGGCGAGCGCCTCGCTGGTCTCGGGGGGCAGCATGCTGCGGCCGCTCGTCTCGTAGGTGTTCCACGCCCGCATGTACCACTCGGCGTCGAGCAGCGTCTGCTTCATGAGCGCCGAGGTGCCCATGGTGGAGTTGGGGTAGGTGCCGCCGAGGGCGAAGGAGCGCGAGAAGCCCACGCTCTGGGCGAGGTCGGGGCGCAGCACGCGTTCGCGCACTCCGGCGTCGCCGAGGTGCACCACCGAGGCGGTGCCGCGGAAGATGCCCTGGCGTGGCACGGCGAGGGCGGCGCCGAAGCCGAGGGAGCGGAGCGAGGTGCGGCGGGTGGTGTCGTCCTTGGCGTTGGCGGTGGTGCTGAACCAGGCGCGCACCTGCGGATTCCAGTGCGTGGGGCCCACGTCGCCGCCCTGCTGGGGGGCATCGCCACCGAGGTCGGCGTGGGCGTCGATGAAGCCCGGGTAGACCGTGAGGCCCTTGAGGTCCCAGACGCGGGCGCCGGCCGGGGCGGCCGCATTGGCGCCGACGGCGGTGACGATGCCGTTGCGGATGACGATGGTGGCGTTGTCGAGCACCTGGCCCGGGGCGGTGACCACGCGGGCCCCGACGAGGGCGTGGAAGCCGGTGCCATTGGCGCGGAGGCCGGTGACCGGTTCGGTGCGGGTGGCTTGCTGGGCCCCGAGGGTGCCGGCAGCGCTGCCCGTGGCGGCGGCGAGCACGGAGAGGCGCAGCAGGGAACGAACGAGATTCACGAAAGGCTCCTGGGACGGCGGCCGCGAGGCGACCCCGTGTGTGGCGGAGGTGGGACGGGTGTGGCGGGTGGCGGACGGCGCGACGCGACGCCGGCCGCGGTGAGGAACGATGCGGCCGGGTGCGTCCGATATCAAACGGATGAGGGGGGTGGGGCGTTCGGGGGGGGTGTCCGGCGAGGGATCAGGCGCGGAGGTGGCCGATGGCGGCCTGGCAGCGACTGGCGCGCGTGCTGGCTGGCCTTGCGGGGGTCTTGGCGCGATTGAACGTTAGGCTGCGTTCTCCGCAGCCTAATCCGGTTGTCGCGCCGCCCGTTATCCTTCTGTAATTGCTTTGTTGGCAACGTGATGCGCGGCCGCGCCCTTCGCGGGCGCCTGCGGGATAGACTGCAGAAACCCGCAGTGTAACGCGTGGTCTTCAGGGATCGCCTGCGGGCTAATCCGCGTTATGGCCACGCAGTCTGGCATTGCCGAATCCGGCCGAATTCGCCATCCTCATTCTTATGGTCGACAGATCTCCCGCCCTCGAATCCCTCACGGCCCAAGAGCGCATCGTGCTCATGGGGCGTCTGTGGGATAGTCTCGATCCCGCTGCGGCCGCACCGCTGTCGCCAACCCTGACGGCTGAGCTCGCGCGCCGCGAGGCGGAGGCCGACGCGGACCCGGATGCGGGCATCCCTTGGGACGCGCTCCGCGATGAGCTGCGGGCGCGACTGCGCTGAGCATCACGCTGGTTGTCCGCGTCCAAGCGCGCGCCGAGATCGACGAGGCTTTTGAATGGTATCGCGCGCGGTCACCGCAAGCCGCCACTGACTTCATTGCGGTTGTCGACGGTGCATTTCGAGAAATTGCGGAAGATCCGGAGCGCTTTCCGGTGGTGCATGGTCGACTACGCCGAATCGTCCTGCCGCGGTTTCCGTACGCTGTGTACTACAAGATTTATCCGCGCACGATCAGCATCGTCGGCGTCATTCACGGGCATCGTCATCCGGATACCTGGCTCTCGCGTGCGGGGCCATAACGACAGGTTGCTGCGGACAGCGCCAGGCGGTGTGCGGCAGGCGGGCGCCGTGCGGGCGAAGGGCGCCCGTCCGGCCGCACTTTATGTGATGCGCTGCAGCAGAACGTAAGGCGTTAGCTAGCCAACCGAACCACATACACTCGCTTGTCCAAGTCAAGGCACTCTCGAAAAGCTACGAACCTCCAACGTGGCTGGTAGAGGACCTGCTCAGCGAGCAACCCGACGAGGCCCGGGGTGCGCGCTCCTGGGCTCTCTAAGCAGTATCGCCAGCCGAGTTGCTAAGCCTTAGCGCGGAGGATCGCGCTGACACAGGCATTCTGTTCCGCGAGCGAGATCCCGAGCTGCGCGATCCGCTATTCGTGATCTGTCTCGACGCGAAACGCCGTATCCAGAGCGCTCGCCTTGTAGCCGAAACAGGCAAGTACAGCGATGAAACGGTGGCTCCTACCGCACATCCCGCCTTGCGTGGCGTTTCGGTCGACGACGAAGATCTGGTGCCACTCGCCGCACTCGACCGCAGCGGCGTGGTACTCAGAGTCAACGGCCATGCGTTCTTCGCATCTCCGCCGGTACCAGGCTCGAATGGGTGCCAATGACTCCTCGAAGAGATCAGAATGGCTAGGTCTGTCGGTTCGGGTTCGACTTGACCCGTCTCTATGGAGGCCGTAAGGTCATCCTCGAGGAAGGCTATGCAGGGCGTCGTTGTCTGGTCGACCCCTGGATTGGAATCCAATTGATTCGCTTTGAGAGGTTGAACACGCTCGATCAGTGCTAGGCAAAGCGAGTAGTCCGCGTTTCGCTACCGAGTACGCGTGGACACGTACGAGCGCGATGTTCACTCCGTCTGTGACGAGTTGTCACTGGAGCGAGATCTTGACAGTCGCGTCGCGGGCTACCAACATGGGATCTATGACAAGGGTTGGATTCTCGTCGCGCATCTCGACGGAGAGATGAGCATTCACGTCGTCCGACGAGCGAACCAGAATGGCGTCGCTGCACTTTCGAAAGACCGGAGAAATGGGAGCGCGCGCTGAGGTCTCCCGCGCGCATGCCCCGGCAGACCGGTGTGTACTTTCGAGAATCGCCGAAGCATACTTCGTCGGGGCGCGACGATGTGGCGCTGTACTCTGATTTCGCGTATACGTCGGAGTACTAGATCGGATCTTGACATGATGCAGATCGCTTGAGCTAAGCTGCAGGAGAATCAGACGAGCGTGCGAGCGACCCGCGCACAATCGCTAGCTCCCATGTCGATTTCAGCGCCACTTGGGAAGCCGTCACGACCAGCTGAGACTGATAAGGTGGTGGCGTTGCGAAGAGAATGGCAGCGCGTGAGTATGATTCATGGACTGCATCTAAGCGGCGCTGCCCGTAGATGCGCGTGATCGGAGATTGCGGCCGACACTTCGAATTCGGTGCGGGAGGCCGCCGATTGCACTCGCCAGATTGAGTGGACCTTCGCAGCCTCGCGCTACATATTCCGGTATGGTTGGCGCTCAACAGAATGGCCGCTGACGCGGCGCGTATTCACCGCCAGTGATTCTCGGCACGCGGCTACATCAAACGAAACAAGGGATTGTCCATGGATGACCGCGTGTTATTTCTCGTGGCACTCACGTCAGCACCGCCAGACGATTGGCAATCGCAGCTACTGGAGCACGAGATAGCAGTCGTCCGCAAGCAGAACTTTAGCGGCGTTGCCGATGAGTACGTGTTGGTAGCGACTACGTTGGCCGCGTTGCGCATGATCCTGCGTTTCACACTCGACATGGCCCGCTTGAGTCGCGTCTCCAAGATCGAACTCGATGGCGGACGGATATCGATCGAGAATCCTCAGCCATCCCACATCGAGGCCTTGCTTGCAGAACGGTCAAGGCAGATGGAGGCCTTGCTTGCAGAACAACAGATACAGATGACTATTGTTTCCTCTGTGGATCCGGGTCGGCTTGATGATGGATGCAACAACTCTTGAGCGCATTGTTGAATTCACAGCTGGGCCATTTGAATCGCTTACCCCTCTAGTAGCTCCGCCCAACCATCCCCTCGAACGGTTGCTTCTTGCAGCGCACATCGACAACACAACAGTCGCTATCTACGAACTGTTGGGTGGGCAACCTGCCCATTTCGCGCTGTCGGATGGAACCAAAGCTGCGGTCGTCCATAGTAGAAGGTACGCACACCTTACGCTCGCCCTGAAGAATTTGGTATGTGACAAGGGACTCGCGGGCGACACAAAAGAACGCGCGAGCGAGGCGTTTTTTCTGTATGTGCTCGCCGAGGGTTTCTTGCGGTCCAACGACTTGGATCTAGCAGCAACGGCCTTCGTTCGATCTCAGTTGGCGTCGAGCTACCAACTCATGACATGGGAGGCAGCGCCACCGGCAATGGACATCAGCGGAGGCCCTGTCGCTGTCCTCAGCCACTTCTTTGGGGTGGTCCATGAGCTTGTACATCTGGCACCAGGTGCCTTCGCCACTGATCTGCAAGACGCACCTGTGTCCGATGAAGTCATTCTTGAAGTTGTTCGATATCGCCTGAGGACGAGCACACTCCCAGTCGATCTCACGTCAGAAATGGAGCTTGCCGCCCAAGGGCTGAGCAATTCGTACGCACACCTCGCGCCCGAAATGTTGCGGCAAGAGGTGCGAAGTGATGTCGGTGCCGCGTTGATGATGCACCGAGCCCTCTGTAGCCATTCCGGCCTTGATGACGGCGATGCCGTTGAGCTGATGGTGAACGTGTATCTGCAGATCAGAATACGCGGGATGCTTACCGAGGCGGAAAACGTTGTCCGATATGCGACCATGAATCGCGGTATGTACCGCTACGACCACGGTCAGGTTGACCTTCTGTCGCATCGCGTGGCCTACGCGGCATCCTCTGATCTGGCACTATCGACTCTCAACATGATTGTGTCCGGACGACGGAGTAACGCGGATCCGTCAGATTTCATGCTCAATGGCGTGGCGCCAGTCTTGGCGCGAATGGACGCTGAATTGAATCGGGTGATGGAGGGCCTTCTGGCGGCATCTAAAGACTTCCTTCAGACCCCACCACTTGTCGGGCCGTTGGGCCTCTTGCTGAGTAGACCCTTGCTGCTAGGAGTTCAAGCGTTCTGCCGATTGGCTGAATCCTTGTGCCGGTCATCGCCCGATCTCGAGCTATTGGCGGAGTATCGCGACCACGGTTCGATATCACGGAGCGTCGTACGCTATCCGTACATTGGTCAGTACCAGTACGCAGTTGTGTCGGACCCGGACGAATCAGAACCGTTTCCTGCGGCACTACCGCTGCACGGGCAAATAGTTGTCTTCGTATTTCGGTCTGAAAGTGCGCGCTTCGGTCCGTACACGCGAGCGCTCCGAGCAGTATTTCGCAGCGACATTATTGTGGGTTCCGCCTCCGTCGAGGCGTCGGCAGACATACGAGCCATTCGTCACATCGCTCTGAGGATTCGAAAGACCGGTCGGCTTCGAGTTCTAATGGAGGACGATGGCGATGCTCAGCAGATACTTGACTGGCTAATTTCGAAGTACGCGGAAGGCGGCGATTCGTAGCCAGACGATTTGATTCCGCGACGCTATTCCTTGACGGTCGGGTTTGTCCTCGAGAACCAGAGATGCACGACATTGGGTCGCGGGCACCTCCAACCTCGCGTCATATCTTATCGCCGGGTACTATTGGCTGTTTGCTCAGGGCGGGTTAACGCGCTCCCCCAAGAATCCGCGATGAAAGTCTCCTTCGCGATCGGCAGGGGAGCGATGTCTGCGCTACCCGAACGATCGAGGGCATACGATCGTCCGCTCGACACTGGTATTGACTCGTTTGAACATGGGTCGCGAATCCCGCTTGGCTGAGGGCTAGCTAACCTTGCGTTGCGCTTGACAGGGCCGCGATGGATGGCGGCCTGTTCGCTAGCGCTCACTGGCCGCAAGTCTTGATAGGGCCCTGCAAGCGAACGCGCTCGTTATGCGAGCCGGCCAGCATTGACATTTGTCACGTGACGCGTTACTCTCTGGAGTGATCAAGACCTTTGCTGACGGGCAGACCGAGGAGCTGTTCC
>JBEILM010000078.1:0-16771 GCA_040379205.1 Gemmatimonas sp.
CGCCGGCGAACGCCGCGAAGGCGACAACACGCATCATGAGCGGGGGAGTGTGAGTCAGGTGGCGTGAAGCAGCGCCTGGGCCGCCATGGCCCCACCACGCGCTGCGCCTTCGAGGGAGCTGGAGTGCAGCACTTCGCTGGCACGCCAGAGCCCCGGGATACCACACGCGATGGACGGCCGTTGTTCCCGCCAGCCGGGCGGTTGCGCGAACTGCGCATACGGCACACGCCAGAGTGCGACACGTTCGAATCCGACGGCCTCGGCGGAGAGGCCACCCATGCGCGCCAGCTCCGTGCGCGCCGTCGCATCGAGCGCGGCATCGTCGCGATCGGCGGCAGCACCCACAGCCGTCGCCGCCAGCAGCACACGGCCGCCGGTGGCGTACTCGGGCGCCACGTCGGTGAGGGTGACGGCATGACTGATCACGGCGTTCGGCTCGGCGTTGAGCCAGAGCGCCTTGCCGGGAATGGGCGATGTGCGCACGGTGTAGTACAGCGTCGTGCACCCGCGCGCACCAGCGGGTGCCGGAAGCGATACCCCCGCGGTGGCAGCCAGGCGCTCGGCCGCCGGCGCTTCGGTGGCGAGCACCACCTGTGCGGCGTCGAGCCCGCTGCCATCGTCCAGCGTGACACCGGTCACGCGGCCGTTCGTCACCACCAGCGACGAGACGGCCGTACTCGTGCGCACGGTGCCCGGGGTGAGCCGCGCCGCCATCTGCCGGGTGATGGCCCCGATGCCGCCGGCGGGGATCACCGTGTCACCGTCGGCGAGCATCTTGAAGGTGAAGAGCAGGATGGACGCGCTGGTGGCCAGCGTGCGGTCAAGCAGGATGCCGCCATAGAACGGCGCGAAGAAGCCATCGATGACCGCGGAGCCGAAGCCACGCGACTCGAGAAACGCGCGCGTGCTCACGCCGGCGAAACGCGGGGCGAAACAGTCGTCGATGGCGAGCTGCTGGGCGAAGCGGCGCAGCGCGAGCAGGCGCAACTTGTCACCCACACCGACGGCGCGGGACAGCACCGTGTCCACCAGCAGCCCCGGGTCACGCAGGGCGTCGCCGATGAGCGAAACCTGGCCGCCTTGGGCGATGCGTGCCGCCGGGAGGAAGCGACGCAGCGCCAGCGCGTCGAGGTCGAGGTACGACCGCAGCGTGGGATAGGCGGTGAAGAGCACCTGGAAGCCGTGGTCGATGACCAGGCCATCCTGCACGGTGGTGCGGACGCGGCCCCCGACGTCGGGGGCCGCGTCGAGCAAGTGCACGGCGTGGCCGGCCTTCTGCAGGTCGATGGCGCACACGAGCCCCGCGACGCCGGCCCCGATGATCACGATGGGAGTTGTCATGCTCCCTGTAAGCTGATGACCTGCCCCCCGGAAACGCCATGCGGGGGACGCCACCGAAGTCGCGTCCCCCGCATGACCGCCCCCGAAGCGGGGCCAGGCCGCGTCGCCTCAGGCGCGCTGCACGTTCTCGGCCGCGGGGCCCTTCTGTCCCTGCACGATGTCGAAGGTGACGGCGTCGCCTTCGGCAAGCGTCTTGAAGCCCGATCCCTGGATCGCGCTGTAGTGGACGAAGCAGTCCTTGCTGCCGTCGTCGGGCGTGATGAACCCGAAACCCTTGGCGTCGTTGAACCACTTCACGCGGCCGGTGCTCATACCTGTTCCTCAAGGGGGTGGTGCCGCCGGGCGGGGGTGGGAGACGCTCGGCGATGATGGCGGACGCGGCCGGCGGCGGCGGAAATGCCGTCGCCCCTCGCGCCGGGTGATTGGCGCGAGGGGCGAGGGGTGCCCGAGCGGGGCCAATCGGGGGCGAATATTGGACGGTAGCGTGAGGCCGTCAATAGTCCGGACCGGGCCGATGCGACTCTCAGAACCGCACACCGACGGTGAGCGGAATCCGGATGAGGTTGCGGTTGGTGGCGAACACGTTGACGTACTTCGCCTCCACGAAGGTGGTGAGACCGGCGAGCTTCACGTCTACACCCGCCCCCGCCTGCATGCCGGCGCTGGTGTCAGACGGGTCCTCTGCGGCCTTGTCGTTGAACAGGCCGAGGCCACCGAGCAGGTACACGGTGCGTTGGCCTCCGGCGTTGGCGCCGAGGCGATAGTGCGCGTTGACGATGGCGCCCACGCTGCGGTACGACACGCTCGCATCCCGGGCAAAGGCCCATTGGTCGTAGCTCACGTCGACGCGAAAGCGCAGTCCCGGCACGGTGCCCTGCCGCGAGAGCAGATGCCCGGCTACGGAGTAGCCCGTGGAGAGTCCGCGCTTGAGATCGCCGGTGGGCAAGGAGAGCCCTCCGCTGATGCCGAAGGCGGCCGGCTCGCGACTGCGCTGGGCCGAGAGCGGCGCCGGCGTTGCGCTGGCTGCGGTGAGGGCCGCCGCGAGGGCGACGACGGAAACGGGGCGCCACATGGGGACCTCCTGCGCGAGGCGGGCGGACATACGAAGCGGGCGCCCGGAGGCGCCCGCGTGGGTGACAGCGATCAGAAGCGGACGCCGAAGGTGATCGGGATCCAGGTGGCGTTGTCACCCTCGGTGAGCGCACTCACGTACTTGGCCTCGAAGAAAGTCGAGAAGCCGGAGAGCTGAAACGTGAGGCCACCGCCGAGCTGGATGCCAAGGTTGGTGTCGCTTTCGGACCGTCTCGCGCTGCCGGTGCGCGCCGTGACCTCGGCGCTGACCAGCCCGACGCCGCCAAGCAGGTACGGCGTGACCGTCGAGCTGCTCGACGACGCCACGTCGAACATGGCGTTGGCCATGATACCCAGCGCCCGCAGGTTGGCAGTGACCGCACCGCCGGTGAGCCGGCGCTCGATCCCCCACCGGTCGTAGCTGACATCACCGCGAAAGCACAGCGCGGTGACACCGGCCGGCTTGTAGTACAGGTGACCGGCCACCGCGAAGCCCGACTCGGCCTCATCGTCAAGCACGCCCGTGGGCATCGACACGCCACCGCTGACACCGAACGATACCGGCTTGTCCACGGCGGCCTGCGCCGCGAGCACGGAGGGAGCCGCCAAGGCAGCGGCCATTCCGAGGATGCGTAGCGAATGCGTCATGCACATCTCCTGAATCCGTGGGAAGTGGTGTGCGGATCCCATCCGATCCCGGGCACCCTAGTCCGGGATCTCCTGCACGCCGGTCACGAAGTACTCCGTCTCTCCGAAGCACGAGGTGGGCACGTAGAGGTGCTGCTCGTACTCCACCGCCACCTTGCGGCCACTCAGCGACTCGAGCACCCGGGCAACGGAGTCGTTGCGCACGGTGAAGGAGAAGCTGTCGGAGCGGAAGCCCTTGGCGATGTCGGTGTACAGGGTGCCCTCCCATGTTTTGCAGACGAACCCCTTGCGGGAGAACTTCTGCACGTACCCGGCGCGCTTGCCGGTGGAGTAGCTCCAGTTGAGCGCGATGGCGGTCCAGGCGGTGAGGCCGAGCACGGGCAGCCCAAGCAGCACCAGCAGGGTGAGAGCCAGCCAGTGCCGCCGGGCAAACGACCGGGGAGCCGCCGGTTCGGGCGTGGTATCCCCCGGCGTGGCGTCGGTTTCGTCGGGAAGGGGCTCGTCCATGGCCGGAACTTGGGGGAGACGGGAGGGGCGCGCTAGCTTTACGGCTGCCACTCTTACCCGGGTTTCACGATCGTGTCGTCTGCTGCTTCCGGCTTCGGCCGCCGCCGTCCCACCGTCACCGTCAAGGTGCGGGGTGTCCCTGTCGGGTCCTCCGCGCCGGTCGTCGTGCAATCGATGACCAACACCGATACGGCCGACGCCGCTGCCACCGCCGACCAGGTGGCGGCGCTCTTCGAGGCTGGCTCGCAGAAAGTCCGCATCACGGTCAACAACGACGAGGCGGCGCGGGCGGTCCCCGAGATCCGGCAGCGCCTCGAAGACCGCGGCCTCGATGTGCCCCTCATCGGCGACTTTCACTACAACGGGCATCTGCTGCTCACGAAGTACCCGCAGGCCGCCGCCGCGCTCGACAAGTACCGCATCAACCCGGGCAATGTCGGCACGAAGCACCGCGACACGAACTTCACCACCATCGTGCAGGCGGCCATCGATCATGGCAAACCGGTGCGCATCGGCGTGAACTGGGGCTCGCTCGATCAGGACCTGCTCACGCAGATGATGGACGCCAATGCGTCGTCGGCCACGCCGCGCGACGCCAAGGACGTCTACATGGACGCGATGCTCGAGAGCGCGCTGCGATCGGCGGCGCTGGCCGAAGAGGTGGGGCTGCCGCACGACCGCATCATCGTGAGCGCCAAGATCTCGGTGGTGCCGGACCTCGTGGAGTGCTACCGGCGCCTCGCCGCCCGCTGCGACTACCCGCTGCACCTCGGCCTCACCGAGGCCGGCATGGGCAACAAGGGCGTGATCGCCTCCACGGCGGCGCTGTCGATCCTGCTCAGCGAGGGGATCGGCGACACCATTCGCGTGTCGCTCACGCCCAAGCCAGGTGGCGACCGCCGCGAGGAGGTGTTCGTGGCGCAGCAGATCCTGCAGTCGCTGGGGCTGCGCTCCTTTGCCCCGCAGGTCACCGCGTGTCCCGGCTGCGGTCGCACCACGAGCACGTTCTTTCAGAAGATGGCCGAGGACATTCAGGGCTATCTCCGCGAACAGATGCCGGTGTGGCGCGAGAGCAAGCCGGGTGTGGTGGAGATGAAGGTGGCGGTGATGGGGTGCGTGGTGAACGGCCCCGGCGAGAGCAAGCACGCCAACATCGGGATCTCGCTGCCGGGCACGTTCGAGGAGCCCAAGGCGCCGGTGTACGTGGACGGCAAGCTGTTCACGACGCTCAAGGGCGATAACATCGTGCCCGAGTTCCTCGGCATTCTGAACGAGTACGTGGAGAAGACGTACGGCTCGTTGAGCGCGGTCTGATCGGCGTCGGCCACGGCACAGCAAGCGGGGCGTCGCAGTGCGGCGCCCCGCGAACAGGTTGAGCAGCCCGCAGGCATCGAAGAAACCCGCGCGATCAGTGAGACTTCGCTCCACCCCAGGTCCGCCTGCCCCAATCCCGCGTACGCGCGCCCCGACCAGAGCTGCGCGCCGGTCGAGGCCCGGGATGCCTTCGACACCATGGCCCGTGTCGAGTCCCAAGACACCCGGGCGATTGCCGCGTCACCGAGCCACCTGGCGGCATCCGCCTTTCGGGACGGGCAGGCCCTGCCGAATCGAGCATGCGCCATCCACAAAGGGCCTGAGGGAGGCGACGTGGCGACCACCGTCGATACCGAGACACGGCAGGAGGTCGTGCCTCGCTCTCGCACCAACCTGCGGGAGGAGAGCGGACGACGGGGATACGACCTGGTGCGGCAGCTGTTCACGACGCTCGAGGGGGACCGCATCGTGCCGGTGTTCCTCGGGATCCTCACCGACGCCGTGGCGCGCACGTATTGAGACGAGGTCACCCCCACACGCAGAACGGGCGCCAGGCTCAGGGAGCCGGGCGCCCGTGTGGCAGCGGGAGTACGCTCAGCGCGCGACCGGGCCGCTCGCGCAGGTGACCGTGGGGTGGATCGGCGTGAAGATGCTGTAGGTGAGCGCACCCACCAGCCCGTTGAGGAAGCTGTGCTTGGTCTCGAACTTGGCGATGCCCTGCGGGCAGGTCTGCTGGGACTTGATGGTGTCCGGGGGAACGAGGCCAAACACCCACGACTTCTGCCACGGCAGTTCGATCTTCTGGGCCGCTTCCGGGGCCCCCGAAATGACGGTGTAGCGATAGCAGCCTGCCAGCAGGGTGACGGAAGCCACCGCGGCGAGGGTGCAGACGGAACGAGACATCCGGCTCATCATGGCAAGGTCTCCCGCGATCAGCGCGAAGGGGCCGTTTCCGGCGCAAAGGTGACGACGATCGGGCGGCCGGACACGGCCGACTCGCGGGCGATTTCGGAAAGCGCCGTATTGAACGCCTCGGGGTCGTTGGTCGCGGCGATGACGCGCATGACGGTGCCGGCATCGGCGCGCCCGCCGCTGGCGCAGGTGATCGACACTTCGTGGGGGGTGAAGATCCCCAGCGTGAGCATCCCGACGACGCCGTTGGCGAAGCTCTGCCGCGTGCTCGCGACCGCAATGCCGCTCGGGCATTGCTGACGCACGTCGATCGGGGAGCCGGCAACCAGGCCAAACAGGAAGGTCGGGTGGAATGATTTCTTGACGGTTGTCGTCGAGCGGGGGAGCCCGGTGTCGACGACCTGGTGAAAACACCCGGCGAGGAGTGTCATCGCACCGGCGGTAGCGGCAACGCGGAGGATTCGCATGCGGAGCATTCCGTGACTAGGGTGGTGCGCGCGTCTTCCCATGAGGAGACCGGCGGTTTCCGGTACGCGTGGCCGGTGTGCGCGACCGGCCAAGCTCTTCAAGCATGAAAGTCAATCATGGCCGTGGCAACCCCTCGCTGCACGCCCGGATCAGCGCGGAGGCAGCATGTCGATGCCCCCCGCCTGCTGCCCCACATCCACGCGCGCCATCGTCCGCAGCGCCACCAGGTCGATGATCTCCACGGTGCCGGGCTCCGACCCGATCCCCTCGACCGTCACGAACGCGTAGCGGTCGTCATCCGTGATGGCCACGCCGTGCACCACCCGCCGCTGCGTGGGCAGCGTCACCAGCGTCGCGCCCGTCTTCGTGTCGATGACCGATACGCTCTGCCCGCGCTTGTTGCTGGCCACCAGCTTCGTGCCGTCGCGCGTGACGGCCATGTTGTAGACACCGTTCCCGGCGGGGATGCGGCGGCGCAGCGTCCAGCTGGCCACGTCAATCTCCACGAGATCACTCGTGCCGTTGCACGCCACCCACACCGTGCGGTCATCGGGGCTCGGCTGCGCCCACGTGGGCGAACACTGGGTGCTGCCGGCGGCGGGCTGCGCCAGGCCATGGCCACTCATGTCGTGGCCGGCATGCGCGGCATCCGCGCCACGCACCGGCGGCGCACCGGCCATACCCTGCTCCGCCCCCCTGGTGAGCAGAAAGTGCCGCGCCACCTGCAGCCCGTCGAGGTCGATCTCCACGAGCTGCTCGTCCATCATGCACACGCTGTAGTGCTTCGTGCCCGCGCTGTTCACGCGCGAGCCGTGCGGCATGGCGCAGGTGGTGATGCGCGCGATCTCCTGCAGCGTGTCGGTACGGACGACACTCACGTCGCTCGCCACCATGTCGCCGTGCAGGTTGAAGTTCACCACCACCACCTTGCTGCCGTCGGGGGTGACCTGCGCGGTGGCGGGGAAATTCCCCAGCATGACCTGGTCGACGTACGTGTTGGTGCGGGTGTCGAACTTCCAGAGCACACCGTAGGGCGTGCCGTGCGCCGTGGTCACGTAGTAGTACCGGCCACTCGGCTCCACCGCCAGCCCGTGCGGCCCGTCGGGATCGGCGAGCATCACGCCCACGTCGTGCTGCCGTACAACCTTCGCACCCTGCGGGCCAAGCTCCACCACCGCCACCCGGTCCACCGACTCCGAGGCCACGAGTGCGGTGTACGTGCGGCTGGGCCACGCGGGCGCCGCCGGCGCCACACGCGACGACGCGGGTGCCGTCTGGGCACCCGCGTCGAGGGAGGCCACCACCGAAGCGGTGACGAGCAGGGCGAAGCGCCGAATGACGCGCTCGCTGAGTCGGGACTTCTTCATCGGCACCTCACCACCGTCAGGGGACGATCGCAGCCTTCTTCGGTTCGGGCTTCGGCTCCATGCGCACGATCCACAGTCCGTTGTACATGTCGTTCACGTACGCGAGGCCATTGCGCACCACCACGCCCCACGTCATGGCCGCGTTCTTCACGTACCCGTCCATGTCGGCAGTGTTCACGTGCACCATCTCGCGCTGCTGCGCCCGCAGGTCGCCACGCAGCTCGCCCGAGATGTCGAAAGCCCGGAAGCCGGCGTTGTAGGCACCCATGTACAGCGTGTCGCCGGCCACCCACACGTTGTGCACGCCGCCGTACTCCGGCTCGTAGAATGCCACGCTCTTCGGCTTGGCGATGTCGCTCACGTCGATCACCTGCAGACGCCCGTACGCCCGGCCGGCCGACGCATCCTTGGCGCCCTTCACCGGCGCCGCCGGAAACACCTCATCGGCGATGAACACGTAGTTCTTGTGGCGCCACGCGGTGTGTGTGCCGCGAATGAAGCCCGGGCCACCCGCCGCCTCCACCTGCCGGTACATGTCGTTCAGGTCGTACTTGTACTGCGACACCAGCTGCGGGTTGCTCGGGCTTCCGCCCTTGATGCCGTTGCCGATGTCGAGGACGACGAGCCCGTCGTTCCAGTAGCTCAGGTAGGCGAGGCCGTCCTGCACATCGATGTCGTGCAGCGAGCGGCCGGCATCGGGGCGCGGTGTCTTCCACACGGCGGCGGTCTTCGGCTGGCAGGGCGTGTTCCAGTCGATGATGTGGATGGCGCCGGTGCCGTCGTTGGTGAGATAGATGTGCGTGCCGTGCTTCTCCTGCTTGTACACGAACGTGCTGTGCACGCCACCGGTCAGCCCCTCGGTGAAGTCGGCGCACTTCTTCGGGTGGAGCGGATCGTCGAGGGTGGCAATCACGATGCCGTTCTTGCGGTCGCTCGCCCCCTCGCGCGTGAAGACGAGGTGCGTACCCTCGGGGTTGGTCATGATGTCGTTCACGCGGCGCGTGTTTTCGACGATCGAGTCGGTCACCGCCGGCTTGCTCTTGTCGGTGATGTCGATGGTGAACATGCGGTCACCCCCCGAGCCGGTGCCCAGGTACGCGATCTCGCGCGTGGGGTGCAGCCACACCTCTTCGGTCGTGAAGCCGGTGCGCGGCAGACGGCCGATGACGGTGGCTGGCCGACGCACGTCGCGCGGCGTGAGTCGCACCACGGCCTGCGCGCTCTGGGTGCCAAGCGTGGCGGTGACCACGTAGGTGCCGCTCTCGTAGCCGGTGAAGGCGCCGTCTGCATCGATGACGCCCTGCCCCGGGCTGAAGCTCCAGCTGGGCGCGACGCCGGTGATCGGCGTGCCGGCAGCGTCACGCGCCGCCACGCTGAAGCGGATCACGTCACCCGTGCGCGCGTCCTTCGCCGACGGCGTGAGCGCCAGCGACGCCACGCGCGAGGCCACCACCTGCACCGCCTGCGTCACGGTGGCCCGGTCGGCACGTCCGGTGATGGTGGCGCGGCCGAGGGCCCTGGCTTCCACCAGACCGTCGGCACTCACACGGATCACGGCGGGGTTGCTGCTGCTCCACGCCACACGATCCGTGCGCGTGTCTCCCGCCGCACTCCGGACCGTGGGCGCCAGCACCACACGCTGGCCGGTGACCATACGGGATGGCGCGCCGTCGAGCGTGATGCTGGCGGCCGGCCCGGGCACCATGCGCACTTCGACGCGCCGGGTAATGGTCGGCTGGCCAGGGATCTGCGCGACGATGGTGACCGGCATGGTGCCGGTCGAGCCGGACCGCACGAGACCGTCGGGGTCGATGCTCCCTTCGAAGCGCCCGCCGGCAGCAATGAAACGCACCTGGGCGCCACTCACCGGCTGCCCCGAGGCGTCGAGCACCCGCGCGCGCAGCCGGAGGGTGTCTTCCGCGATCACCACGGGGTCGGCCGGCGCCACCTCGAGTCGTACCGGCGCCTGGGATGCGGGCTGCGCGGACGTCAGCACCGCCAAAACGAACCACGAAACCATGCCACTCCCTCCCTTGGGTCAGCCCTGCTCGAGGCCGAAGGCGGCCTGTTCGAGTTCATCCACGATCGGCGCCGTGAAGCCGATCTCGCGCAGCCGATCGACCACGCGGCGATACCAGCGCACCGTGCCCTCGCGGCCGGCGGAGAAGCGCCCCCAGACCGTCTCGGGGAATGCCGTGCGCCGCAGATCGGAAAGGATCGAGTTGGCGTTGTGCACCTTGTCCGCCGCGCACACCCAACGGGCCGGCTCACTCGCCAGCGAGAGCCGCGCGAGGTAGTCCTCCCTGCGGTCGTCCCACGACATCTCGATCCCGTCGTCATCGAGCTTGCGCTGCGTCACCGCCAGCACCGTCTCCAGCACGCCGTTTCCGAACTTCCGGCCGATGCGCTCCTCCAGCATCGCGCGCGTCATGCCCTCGCGGACGCAGTCCTCGACCACGTCGTGCAGGATACCGGCGACGACGATGTCCTCGCTGCAGCCGTAGCGCGTGAGGATGACGGCGACGTTCGCCGGGTGCGTGAGATACGGCAGCCGGGTGCCTTTGCGCACCTGTTGGTCGTGGTGCTTGGCCGCAAAGGCGAACGCGTGGTTGATCCGGTCGGCGTATCCGGTCATGGATCCGGTCATGGGCGGGAGAACGGCAGCAGGGCGGACAACGCGCCGACAGGCCGGCCGGCCTCAGGCAAGCTCTGGAAGATATGTCGTGCGGGCAAACCAGGCCACCAACTGCTCGAGCCCCGCCACGTCGGCGTCGCCGAACGCCGCCGGCTCCGGCGAGTCGATATCGAGCACCGCCATCAGCGCACCCTCCCGGTCGAACACCGGCACCACGATCTCGCTCTGTGATCGGGCGTCGCAGGCGATGTGCCCTGGAAAGGCGTGCACGTCGGGCACCACCACGGTGCGGCGTTCGGCTGCCGCCGTACCGCACACCCCGCGTCCGAAGGCAATGTCCTGGCAGCCGAGCGAGCCCTGATACGGCCCCACCTGCAGCCGCCGCCCCGGTTCGACCACCCGGTAGAAGCCGGTCCACAGGTGCCCGAACGCGTGGTGCAGCAGGGCACTCACCGTGGCCATGCCGGCGATGGGGTCGGTGTGGTCGTCCAGCAACAGCTGCTGCATCGTGAGCAGCTGCGCGTACGCGTCGGCGCGGGGGATGGCGCGCAGGTCAGGGATGACGGGTTCCATGCAACACGCGAAAGGTGAGAGGCGATCGGCGAGTCGATTACCGGACCGGCCCGATGAGCACGATGAGCCGATAGTCGAGGAGGGCGAGCACGAGACCCTGCAGCACCACCGCCAGCCCCGCCCCAACGGCGCCCAGGCGCTGCCCCCATTTCCAGCCGGTGATCGCCAGGGTCACGCCGACGGCCGCATACCCCACGTCGAGGCCGGTGTTCAGCCAGAGGATGTTGAGCAGGCGCTGTGTGCCGGCGAAATCGCGCATCGCCAGACCGCGCCAGGCCCAGAGCGAGATGAGGGCGTTCACGGCGCCCCACGCCGCCGTCTGGATGCCGAAATGGCGGAGCATCGGCGCCGCCGTGCGCCGCACCGCGAGCCAGGCCAGCAACGCCGTGCCGCTCAGCACGGAGAGCATCGCCCAGGCCCCGAGGCGCAGGAGATGGCCCTGCTCGAGTGACAACAGCGTATCCGCCCACATGCTGCGGAGACTAGCCGGGCGACCGTCAGCCGACCAGCGGGAGCTCGCCGGCCCAGAGCACCACAGCCCGCACGGCGCGCCCCTCTGCGTCGGCG
Organism: Gemmatimonas sp.; assembly: GCA_040379205.1. Classification (GTDB taxonomy): domain Bacteria; phylum Gemmatimonadota; class Gemmatimonadetes; order Gemmatimonadales; family Gemmatimonadaceae; genus Gemmatimonas. The sequence continues at coordinate 11,404 of JBEILM010000078.1, forward strand.
TCGCGCATGGCCTGCGACACCCACGCCAGCGGGGTCACCCCGCGCCGCGCGCACAGCACGAGATCGGCGCCGGCCGGGAGCATCGGCGCCGCCGGAGCGTCGGCGACCAGCACCGCGAGGTCGTACGGCTGAAGCGGCGGTGCCAGGGCCGCGCTGGCCGCCTGGTCCGGAGCAGCGCGCCCCCGCAGGCGCTCCGCCAGCCGCTCCCGTGGCCGGATAACGTCCAACGACACGTCCTGATCGATACGGAGGACAACAGGCGGCAGCCAGGGCGTGTCGTCGGCCACCACCTTGCGTTCGCCGGAGGCCGTTTCGGCCGCCGGCCGAAATCCGGACGGGCCAACGCCAACCGACAGCCCGCCGGCGACCGCATCCACCAACACCGTCACCCGCGAGGCCCGGGCGGCCGTGATGGCCAGGCGCAGCGCGATCACCTCGGCCAGCGCCGGCTGATCGGCCGCCACCTGCACCTGTCGCGCGACATCGCCGAGGCGGGTGAGCAAAACGTGCAGCAGCGCCCACGTTTCGTCGTCGCTGGCGGGCGTTGCCGGCCCACCGGCCACTCCGGCATTGCCGCGGCGCCCGGGTTCGGCCCGATGTACGAGCACCCGGGCCCGGGTCACCGCCTCGAGTTCCTCGGCGTCTCCCACCGTGGGCTGGCGCAACTCCCGCCACAGCGCCGCACCGAACCCGCCCGCCATGGCTAGAATGAGCGACGCCAGCAGCATGGCCTGAGGCGGGATGGCCACCTGGAGGCGCGCCCGCAGCGCATCGCGGGCCTGCTGCTCGCGGGCGTTGTAAGCCCGGGCGGCAGCCACCACGCTGTCGGCCGCAGCGACGGTGGCCTCGACGGCCAGGAGGGCCTGGGCAGCGGCGCTGTCTGCCGCCGCCTGCACCGAGTCGGCAACGGCGGTCGCGGCCATGGCCGCGGAGTCGCCCACGATGAGCGGCTGGGCGCGGGTCGCGAGCACCGCGTCGGCGCGTTGCACGAGTTGCGTGCCCAGGCGCGTCAGCTCTTCGGTGAGCGCGGCGTAGCGGGCATCCGGTCCGCCGAGCGCGGCGTGGGCCTCCCGCTCGGCATATACGCGCTCGATCAAATCGAGGGCGGTGCGCGCCGCGGGGTCGGTGCGCAGCGCCCGTGTGTCGACGAGCGCCCGATAGCGCTCCACCAGCGGCGCCTGTCGTGCCTGCGCAACCTGCCGCCGCAGTTCGAGGAACTCGCGCAGTTCGGGTGGCAGCAGTGCCACCGGCCCGGCCGACGTGTCCACGGCCAGCGCGCCGCTGCTGTCGGCGTTGGGGTACGGGTTGCTGTCGCTCGGCACCAGGGCGCGATCGCGCGCCGCCAGGAGCGCGTCACGCGTACGGAGGACCTTCTCCCGCGCGCCCAGCAGGGCCACGGTATCCCGGAGCGGCGGCGCCACCCGCCGCGCCGCCGCCAGGGTGCGGTCGACCTGCCGGGGAATGAGCACGAAGCAGAGGAGCGCCGTGACCAGCACGACGCTCCCCGCCCCGGCCATCAGCAGCGGCCGTCGTGTCGCGTTGCGTGCGCGCGCCTGCAGCCAGCGCGCCCGTTCCGCTGCTCGCACCTGTCCTCCTGGAGAGCAGTGCGGGGGCTGGCGTCGAAACGCCAGCCCCCGCAGTCCTGCAGAACGCGATCCGGCTTACTGGACCGTGATCTTGCCCTTCATGCTCATCGCGAGGTGCGGCGTGCAGAAGTAGTCGTACGAGCCAGCCGGGACACCGGCGAACGAGATCGTGTAGTCTTCGTTGGCGGTCAGCAGCATCTTGCCCGCAAGCTCACCCGCCTGCTCCGGCATGTTGGCCAGGAGGGCCGTCTTGGCTTCGGCCGAGAGCGTGGCCGGGTCGAACGCCACGTTGTGCGGGCCGCCCGAGACGAACACGAACTTGATGCCGTCGCCGGCCTTGATCGTGATCTCGGCGGGATCGAACCGATAGCCCTGACCGTCACCCACCATGTTGACCGTGTGCGTGATGCCCGTGATCGGGGCCATCGCACCGGCGGCCGGAGCCGCCGCAGGAGCCGGCGCCGCTTCCGCAGCCGGCGCAGCCGCCGCCGTGTCCGTCGCCGCCGCCTTGTCACCACCATCGCACGCGCCGAGCAGGATCGCCGCGCCCGTCACCACCGCAAAACCGAGAAACCGCATGTCGAGAGGCCTCCAGAGCCTATTCGAGTATTTCGTTCTACAGGACAGTCCTGTGCTCGCAGGGCCCTGCGCGCCTTGTGAACTTATTCACAAGTGATCGGAACGCCAAGGCCATTGTCAGGACTTCTTCACTTGACGCCCGTTTGGGCGCTGACTAGCCTTTCCAGTCTATGTCCACGCGCTGCTCCGCCCACCACCACGCGCATCATGGCCACGGCCCGACGGGTCGGGGCGCGGTGTGCATGGCGGGATAAGGCGCGACCAGCGCTCCCGGCACCCCAGCGACCTGCGGCCCGTCCCTTGGACGGGCCTTTTGTTTTGTCCGGTGGTTCGTTTCCCGTTTCCCGAGTGTCCATGCTGCGCATTGCCCTGCCCAACAAAGGCCGACTGAGCGAAGAATCCCGCGAGCTGTTCAACGACGCCGGCCTCGAGGTCCGGTCGTCGGGGGACCGCGCCCTGACGGCGTCTCTTGGCGGTGAGTTCGAGGCCATCTTCGTGCGTGCCCAGGACATTCCCGAATTCGTGGCCGATGGCGCCGCCGACGTGGGCGTGACCGGCTGGGACCTCGTCAACGAGTCCGGGCGCGCGCTCACGTCGCATCTCGACCTCGGCTTCGGCAAGTGCCGGCTGGTGGTCGCGGCCAAGGACGATTCGGGCATTCGGCAGATCAACGACATGGGACGCGATGGCCAGCCGGTGCGGGTGGCCACGGTGTTCCCCAACATCACCCGCGCGTTCTTCGCCGAGCGCGGCCGGCCGGTGGACGTTGTCCCGGTGTCAGGTGCCGCCGAGATCGCCCCGCACCTCGGCATCGCCGACGTGGTGGTCGACCTCACCTCCACCGGCAGCACGCTGCGCGTGAACGGCCTGCGTGAGCTTGAAACGGTGCTGCGCTCAAGCGCGCACCTGATTACCAGCAAGGGTGGCCCACGCGGGGGTGACCCGGCGCGGGGGCGGGAGCTGGAGGACCTGGTGACCGCACTGGCGTCGGTGATCCGCGCCCGCGGCCAGCGGTACCTCATGGCCAACGTGCCGCGTGCGGCCCTGACGCAGGTCCGCGAGGTGCTGCCGGGGCTCAACGGCCCCACCGTCATCGAGATCGCCGAATCGAGCCAATTCGTGGCGGTGCACGCGGTGGTGAGTGCGGCCACGATCTACCGCACCATCGCGCAGCTGCGCGCCTTGGGCGGCGAGGGCATCCTGGTCACACGCATCGAGAGGCTGGTGCCGTGAGCGCCTCCTCGTCTGTGGCGTTGCGCGCGCGCGGGCCGCTGGCGGCGCTCGACGGCGCCACGCGCGTTGCCCTCGTCGACCGCGCCTCCACCACCGATGCCAGCGTCCGCAGCCGGACCACGGCGATCATCGAGCAGGTTCGCGCGCGTGGCGACGCCGCCCTGATCGACTTCGCGCGCGACTTCGACAGGGTCACGCTCACGACGCCCGAGGTACCGCGCGCCGAGTGGGACGCGGCGCTGGCCACGCTCGACGCCGGCCTGCGCCAGTCGCTCGAGCGGGCCGCGCGCAACATCGCCGCCGTGCACACAGCCTTCCGCCCCACCGAGACGGTGTGTTCACCGGAGCCCGGCATCACGGTGGGACGCCGCCCCGATCCGCTGCAGCGTGTGGGCATCTACGCCCCCGGCGGCCGCGCCGCCTATCCCAGCTCCCTGCTCATGGGCGCCATCCCGGCCCGCGTGGCCGGCGTGCACGAGGTGATCGTCTGCTCGCCGCCGGGGCCTGGCGGACGTCCGTCGGCGGTCGTGCTCGCCGCGGCCGCACTGGCGGGTGTCGACCGCGTGTTCGCCCTCGGTGGCGCCGGCGCGATTGCCGCCATGGCGCTGGGCACCGCCACCGTGCCGCGCGTGGACCGCATCATGGGTCCGGGCAACGCGTATGTGGCCGAAGCCAAGCTGCAGCTGGTGTCGTCGGTGGGCATCGACTCGCCGGCCGGCCCCAGCGAGCTGCTGGTGCTGGCCGATGACAGCGCCGATGCCGACGCGATCGCCCGTGAGATGATGGCGCAGGCGGAGCATGATCCCGATGCCGCGGTGGTGACCGTGCTGGCCGGCGACGACGCGGGTGTGGCCGCCCTGGCCGACGCCGTGGTGGCCGCGCTCGATGCGCAACTGGCCACGGCGCCGCGCGCCGACGTGGTGCATACCTCGCTGGCGGCGCGCGGGGGCATCGTCACCGTGCCGACGCTCGCCGAGGGCATCGCCTTCGCGAGCGAGTGGGCCGCCGAACATCTGCTGCTGGTGGTGCGCGACGACGTGCGCGACGAAACGCTGGCGGCGCTGCGCAGCGCCGGCACCATTTTCGTGGGGGCGTCGAGTTCGGTGGCGTACGGTGACTACATGACCGGCGCCAATCACGTGCTGCCCACCGCCGGCGCTGGCCGCAGCTACTCGGGGCTGTCCACGCTCGATTTCGTGCGCTGGACGACGTGGCAGGAGGTCACGCCTGACGCCGCCGCCCGACTCGCCGACGATGTGGGCCGCTTTGCCGATGCCGAAGGGTTGCCCGCTCACGCCACCGCCGCGCGCGCGTGGGGCACGACGGAGGCTGCCCGATGACTCCCGTCGCTGACACGATGGACCGACTCGCCTTCGCCCGCGCGCTGTACGACGAGGTGCCGCTGTACGACCCCAAGCGGAGTCCGGTGGCGCTCGACCTCACCGACAACACCAATCTCTGGGGCGTGCCGCCGATGGCCGAGCGCACGCTGCGGGAGATGCCGGTGGCGCGCATCACGCGCTATCCATCGCTCTACGCCGCCGAACTCAAGGAAGCGCTGGCGGCGTTCGTGGGCACCACACCCGACCGGCTCGTGACGGGGTGCGGCTCCGACGACATTCTCGACAGCGCCATGCGCGCCTTCGGGGAGCCGGGCAGTGTGGTGGCGAGCAGCGAGCCGAGTTTCGCGATGATCCCGATCTTCGCGCGCATGAACGGGCTGCAGTACGCGGGTATCGCCGAGTTGTCCGACCACCAGCCCGACATCGATGCGCTGCTGGCCACCAAGCCGCGCATTCTGTATCTGTGCTCGCCCAACAACCCCACCGGCGCGCTGCTCTCGCGAGCATCGCTGGAACGCGTGGTGCGCGAGGCCCCGGGCGTGGTGTTCCTCGACGAGGCGTACGCCGAGTTCGCGGGCGTGTCGGCGGTGGACCTCGCCATGCAGGTGAACAACCTGCTCGTCATTC
>JBEILM010000079.1:0-16706 GCA_040379205.1 Gemmatimonas sp.
ACCGCCGGCGCCATACGCATTGCCGGCCACGACCTGCTGGCCGACCCGCTGCGCGCCAAACGCGCGCTCGGCTTCATCCCCGACCGGCCGTTCATCTACGAGAAGCTCACCGGCCTCGAGTTCCTGCGCTTCAGCGCCGGCCTGTACGCCGAGGCCGGTCCCGAGGTGGACAAGCGCGGCCAGGAGCTACTGGCGCTGTTCGACCTCGAGCCGTGGCGTGACGAACTCGTGGAGAGCTACAGCCACGGCATGCGGCAGAAGCTCATCATCGCCAGCGCGTTCGTGCACCGTCCCCAGGTCATCGTGGTCGACGAGCCGATGGTGGGACTCGATCCGAAGTCGTCGAAGATCCTCAAGGATCTCTTCCGCGAGTACACGCGCCGCGGGCACACGGTGATGATGTCCACGCACACGCTGGAGATCGCCGAAGGCATGTGCGACCGCATCGGCATCATGCAGCAGGGGGTGCTGGCGGCGTGCGGCACCATGGAGGAGCTGCGGCGCAGCAGCGGCACCGACGACGCCCTCGAGGACATCTTCCTGCGCCTGACCGGCGACCGGGTGGCGCGCGAGCTGGTGGAGGTGCTGGATGCCTGAGATGGCCGCCGTGGGCGGCCTCGCGCTGCTGCGCCCAAAGTGGCAGATGGCCCGGCACCGGATGGCGCGCCATCAACGGGGCGACGTGCGGCGTTCGCTGCTGGTCGGTGTGCTGGCCGCGGGGTTCTGGGCCGCGGCCTTTGCCATCGCGCTGCGGCTGCTGCGCTACTTCCGCAGCGCCGAGGATATCGGCACGCTGCTGGCGTCCAAGCTGCTGGCGATGATCCTGCTGTCGTTCGCGTCGATCCTGCTGCTGTCCAACACGATCGCCGCGCTCTCCAACTTCTTCCTTGCGCGCGATCTCGACCAGCTGGCCGCCGCGCCGGTGGGCAGCGGGGCGCTGTTCCGGGCACGGCTGGCCGAAACCACGCTGCACTCGAGCTGGATGGTGGCGCTGCTGCTGGTGCCGATCGTGGCCGCGTACGGCGTGGCCTACCACGGCGGTGCGGACTTCATCCCCTTCGCGCTGGCCGTCTTCCTCCCGTTCCTGCTGATTCCCGCCGCGCTCGGCTCGGTGTGCACCCTGCTCCTGGTGAACGTGTTCCCGGCGCGGCGCACGCGCGACCTGCTGAGTGTGATCACGGCGCTGGCGGTGGCCGGTCTGGTGCTGCTGTTCCGGGCCGCACGGCCGGAGCAGCTGGCGCGCCCCGAAGGCTTCGCGAACTTCATGCAGTTCGTGGCCGCCCTCGATACGCCGTCGTCGCCGTGGATGCCGAGTGAGTGGGTGAGCGAAGCCGTCGTGAAGTACCTCGGGGGCAAGGCCGCGTGGCAACCGCTGCTCAAGCTGTGGCTGCTCGCGGCGGCGCTGGTGGCGACCGGACACGCCCTCTATGCCCGGGGCTGGCGACGGGCCTACAGCATGGCGCAGGAGGGCGCGAACCAGCGAGCAAGCCAGCGCCCCGTACGCACCTGGTTCGACCGGGTGCTCGGCGTGCTTGGCCCGTTGCGTCGGGAGCTGGTGCTCAAGGAGCTGCGCGTCTTCGTCCGCGACAGCACGCAGTGGTCGCAACTGGTGCTGGTGGGGGTGCTGCTGGTGGTGTACGTGGCCAACGTGCGCTACCTGCCGCTCAACGGCGCGGGAGTGACCACGCTGCTGCGCAACGTGATCCCCTTCCTGAACTTGGCGCTGGCCGGCTTCGTGCTGGCGTCCATTGCGGCCCGCTTCGTCTTTCCCAGTGTCAGTCTCGAAGGGCGTGCCCTGTGGCTGCTGCGTTCGAGTCCGTTGCCCATGCGTGATCTGCTGTGGGCCAAGTTCTGGGTGGGGGCCCTGCCCCTGCTGTTGCTGGCGCTGGTGCTGGTGGGGTGCACGAACTTCATGCTGGGCGTGGTGCCCTTCGTGCATATCGTCTCCCTGGCAGCCATCACGGCGCTCGTCTTTCCGCTCACGGCCCTCGCGCTGGGCTACGGCACGTTCTACCCCCGCTTCGACTCGGAGAATGCGGCGCAGATCCCCACGTCGTTCGGGGGACTGATGTTCATGATGACGGCAGTGGGGCTGATCGGTGTGGTGGCCTACCTGGCCGGTCGCCCGGCGGCGCGCTGGATCGTGGCCGGACATTTCGGGTGGGCGCGCGACCCGCTGGACATGCTGCTCCCGTTCGGGGTGGCCGCCACGGTGTGTGTGGCCGCCACGGTGGTGCCGCTGGTGCTGGCGCGCCGGAAGCTGGAGTACCTCGAACGGGCGTAGGCGAGGGGGGTGTGGGGCGATGCAGCGGTGCGGTTAGCTTGCACCGCGATATGCCGCGCTGGACCAAGCCCCCCGCCGAGATCGTGGTCGCCCCCGAGGCGGCCACCGCCTTTCGTCGCCGCCTCCACCGCTGGTTCCGGCAGCATGCGCGCGACTTGCCGTGGAGAAAGACCCGCGACCCGTACCGCATCCTCATCTCCGAGCTGATGCTGCAGCAGACGCAGGTGTCGCGGGTGCTGGACTTCTACCGGCGTTTCCTCGATCGCTTCCCGGACCTGCCGACGCTGGCCCGCGCCCGCCCCGACCGGGTGCTGGAGGCTTGGGAAGGCCTGGGGTACTACGCGCGCGCGCGCAACCTGCACCGCCTCGCGAAGCACGTGACCAGCGATCGTGCGGGCATGATTCCCAGCGAGCCGGCACAGCTGCGCGAACTCCCCGGCGTGGGGGCCTACACCGCCGGCGCCGTGGCGTCGTTCGCCTACGAAAAGCGGGCAGCGCTGGTGGACACCAACGTCGCCCGTGTGCTGCACCGCGTGTTCGCACCGGAGCTGAATCCGAAGAGCGGCACCGGCCTCAAACGGCTCTGGCACATCGCCGAACAGCTGCTGCCTCGCACCGGAAGGCACACCTGGACACACAACCAGGCGCTCATGGAGCTGGGCGCGCTGGTGTGCACGGCGCGGTCACCCAAGTGCGCGATGTGCCCCGTTCGGCGCGGCTGCGCGAGCCGCGCGCGGTACAGCGCCACCACCTGACCGCCGCTCGCACGCCCTTCTGCGGGCGGGCGGCGACACGCGCACGGCGATTACGCCGCCGCCAGCTGCTCTCCGCAGCCACTGCAGAAGCGCGACCCTACCAGATCGATGCTCGTGCCGCAGGAGCGGCACTGTCCGGGCAGGTACCGCCCGCAGCTCGAGCAGTACGTGGCGTCGGGCTCCGGCCGCGGCCCGCACACGCCGCACGACTTCTGATTGTCGCGCGCGCGGGCAATGGCGGCTTCGACCGGATCGGTGACGGCGGTGCCCGCCACGTCGCTCGCCATGTGTCCAACCACACTTCCGACCACACCCGCCGACGTCGCCTCGACATTGTCGGCGGCGCGCAACTCGGCGAGTGCGGCGCGGGTATAGCGCGCCTTGAGGTCGGTGTAGTCGGCGTCGCTCAGCTTGCCGGTTTCCCGATCGAACTCGATTTCACGCAGGGCGTCGACCGCCGTGGTCGGGCGGTCGTCTTCCTCGGTGGCCGAACGCCGCGCCGGGCGGTCGGTCGGGGCCGTCCCGTCGACGCTGCCCAGCAGGGGCGAGAGCACGAGCGTCAGGGCGCTGAGGGCAAGCGCCGTCCCGACAATGAGCGGAACCGCGCCATCAGGGAGTGCCATCAGCGCTCCTGCCGCAGCGCGGCCTCGATGCGTGCCAGCTCCTCGGGCGTCGCCTCGACACCGGCGCCGGCGGCCGTCGTCGGCAGTCGTTCGGCGCGCGCTGCCGCATCCCGGGCGTTGAGCCGCCAGCTGCGCAGCAGGGCGCCAACGCCCACCGCTCCCAGCACCAGCGCCGCGAAGGGCGCGAACCACGCCAGCAGGTTGAAGCCCTGCTTGCGCGGCGTCATGAGGATAAAATCGCCGTAGGTGCCGGTCATCGCTTCCATGATCTCGTCGGCCGTGTAGCCACCGTCGACGAGACGCTGAATGTCCCCGTGCACGGCCGGGGAAATGCTGCAGGTGAAGTCGGTCGTGCGGCAGGTGTAGATGTCGAGGGTGCACGGGCACGGACAGGCGAGCTGCCGCTCGAACGCCTCGACCTGCTTCTTGTCCATTGTCGGCGTCGCATTGGGCTTGGCGGGCCGGACGACCGGTTTGTACGAGTCTGACGTCATCTCGACGCCGCCGGCGACCGACTGCCCGTTCCCGCTCTGCGCGACAGCACGTGCCGACAGGGCCACGACGCCGGCGCCGATGGCTCCCGCCCGCACGAGGAACGCGCGGCGCGACTGCCCCACCGGCGACAGCAGCGGATTGCCCGATGGGCTCACGCGCCCGCTCCCGCCAACGCCGAGTCGCGACCCATGGGGATCTGCGCCACGTAGCCGCTCTCCCGCTCGGCACGCTGCGCCTGCGGCCACATCACGATCAGGCCGCCAAACGCCATCACGATACCACCGAACCACACCCACCAGACCAGCGGGTTGAAGTTGATGTGAATGGCGGCCGTGTCGCGATCGATCGCGCCCGTGAAGACCATGTAGACGTCCTGCTTGGGCGACTCGAGGATACCGACCTCGGTGGACGGCTCGAAGGTCGGCTCGCCCTGGCTGTTCACATGCTGCCGCTTCTCGCTGGAGAGCAGCCCCATGCGCTTGCCGTCACGGGTCACGTCGAGCGTCACCGCCAGCACCTTGCGATTGAGCTGCTCGAAGCTGGAGATGCCCTGACTGGTGAACACCCACTCGTGGCCGTAGGCGTCGGTCGCCTTGATGGACTCGCCCGACTTGAGCGTGGCCGTGATGTCCTTCTTGAACATCAGCCCGGCGAAGGCACAGAAGAGCACCACCACGCCGAAGTGCACGATGTAGCCGCCGTAGCGCCGCCGGTTGCGGGCCACGAGGCGCAGCGACGCCGACACCAGCCCTTCGCTGTACATGCGGCGGCGGGCGCCGATGCCCTTCACGAACTCCTGGATGATCGTCCCGAAGACGAACCCGGCCAGCAGGTACGAGATGAGCGCGTACGGATCACGCATGCCGAGCGCGAACAAGCTACCAAACACCGCCACGCCGGCAGCCACCGGCCAGGTGAACTGGCGCTGCAGGTTAGACACCGAAGCGCGGCGCCAGGCGATGAGCGGCCCGATACCGGTGAGTGCCAGCAGCAGCAGGCCGAGCGGGCCGTTCACGGCGTTGAAGAACGGCGGCCCCACCGTGATCTTGTCGCCCTTGACCCACTCGCTCAGGATGGGGAACAGCGTGCCCCAGAGCGTGGCGAAGCAGATGCCGATGAGCACCAGATTGTTGTAGAGAAACGCCGCCTCGCGGCTGACCATGCTTTCCAGCTCGGCGTTGGCCTGCAGGTCGTTGAGCCGGGTGCTGACCAGGTAGGCCGTGAGCGCCGTGGCCACGATGAGGAACCCGAGGAACCAGTTGCCGACCGGCGACTGCGCGAACGCGTGCACACTTTCGATCACACCCGATCGCGTGATGAAGGTGCCGAGAATGGTGAGCAGGAACGACAGCACTACCAGCGTCACGTTCCACTTGCGCAGCATGCCGCGCTTTTCCTGGATCATGATGCTGTGCAGGAAGGCCGTGATGGTGAGCCACGGCAGGAACGACGAGTTCTCGACCGCGTCCCACGCCCAGTAGCCGGCCCAGCCCAGCTCGACGTACGCCCACCACATGCCGAGCACGATGCCGATGGTGAGGAAGAACCACGACAGCAGCGCCCACCGGCGCACGGCGCCCAGCCACTGCGCATCGAGCTGGCGTGTGATGAGCGCGCCGATGGCGAAGGCGAACGGCACCGCGGTGGCCACGAGGCCGAGATAGAGCATGGGCGGATGCGCCGCCATGCCCGGGTTCTGCAGCTGCGGATTCATGCCGCGACCGTCGGGCGGCACCCAGTCGAGGCGCTCGTAGGGGTTCGCCCCGAACGCCATCGTCATCAGGAAGAAGAGCGACACCACGCCCAGCGTCCCGGTGACATACGGCATCATGGCCCGGTTGCTGTGCCGATTGGAGAACACGGCGACCGCGCAGTAGAAGGTGAGGATCAACGCCCAGAAGAGCATCGACCCCGCCTGCCCGGCCCAGAATGCCGTAAAGGTGTACACCTTCGGCAGGTTGGCGCTCGTGAACGACGCCACGAACTTCAGCGAGAAGTCGTGCGTGAAGAGCGCGACCCAGAGGCCGATGGAGGCCAGCAGCGTGAAGCCGAAGGTGGCGTACATCGCCCGCTCACCACTCTTCACCAGATCGAAGCGGCCCTGCAGGCCGCCGGAGAACGACACGGTCGTCGTCCAGGCCGCCATGAGCAGGGCGACCCAGAGCGACAGTTCACCAACGAGAATCATGACGCCTCGCGCAAACGCGGTAGCCGGCGCCGGTCATGCCGGGGCCGGCCTTGAGGTTACGCCTTGGGGATGGAGGCGGGGTGTTGGCCACCACCGCCTGGGTACTGCCCGGGCTGCCCGGGGGCGTTCTCGTAACGCGACGCGCACTTGGCCAGCAGCGTCGTCGCCTGGAAGGTGCCATTGGCATCGAGCCGGCCTTCGACGACGATGTCCACGCCGTCGGTGAACGTGTCCGGCGCTACGCCGCGGTAGTGCACCGGATACGTCTGCGTCCCGTCCGTCATCGTGAACGTGAGCTCGCGGCCGCTCGGATCGCGCACGATCGTGCCATCGACGACGCGCGCGCCGACTTTGACACCATTCTTCACGATGCGCGGATTGTCGGCCACCTTGGCCGCCAGTTCGGTCGGCGTGAGGTAGTACGTGGCCGTCTCGTCGATCGAGCTGGCCATCAGGTAACTGGCCGTGCCAAGCACCAGCACACCGCCGAGGAGGAACTTGTTGCGAGCTTTCACGGGGTCGCCGTCCGTTGAGGTCGGGATGATCTTTCTTGAAGATAGCGCCGAGCCCCCCAATCCCGACAGATCCCGACAGAGCCTGTCGGAAAGACGAGTGGCTCTGTCGTGCTTGGCGGGATGGTGAGCAGCGGCGACCGGTCAGGGCTCGCCGCGATCGCGGGCCCAGGACAGCGTCGCCCGCACGGCCCGGCGCCAGCCCTGATAGTCCGAAGCCGCGGCCGCGGTTCCCGGTTCCGCCGGGTCGAAGCGGGTGAAGTTCCGACTGGCGAGGAATTCGGCGCCGGTGCGCCAGACGCCCGCCGCCAGCCCCGCCAGCCCGGCGGCACCGAGGGCGGTCGTTTCGACGAGGTCGGGCCGCTCCACCGGCACCCCCAGCACGTCGGCCTGGAATTGCATCAGCCAGTTGTTGCTGGTGGCGCCCCCGTCGACCCGCAGCCGGTCGAAGGGCACCTGCCCCTGCTCCCGCATGTCCCCCAGCACGTCGCGGGTGGCAAAGGCCATGGCCTCGAGGGCCGCCCGGGCGAGGTGGGCCCGGGTGGTTCCCCGTGTGAGCCCGACAATGGTGCCGCGGGCCTGCGGCTCCCAGTCCGGCGCGCCCAGACCGACCAGAGCCGGGACGAAGTACACCCCATCGTTGCCGGACAGCGAGGCGGCCAGCGCCTCCGTGTCGCTGCTCTGGGCGATGATGCCCAGCCCGTCGCGCAACCATTGCACCGCCGCCCCGGCGATGAAGATCGAGGCTTCGAGCGCATAGGCCGGGGCGCCGCGCTCGTCGCAGGCAATCGTGGTCAGCAGCCCGGAACCGGGCGCCGGCCGGTGATCGCCGGTGTTGAGCAGCAGGAAGGCCCCGGTGCCATAGGTGTTCTTGCCGGCGCCCACATCCCACCCGCCCTGTCCGAAGAGCGCCGCCTGCTGGTCGCCGGCGATGCCCATGATGGGGATTTCCACCCCGAGGGTTGCCTTGGTGGAACGCCCCACGTCGCCACTCGAATTCACCACCCGGGGGAGCAGCGACTCGGGCACGCTGAACAGCGCGCACAGTGCCGGAGACCAGCCCTTGAGCTCCAGATCGTACAGCATCGTCCGCGAGGCGTTGGTGTGGTCGGTGACATGCACCGCGCCCCCGGTGAGGTGCCAGATCAGCCAACTGTCGATGGTTCCCGCGGCCAGTTCGCCCCGGGCCGCCCGGGCGGCGTGGTCGCCCTGCTGTAGCAGCCATTCCAGCTTGGTGGCGCTGAAATAGGGGTCGGTCACCAGCCCGGTGCGCTCGCCGATCATCGCGGCGTGGGGCGCCAGCGCCAGGCAGCGGTCGGCGGTGCGCCGGTCCTGCCACACAATGGCGCGGTGCACCGCGCGCCCGGTGGCCCGCTCCCAGAGCACGATCGTTTCCCGCTGGTTGGTTATACCGATGGCGACCGGCGTCTCACCGGCCACGGCGATCGCCTCACGGGCGGCGTCGAGCGTGCGCTCCAGGATCTCGTGCGGATCGTGCTCCACCCAGCCGGGCGCCGGATAGTGCTGCGTGATCTCGCGGTAAGCGCGCCCGATGACGCGGCCATCCTGCGCAATGACGAGACAGGTGGTGCCGGTGGTGCCTTGATCAATGGCGAGGACGCTGGTCATGGGCGGGAGGCTCGGAAAGGGTCGGGGTCGATCAGAAACGGCGGCTCCACCAGCCCGCGGTCGGTGAGATAGCCGCGCACCAGCACCCGCGGCGTGACGTCGAAGGCGGGATTCCACGCCGGCACCCCCGCCGGCAGTTCGCCCAGCTCGTCGCTGTGCCGGTGCTCGATGACAATGTCGCGTCCGGTCGCGGTGGCCGGGTCCACGGTGCTCCACGGAGCCGCGACGTAAAACGGTACGCCGTGCACCTGCGCCGCCAGCGCCACGCCATACGTGCCGATCTTGTTCGCCACATCGCCATTGGCCGTGATGCGATCGGCGCCGACGATGACCAGATCCACCAGCCCCTGGGCCAGCAGCGACGCCGCCGCGCCGTCGGGGAGCACACTCACATGGATGCCGGCCCGGGCCAGCTCCCACGCCGTCAGCCGCGCCCCCTGCCGCAGGGGACGGGTCTCGTCGGCGTACACCGTGAGCGCCCGGCCCCGCGCGTGGGCGGCATACAGCGGCGCGAGTGCCGTGCCGATACCGGCCGTGGCCAGCGCCCCGGCGTTGCAGTGCGTGAGGACGCGGGCACCGTCGGGCACGATCTCGAGACCATGCTGCCCGATGGCGTCGCACATCGCCACATCCTCGGCGCGGATGGCCTCCGCCTCCCGGCGCAGTGCCGCGAGCAGTTCGCCGTCGCGCGCCCACTCCGCCACCCGCTGCATGCGCTGCACGGCCCACGCGAGGTTCACCGCCGTCGGGCGAGCGGCCACGAGCCGTGCCGCATGCCCCGCCAGCAGCGCGCGGGCACGCCCGCCGTCGCCGCCGGTCTCCGTGTCGAGCGCCACGGCGAGGCCGATGGCCGCCGCCACCCCGATCGCGGGGGCGCCGCGCACCGCCAGCGTCCGGATGGCATCGATCACTTCGGCCAGCGTGAACAGGTCGCGCACGATCTCCTGCGCCGGGAGACGGCGCTGGTCGAGGATGCGCAGGGCGCGGGAGTCGGGGGACCACCCGACGGCAGGATTGGGCAGCACGCCCGCAAGGTAGCGTCCGGTCACCGCGGTCGTGTAGGTACATTTCAGGTCTCCCGTTTCCCCCTTCTGCGCCGCCCATGTCCTACCAGTTCCTGCGCTTCGATGTGGCCGACCGTCTCGCCACGATCACGGTCAACCGTCCCGACAAGCTCAACGCCCTCAACGACGCGACCATTTCCGAACTCGGGCGCGCGATCGACGAGGCCATCGCCCGCGACGACGTGGCCGGGGTGCTGCTCACCGGTGCCGGACGCGCCTTCGTGGCCGGCGCCGACATTTCGGAGCTGGAGAGCCAGTCCCCGCTCGAGGCCCAGCGCCGCGCGCGCGCCGGTCAGGCGGTGTTCCGTCGCTTCGAAACGAGCCCCAAGCCCACGGTCGCCGCGATCAACGGGTTTGCGCTCGGCGGCGGCTGCGAACTGGCCATGGCCTGCCACGTGCGACTCGCCAGCGACAAGGCCAAGCTCGGCCAGCCGGAAGCCAAGCTGGGCATCGTGCCGGGCTACGGCGGTACACAGCGCCTGCCACGCCTCGTGGGACGCGGCGCGGCGCTCAAGCTGCTGCTGACCGGCGAGATGATCGAGGCCGCCGAGGCGCTGCGGTTGGGGCTCGTCGATCAGGTCTCGGCCCCCGACGCGCTGCTCGACACGGCGCGGGCCCTGTTGCAGGCCATGATCGCCAACGCACCGCTGGCGCTGGCCGGCTGCATCGAGGCCGTCGACCGGGGGCTGGACGTGTCGCTCGAGGAGGGCTGCCACATCGAGTCCGACTTCTTCGGCCTGCTGTCGTCGACGGCCGACATGAAGGAGGGGATGCGCGCGTTCCTCGACAAGCGTCCGCCGACGTTCACGGGGCGCTGAGCGCGCACCGGCCGCTTCGTGCTCGTTTCCCTCGCCGCCCGCGAGTTCCGCAACTTCGCCCACCTCGATGTGGACGTGCCCGCCCGTGGCCTGGTGGTCGTGGGTGAGAACGGGCACGGCAAGACCAACCTGCTGGAAGCGGCGGCCTACCTCGGCCTGCTGCGCTCGTTTCGCGGGGCGCGCGATGCCGACGTGGTCCGCTTCGGCGCGCCGGCCTTTCATGTGCGCGCCACCCTTGGCCCGCCGGCCGCCTGGCACACGGTGGGTGTCGGGTACGAGCGGGGCACCAAGCGCAAACGGGCCACGCTCGACGGGGTCGACCAGGCGCGGCTCACCAATGCGCTCGGCGCCCTGCCATCGGTGGGGTTCTCCCCCGCCGATGTGGCGCTGGTCTCGGGCGGGCCGGGGGAGCGGCGGCGGTACCTGGATGTGTTGCTGGCGCTGTCGTCCCCGGCGTATCTGCAGGCACTGCAGCAGTACCGCGCCGCACTGCTGCGCCGCAACGCGGCACTGCGGCTGGCCCAGCGCGACGGCGGGCGGGCGCACGAGCACGAGGCACGCGTGAGCGTGTGGGAGCCGGCGTTGGCCGAACATGGCGGGGTGGTGGTGGCCGCCCGCCACGCCTTCGTGCAGGCGCACGGGGCGCAGTATCGCGCGTTGTGCACCGCCATCGGCGAGCGCGAGGGCGCGGTGTTGCGCTACACCAGCGTGGGCGGCGACAATAGTGCCGGCGCGGCCACCCGCGCCGATGCGCAAGGCGAGGCGCTCGCGCGGGCGCTGGCCCATCAGCGTAGCACCGAACTGCGACGCGGCGTGACGCTGGTGGGACCGCACCGGGACGAACTGCCGCTGCAGCTGGGCGGGCGCGACCTGCGGACCTTCGGATCGGCAGGACAGCAGCGCAGCGCGGCGATCGCCCTGCGCCTGCTGGAGCTCACCACGCTGCGGGCGGCCCTTGGCCATGCGCCGTTGCTCCTGCTGGACGACCCCTTCGCCGAACTCGACCTCGGGCGGGCGGGCCGGGTGCTGGCGCTGCTCGAGGATGCCGGGGCGGCGCAGGTGCTGCTGGCGGTGCCGCGCGAGGAGGACATCCCGGAGGCCTTCACGCGCCTGGCACGACGGACCATGCGCGACGGGCAGCTGTCATGAGCGAGCCCCCGAAGCGCCGGCCGGCCCGGCTGGGGGATGTCGTGGCCTCCGTGCTCCAGCACGCGGGGCTGAGCGACCGCGTGGCGCAGGCGGCGGTGATTCCCGAGTGGCCCACGCTGGTGGGCCCGCAGATCGCCGGGGTGACGGAACCCCTGTTGCTGCAACAGGATGGCACGCTGGTGGTGATGGTGAAGACCCATGCCTGGATGCAGGAGCTGTCCTTGCTCGAACCCGAGTTGCTGCGGTCGCTGAACCGCGATGCGGCCCGGCCGCCGGTGCTCAAGCTGCGCTGGATGCTGCGCCGCTGAGCCGACCTGCGGTGCGCTTCGGCGCGCCATTCGCAAGACGTTGGATATCAACGACTTAGCCGAAGTCCGCCGGGTTGCCATCGGGGGGCGGCCTTGGGTATATTGCGAGGTTGTGTTTCCGGGCCAGCGGTGGCCCTCCAACCCTCCGGCAGCTCCTACCAAATGTCGAACAGCAGCGAAGAGTCGAACGAGTACGGCGCCCAGAGCATCACCGTACTCAAGGGACTCGAAGCGGTCCGCAAGCGCCCCGGCATGTACATCGGCTCCACGTCGGCGCGCGGTCTGCACCACCTGGTTTACGAGGTCGTGGACAACTCGATCGACGAAGCGCTGGCCGGCTTCGCGGATCGCGTCGTGGTCACGATTCATCCCGACGATTCCATTAGCGTCGAGGACAACGGGCGCGGCATTCCGGTGGACATTCACCCGATCGAGAAGATGCCGGGTGTCGAACTCGCAATGACAGTGCTGCACGCCGGCGGCAAGTTCGACAAGGACACGTACAAGGTGTCCGGCGGTCTGCACGGCGTGGGCGTGTCGGTGGTGAACGCGCTGTCCACCCAGCTCAAGGTGTGGATCAAGCGCGACGGGAAGGAGCACTACATGGACTTTGCGCGCGGCATCACGCAGACCAAGCTGAAGGTCATGCGCAGCGTGCCGGCCAAGGAGACCGGTACCAAGGTCTGGTTCAAGCCGGACGGCGAGATCTTCCAGGAGACGCTGCGCTACGAATGGACGACGCTGGCGAGCCGCCTGCGCGAACTGGCCTACCTCAACAAGGGTATCCAGATCACGCTGCGCGACGAGCGCCCGGACGAGCTCAAGGATGGCCAGCCGCGCGAAGAGGTGTTCTTCGCCCGCGGCGGGCTCAAGGAGTTCGTCACGTTCCTCATCGGCAGCAAGAAGCCGCTGCACCAGGATGTCGTGTACATCGACACCACGCGTGACGACATCGGCATTGAGATGGCGCTGCAGTACAACGACAGCTACGCCGAGAACGTGTTCTCCTTCGTGAACAACATCAACACGCACGAAGGCGGCACGCACCTCACCGGCTTCAAGAGCGCACTCACGTCGGTCATCAACAAGTACATCCAGGACAAGTCGAATCTCAACAAGAAGGACAAGGAGACGCGGCTGTCCGGCGACGACGTGCGCGAGGGGCTTACGGCGGTGCTGTCGGTGAAAGTGCTGGAGCCGCAGTTCGAGGGGCAGACCAAGACCAAGCTGGGCAACTCGGAGGCCGAAGGGGCGGTGCGCAGCGTCATGAACGAGCTGCTCACGCAGTACCTCGACGAGCACCCCAAGACCGCCAACGCCATCATCGACAAGGCGATGTCGGCGGCCCGCGCCCGCGAGGCGGCCCGCAAGGCGCGCGACCTCACGCGCAAGAAGTCGGCGCTCGACGTGGCCAACCTCCCCGGCAAGCTCGCCGACTGCTCGCTGTCGGACCCGGCGCTGTGCGAGATCTACCTGGTCGAGGGCGACTCCGCCGGCGGCTCGGCCAAGCAGGGGCGCAAGCGCGACTTCCAGGCCATCCTGCCCCTGCGCGGCAAGATCATCAACGTCGAGAAGGCGCGCTTCGACAAGGTGCTGAACAACGAGGAAATCCGCACCATCATCACGGCCATCGGCACCGGCATCAAGGAGGAGTTCGACCTCGCCAAGACCCGGTACCACAAGATCATCATCATGACCGACGCCGACGTCGACGGCGCGCACATCCGGACGCTGCTGCTGACGTTCTTCTACCGGCAGATGCCGGAACTGATCGACGCCGGGTACATGTACATCGCGCAGCCGCCGCTCTATCGCGTGGCCAAGGGCAAGGAGGAGTACTACGCGTACTCCGAGAAGGAGCGCGACGGCTATGTTGAGCGGCTCGGTGGTCCGGAGGGCCGCGGCAACATCATGATCCAGCGCTACAAGGGTCTCGGCGAGATGAACCCCGAGCAGCTCTGGAAGACCACCATGGACCCCGAAACGCGCACGATGCTGCGGGTGACCATGGAAGACGCGGTGCTGGCCGACCAGACGTTCCAGACGCTCATGGGTGACGAAGTGGAGCCGCGGCGGTTGTTCATCGAGAGCAATGCGCGGTTCGTGTCGAACCTCGACATCTGACGCGAAACCGACACACACCAAGGGCCCGCGTTCACAGCGCGGGCCCTTCGTGCATCACGACGCAGCGGGGAGCGGGTCGTCGTCGCCGTGCAGCAACCGCGTGGCCTCGGCCAGCGCCTCCGCCGTTCCCGCCAGCGCCAGCACGTCTCCCACCCCCAGCCGCTCGGCGCCCACCGGCAGCAGCACGTTGTCGTCGCCGCGGGTAATGGCCAGCACCACCGCCCCTGTCTGCGAGCGCAGCTGCAGGTCGCGCAGCGTCCGCCCCGCCGCCGCATCGCCCTCGCGCACCAGGTACGCCACCGGATCGCCGAGCCCCGGCAGCACCTGGTGCACGGTGGAGAGATCACGGGAGGCGGCGATGGTGGCCTGTGACTCGGCCGGAGCCCGCGGTGCCGAGGGGGCAGGAATGCCCTTGGCCAGGGCCGCCAGCAGCACCTGCGCCCCGGCCTGGGTGTGCCCGTACAGATCCGACGTGCGCCGCCAGAACACCACCGTGAGCCACGCCACGACAAGCGCCAGAATCGCCACCCCTCGCCCCACCGGCACGAACGGCTCCGTCACCACCACTACCACCAGGCCGCTGACGGCCACCAGCCCGAGTTGCAGCGTGGCCATCAGCACCTTGCGCGGCGACTCGGCGTAGTCGAGCCGATTGGCCGTCCCCTTGGGCAGGGCCCGATACGACAGCAATGACGACAGTGCGCCCGCCACTCGCACGATGCCGAACACGAATGGCGTCGCCAGCAGGGCGGCCATGGCATACAGGGCCACCGTGGCCCACGCCGGCGGCAGGTACGTCGGCGCGATCATCGGCAGCAGGGTGGGGCGCACGAACACGGTGCCGATGATCACACCGGCCAGCAGCGCCGTGTCCAGCACGAGCAGCCGGATCTTGCGGCGTACCAGCGGTGCCGTGCCCTCGGCGTCGGGGCGGCTGCGCAGCGACGCGATCCACGTGCCGTAGAGTCCCACGAACGTCTGCAGCGGCCGCGGCAGGCTCCGGTCCACGAAGGTGGCGACGGCCCCGGAGGCGCGGATGGCGATGGGCGTGGTGAGCGTCGTGATGGCCGACACCGCCACCGCGACCGGATACAGGAACTCGCCCACCACGCCGGCGGTCGTACCCACCGCCGCGATGATGAACGCGAACTCGCCGATCTGCGTGAGGCTCATGCCGGCCTGCGTGCTGGTGCGCACGTCGTTGCCCGACAGAAAGGCGCCCACGCTCACCGCCAGCAGCTTGCCCACCACCACCACCACCGACAGCACGACCACCGCCACCCAGTGCTCGGCCACAAGGCGCGGGTCGATCATCATGCCCACCGAGACGAAGAACACGGCGCCGAACATGTCGCGCACGCCCACCACGAGATGCTCCACCCGCCCGCCTTCCCCCGACTCGGCCACGAGCGAGCCGGCGATGAAGGCCCCGAGGGCCACGGAATAGCCGGCGTCGAGCGCGAGCAGGGCGCCCCCGAAGCAGAGGCCCAGGCTCACCACCAGCGTGGTCTCCGGCCGGTCGAGCCGCACCACGGCGCGCACGACGCGCGGCACCACCACGAGGCCCAGGCCCACGAAGAGCGCGAGGAAGAGCAGCAGCTTGGCGGCCGTGATGCCGACCGCGCCGGCGGACACGTTCGCGCCCGAGGCGATGGTGGTGAGCATCGCGATGAGGAAGATCGCGATGAGGTCCTCGATGATGAGGATGCCGTAGACCAGGTTGGTGAGGCGCCCGCGCACCCCCTGTTCGGCGAACGCCTTGACGATGATCGTCGTGGACGAGATGGCGACGATGGCCCCGCCGAAGACACTTTCGAGCGTCGTCCACCCGAGCAGCTGTCCGGTGAGATACCCAAAGCCGAACATGGCGCTGGTATCGACGAGCGCGATGAGCCCCACGGTGGGCGCGACCACGGCCAGCTTGCGCAGGCTGAATTCGAGCCCGAGGCCGAACATGAGCAGGATCACGCCCAGCTCCGAGAGCGTGGCGACCATGCTGCGATCGGCGAAGAGCGGCACGCCGATGTACGGCCCGATGATCATGCCGGCCACGAGATAGCCGAACACGACCGGCTGCCGGATGCGCTGGAAGACCCACGTCGTCAAGGCGGCGACGCACAGGACGAGGGTCAGGTTGGCGAGAAAGGCGTGGGCGTCGGCCATTCGGGAATAAAGTCAGTGGACTGCGGGGTACCGATGGCGCGCCCGTCCCGCCTGGTCCAAACAGAAAGACCGCCGGCGGGTGCCGGCGGTCGTTCGTACAACTCGGAACCCGGCGTCCTTACGGGGTGGTGTACTGCCCCTTGGCCTGACGGCTCAGCTGACGCGAGAAGTTCAGGGCGACCGTGATGAGCGCACTGAAGATGATGGTCATCGCGATGTACACGACGAGCGCGACCGTCGGCTCCATGCCACCCGTCGGCGTGGGCGTGGCGATGTACATCATCAGGCCGTAGAGACCCAGCAGCGGCAGCACGGCGGCGGCCGCGACGAGGCTGAGGAGGCGATTCGTGGACGGAGAAATCATCGCGGGACAGTCAGGGGTGCCGAGGCACCGGTGAGCGGAGGGCGACCGGAACCGGCCGTCGACGAGCAAAAGCTAGACACTCGCGTGGTGAACGGGGAGAGGGGGGCCCAGGTTCCGGGCGGTTCGCGGTCAGAAGGTGTCGTCGTCCCAGCGCTGCTCCCCGGCCTCGGTGACCCGGTGGGAGATCAGCGGCAAGGGCGGCTCGGCGTCGTCGGCGATCCGAATGGCCT
>JBEILM010000080.1:0-16460 GCA_040379205.1 Gemmatimonas sp.
CACCCCGAACTCGTCTTCCACCAGCAGCAGGTCGAGCACTCGGGCCGTCTCCTGTACCGTGATGGCGGCCGACTCCCGGACCTTGGCCACCAGCGTCCGCGCCACCTCGGCGCCGGTCTGGTCGCCGTGGGCGTGCACGATGCGATGGCGGGAGTGGGCGGCTTCCTTACCCAGCTTGAAGTCGCCGTCGGGATCGAGATCGAACCGGGCCCCAGCGGCCTGCAGCTCGCGGACGCGAGCCGGCCCCTCCTCCACAAGCACCTGCACCGCCTCGGCATCGCACAACGCCGCCCCGGCGGCCAGCGTATCCTGCCGGTGGAGGTCGGGGGAGTCGCCCGCCCCGAGGGCGGCCGCAATGCCGCCCTGGGCATAGGCCGTGGCCGAGTCGAACAGGGTGCGCTTGGTGAGCACCGTCACCGACCCATGTTCGGAGGCGCGCCAGGCCGTATGCAACCCGGCCACGCCGCTGCCGATGACAAGGAACCGGGTGCGGATCCGTTCGGTCATAGTAGTTTCAATCAAAGGACTTCCCGTCCCCAACAGAACCCCTGGCCGGGGCAGTGGGTACACTGCTCATCCAGTCTTCTCCGCTTCTTTCCGTTTAGAGGATACGTCATGCGTCTGACGTTCATGGCCAGCGCCGTGGCTGCTGTGTCGCTCACCGGCGTCGGCTTTGTGCCGGCCACGGCCGCTGCGCAGCCGGGTGGGGTGACCGCCGCCTGCTCGATCGACCCCAACACTCCCAAGGAACTGGCGGTGATGTCGCTGACGTTCCAGCGCGCCAAGTCCGCCCAGAACCCGGAGGAGCGCAAGAAGATCCTCATGGGGATCATGAAGGAACTCGACACCAAGCCCGAGCGCTTCGCCAAGAACCTCGCCGGCTACAACTACACGCTGTCGCAGGCACTGCTGATCTGGGCGGTGGAACCCGGCATCGGCCACGCGCCGACACGCGGCAGCCTCGGGTTCGTGAGCAACCCCGCCGAGCCGTATGACATCGTCGACGGGCTCGATGGGGCGTTCAAGGGCATCGTCGCGGCCGCCCCGGCGTGCGCCGACGACGTGAAGGCCATGCGCCAGAACGAAGTGTGGCTGGCCAACACGCAGGCGGCGCTCAGTGCGTCCAACGGCGGCAACCTCGACTCGGCCGAGTTCTACGCCAAGCGGTCGATGAAGCTGAGCGGCGAGAGCCCGTATCCGCACTATGTGCTGGCCAACACGGCCAATGCCCGCGGCGACAAGAAGACGGCGATCATGCACTGGGGCCATGTCGTGCAGCGTGCCGGCACCGACACGTCGTACCGCGAACTGCGCAACAGCTCCATGTACTACAGCGCCATGAGCCAGCTCGAGTTGGCCAGCGGCGCGCAGGGTGCCGACCAGGTGGCCATGGCCAAGGAAGCGGCCGGCTCGTTCAAGGCGCTGCTCGAGGTGAACCCCGACAGCCCGGACGCGGCCAACCTGTACAACGGCTGGGCCGACGCGCTCACGATGGCCAAGGACACCGCGAGCATTCCGCAGGTGTACGCCGGGCTGCTGGCGGCACCGGACAAGGCCACCGATATCTCGCTCACCATGGCCGGCGTGATCGCGACGCGCTCGAACAAGGCCGACGACGCCCTCAAGCTGTTCGAGGCGGCGGTGCAGAAAAATCCCAACAACCGTGACGGCCTGCGCAACCTGGCCGCCACGTACTATGGCAAGGACAAGTTCCAGGAGATGTTTGCACCGTCGCGCAAGCTGGTGGACATCGACCCGAACAACTACGACGGCTGGATGATGTTCGCGTATGCCGCGCAGGGGCTCGGCAAGGCGGCCAAGCTCCCGGCCGAGAAGAAGGCGTGGACCGACACGCTGGTGAAGTACAACACCATCGCCGAGGGGCTCCCGGTGAAGGTCGACGTGGCGGGTTTCTCGCGCGGCTCGCAGAACGCCAAGCTGACGCTGTCGCTCGAGCAGATCGCCGCCACCGGCACCTACTCGGTGACCGCCGAGTTCCTCGATGCCGCCGGCAACGTGGTGGCCTCGGCCACGGAGTCGACCGGCGCGCTCAAGAAGGGCGAGCGGAAGGAGATCGTCCTCAAGGCCGACGGCGACAAGATCTACGGCTACCGGTACAAGCCCATCAAGTGACGCGCTGACGCGCAGCTCGGCACGCGGCACGACGCGCCCGGATCCGCGAAGCAGGGATCCGGGCGCGCTCGTATGTTGGAGCATGCCAAACGCCGTGCAGGGCCTGCTGCTGGTGGCCACACTGTGGCAGGTCGCCGCGGTCGCCCGGGCTCCGCTCACGGCACAGCCAGCCCCGCGCGGGGAACTCGGCGTCATGGCCATCGGCGGCGTCACGTCGGCCGATCCGGCGCTGCTGGAGCGCCGCTTCACCGAGGGGTACCTCACGCAGCCCAACCTCATGGGGGCGGCCTCGCGCGGGTGGCTGCGCGGCACCGCCACGCTCAACTTCGAGGGCTACACCCTGCGGCGTGGCGAACTCAATGCCGGCATGTACGGCGAAGGGTACGTGGACCGCCGACACCCGCATACGCTGGTGCACGAGGTCATGCTGGCGGCCGTCACGCCGGCGGAGCGGACGTGGCGCGCGTCGCTGGCAGTGGGCAAGGGCTTCACGCCCTACGGCACCGACGACCCGATGATGCGGCCGTTCATGAAGTACCCGGCCAACCATCATCACGCGCAGGTCATCGAACGGGTGCAGGCCGTGGGCGCGGTGCAACTGCGCCGCGCGTCGCGGCACATCACGCTGGAGCAGGCGTGGTTCAATGGCGATGAACCGGTATCGCCCTTCGCAGCGCCGCGCTGGCAGCGGGTAGGCGACTCGCACAGCACACGACTCACGGTGGCACCGACGGCGTCGCTGGAATGGCAGGCCAGCCGGGCGTTCGTGCGCAGCCCCGGCATCACGCAGGGCGGCGCCTTCGATCATCGCCAGCTCAGCACGTCGCTGCGGTACACCGCCACATCGCCGGCACGACCGTGGCGCTACGCGCTGGTGGAGTTCGCGCGCACCGACGAGGGGTTCGGCCGCCGGCGCGCCTTCCGGTTCGAATCGGTGCTGGCCGAAGGGGCCGCGAGCTGGCGCGGCTGGTCGCTGGCGGCACGCGCCGAGCGCACCGAACGTCCGGAGCACGAGCGGCTGCTGGACCTGTTTCGCAGCAGCGCGGGACACATCGACTTCCAGATCATCGGCGTGACACGCTGGACGATCGGCACGGTGCAGGTGGCCGCGCCGGTGTGGTCGCTGGGGGGCGTGCGGCTGCGCCCCTTCGCCGAAGTGGCCAGCGCCCTGGCCGAGGCGCGGCGCACGCCGGCAGTGTTCATCCCGGCCGAGTTCTATGGCGCGGCACGCCAGTGGTCGGTGACGCTAGGCGCCCGGCTGCATGTTGGTTCCATGCGCGAGCGCATGGGGCGGTACGGAGTGCTCGACCCGGCGCACATTGTCACCCTGCCCCGCCCGCATACCCACGGGCTCCACGATGCGCCCTGACCCTCTGCTGCTGATGCCCGTGCCGATGCCGCGTCTCCGTTCGCTGGTTCTGTTGGCCATGTTCGCCGCCTGCGGTGGCGACGCGGCGTCCCCGGCCGCATCGTCGCCGCCCGACCCGGTGTCGCCGGTGGTGCCCGCGCCGGTGCCTGGCCGACTCACGCATCTCGGGCTGGGAGCGGTGACCGAGCGGTTCACCGCCGAGCTGTGGGTGCGGGGCACCACGGCGTACACCAGCACGTGGGGCAGCCGCGGCGGGGTGCGCGGCAACGCCATCAAGATCTGGGATGTCAGCGCCAATCAGCCGCGGCTGGTGGACAGCGTGCTCGTGGCCGATGCCACCACCACCGGTGACGTGCAGGTGTCCGACGACGGGTCGCTGCTGCTGGTGGCCATCGAGTCGAACCCCAATGGCGGCGTGGCGCTGTACTCGCTGGCCGACCCGCGCCGTCCGCAGCTGCTGGTGCGCACCACCGGGGGCGAGCTGCGCTACGGGGTGCACACGGCGGAGCTGGCCCGGGTGGGTGGTGTGCTGTACGCGTTCTGTGCCGTGGACCCGGCCAGTGGTGTGCCGGCGCGGCTGGTGGTGCTCGACCTCAGCGACCCGCGCGCGCCGCGGACGGTGTTCTCGCGCATCATGGGAAATCCGTTCGTGCACGATGTGTTCGTGCGCGACGGGCTGCTGTTCACGGCCGATTGGAACGACGGGGTGGGGATCTGGGACATCGGCGCTCGTGGGGGGAGCGTGGCGGCGCCGCGCCTGTTGTCGCGGGCCGAGACGGTGGGCGGTCAGGTGCACAACGTGTGGTGGCTGCACGACCCGGTCACGTCGTCGCGCCGCTATCTGCTGGTCGGACAGGAGGGGCCGGGCACGGTGGGGGCGTCGTCCAGTGGCGATGTGCACGTGGTGGACATCGGCGACCTCACGGCGCCCCGCGAAGTGGCGGTGTACGCGGTGCCGGGTGCGGGCACGCACAACTTCTCGGTGGACGAGGCCAACGGCCTGGCCTATGCGGCCTACTACAACGCCGGGGTGCGGGTGCTCGACGTGCGCGGCGACCTGGGCGACTGTCCAGCGGCCCAGCGCACCGCCGACGGCCGCTGCGACCTGGGGCTGATGGGGCGACAGAAGGCCGAGTACACGGGGAACGGCTCGGGCCCGGTGTTCGTGTGGGGCGTGCACTGGTCGGCGTCCGGGTTCTTTGCCAGCGACATGCTGAACGGGCTGTGGCGCGCGGTGCCGGCGACGCGCTGATGACCGCCCCCGCGGCGTCGAGGCAAGGGCTTCCCGATCCGCCCCCGGGCGGCGAACCTTCGGGGTCATGCGCCGTACCCTCCTCCTGATCGGGGCGCTCCTCCTCGCCCACGTCGCCCTCCTCACCGTCCGCCCTTCCGGCGCCACCGTGGCGGACACCTCCGACGGTCTCGATGTCGGCATCGTCTTCGATGTCGGCGGCCGCGGCGACAAGTCGTTCAACGACGGCGCCTACCTCGGTGGCGAGCGGGCCGCCCGGGAGCTGGGCGCCCGCATCACCTACATCGAACCGGGCGAAGGCTCCGATCGTGAAGCGGGGCTGCGGCTCCTGGCCGCCGAAGGGCTGGACCTCGTGATCGGCGTGGGGTTCATCTTCACCGACGACATCCTGACGCTGGCGAAGGAGTATCCGAACATCCGCTTTGCCGACGTGGACCTCGCGCTGCCCACCGATGCCGCCGGCCATGCACTGCCGCTGCCGGCCAACCTCAAGGCGCTCAAGTTCCGCGAAGAGGAGGGCTCATTCCTCGTCGGGGCACTCGCGGCGCTGGTGGGCAAGAGCACGAAGGTGGGCTTCGTGGGCGGCATGGACATCGCCCTCATTCACAAGTTCGAGGCCGGGTACCGCGCCGGCGTGCTGCACGTCTGCCCGGGCTGCGAGGTCATCGCCAACTACGCCGGCGTCACGCCGGAAGCCTTCCGCAATCCCGGCCGCGGCAAGGAGATGGCGCTGGCGATGTACAACCAGGGCGTGAACGTGATCTTCCACGCCTCCGGCTCCACCGGGCTCGGCGTGTTCGAGGCCGCGCGCACCACCAACCGGCTGGCCATCGGCGTCGATGCCGACCAGTACAACGAGGCCCCAGGCTTCATCCTCACGAGCATGGTGAAGGGAATCGACGAGTCGGTGTTTCAGGCGGTGAAGGCGGTGAAGGAGGGCACGTTCACCGGCGGCGTGCAGCAGTTCGGGCTGGCTGAAAAGGGCGTGGGCTACGTGTACGACGACAACAACGCCGCCCTGATTCCCGCCGACGTACGCGCGCGGCTCGATGCCCTGTCGGCGGAGATCATCGCCGGCCGCATCACGGTGCCGAGTACGCGCGAGGCAAGCCGGTGAGCGCGCCGCTGGCGATCCAGCTGCAGCACGTCGTGAAGACGTTCGGGGGCGTGGTGGCCAATCGCGACGCGTCGCTCGAGGTGCCGCGCGGCGAGATCCACGCCCTCGTGGGCGAAAACGGCGCCGGCAAGAGCACGCTCATGCGCGTCCTCGCCGGCATGTACGCGCCTGACGGCGGTACCGTGCACGTGAACGGCCGCGACGTGACCGGCTGGAGCACCACCGATGCGATCGCCGCCGGCGTGGGCATGGTGCACCAGCACTTCATGCTCGTGCCCACGCTGTCGGTGGCCGAGAACGTCGTGCTGGGCACCGAGCCGCGGGTCGGCATGCGCCTCGACCTGCACCGGGCGGTGCTCGAGGTGGAGGCGCTGTGCGCGAAGTGCGGCCTGCACGTGGACCCGCGGGCCACGGTGGCCGATCTGAGCGTGGGCGAGGCGCAGCGCGTGGAGATCCTGAAGGCGCTCTATCGCGGCGCCAGGGTGCTGATTCTCGACGAACCCACCGCGGTGCTGTCCCCGCCCGAGGTGCAGCAGCTCTGGGACGTGCTGCGCACGCTGCGCGCCGATGGTGGTACGGCGGTGCTGATCACCCACAAGCTCGACGAGGTGATCGCCGTGTCGGACACGATCACGGTGATGCGCGCCGGCACCACGGTGTCGCGCTTCGCCACCGCCGGCACCACGCCGCGCGACATCGCACGGGCCATGGTGGGGCGCGACGTGAATCTGCACCTCGATGCCATGGGCGCGGTGCGCGAAAGCGCGGCTGGCGAAGGCAGATCCCACAGCACGGCGCCCACGGCGGCGCCGGTGCTCACGGTGCGCGACCTGCGCGTGGCCTCGGATCGCGGCACGACGGCGGTGAACGGGCTGTCGTTCGAGATTCGCCCGGGCGAGATCCTGGGCATTGCCGGCGTGGAGGGGAACGGACAGACCGAGCTGCTCGAGGCGATCGCGGGGCTGCGCCCTGTGCAGGGAGGTACGGTGCAACTCGGTGGGCGCGCGCTGCAGGGGCGCTCGGTGCGCGAGCGCGCCGACGCCGGCCTGTCACACATCCCCGAAGACCGGCACCGCCGCGGGCTCGTGCTCGACTACTCCATCGCCGACAATCTCATTCTCGGGCGGCAGCACCATTTCGGTACGCATCGCGGACTCGATCGGGCCCGCATCGAGGCCAACGCCGCCGAGCAGGTGCAGCGCTTCGACATCCGCCCGCCCATGCCGGCGCTGCCGGCGCGCGCACTGTCGGGGGGCAACCAGCAGAAGATCGTGATCGCGCGCGAGATGGGGCGCGACTTCAGTGTGTTGCTGGCTGCGCAGCCCACGCGTGGCGTGGACGTGGGCGCCATCGAGTTCATTCACGCGCAGTTGCGCGCCGCGCGCGACGCCGGCAAGGGCATCCTGTTGGTGAGCGCCGACCTCCCCGAGGTGCTGGCACTGTCCGACCGCATTGCGGTGATGTACGGTGGACGCTTGGTGACCGTGCTCCCTGCGGCACAGTGCACCGCGGAACTGCTCGGCCCGTACATGACGGGGGCCGCGGCATGAGCGGCGCATCGCTACGCTCCACGCGCGTGTGGGAAGCCGTACTGCCACCGATCGTCGCGCTGTGCGTGGCGGCGGTCATCGGCGACCTGCTCATCCTGTCGTTCGGCGAGTCGCCGGCCACGGTGTTCGCGATGCTGGTGAAGGGCACGTGGGGCAATCCATATGGTATCGGCCAGGTGCTCTACAAGGCCACTACGCTCACCTGCACCGGCCTCGCCTTCGCGCTGGCGGGGCGCGCGGGGCTGTTCAATGTGGGCGCCGAAGGACAGCTCGCGGCGGGTGGCTTCGGGGCGGCCGTGCTGGGGCTGCTGCTGCCGTCGGGCACGCCGGCGCTGCTGGCAGTACCACTCTGTCTGCTCGCCGCCATGCTGGTGGGGGGCGGCGTGGGCGCGGTGCCGGGTGCGTTGCGGGCGCGGTTCGGCGCCAGTGAAGTGATCGTGACGATCATGCTCAACTTCATCGTGCTCGCGCTGCTCAACTACATCGTCTCCACGCACCTGCACCTGCCGGAGTCGCTGCGCACCCCCGACATCGCTGCCGGGCGCCTGCCGCGCCTTGCCGATGTGTTCCCGATGTTCAGCGGCAGCGCGGCGAACTTCGTGATCGTGCTGGCCATCGTCGCGGCCACTGCGACGTGGTGGTATCTGTTCCGCACCCGCAGCGGCTATGAACTGCGCGCGGTGGGCTTGCAGCCCGATGCCGCCGAGTATGGTGGCGTACGGGTCCCCCGCGTGCTGTTCACCAGCATGTGCCTGTCCGGCGCGCTGGCCGGCCTGGGTGGCGTGAACTTCGTGCTCGGCTACAAGGGGTACTACGAAGAAGGCTTCGCCGGTGGTGCGGGCTTCCTCGGCATCGCGGTGGCCCTCGTGGGGCGCAACCATCCCTTCGGCATCCTGGCGGCGGCGCTGCTCTTTGCCACGCTGTCGCAGGGCGGGCTGGCGGTGAATGCCATCGTGCCCAAGCAGCTTACGGACATTCTCACGGCGGTGGTCATCCTGTCGGTGGCCACGGCGGTGCCGGAGGTGCAGCGGCAACTGGGCGCCGCGGCGGCCAGCGTCACCGCATCGCTGACCAAGGCCGCCACAAAGCAGGGGGCCGGCGCATGATCGTGCTGCTGTTCCTGCTGCAGACGCTGCGTATCGCGGTCCCGTACCTGCTGGCGGCCGCCGGCGGCGTGATGTCGGAGCGCGTGGGTATCATCGCACTCGGCCTCGAAGGACTCATGCTGAGCGGGGCGTTCGGCGCCGCGCTCGGGGCGTACTATGGCGACAGCGCGTGGGTGGGGTTGCTCGGCGCGCTGGCGGCCGGGGCGGTCATCACCACGATCCTCGCCATTGCCACGCTGCGATTCAAGGCCAATCAGGTGGTGGTGGGCGTGGCCATCAACCTCATCGTCGTGGCCTCGACGCGCTATTTCCTGCGCCTCGTCTTCGACAGCTCGAGCAACTCGCCGCGCGTGGCCGGTTTTGGCGGCGAGGGCGTCGGCAATGCCGTGCTGGCGAGCGCCATGAACCCGGTGGTGTGGATCGGGCTGGCGGCGCTGCCCGTGCTGGGGTGGGTGCTGTATCGCACGCCGTTCGGGCTTCGGGCGCGCGCCGTGGGTGAAAAGCCCGAAGCGGCGGCGTCGCTGGGCGTGAACGTGGGGCGCCTGCGCCTCATGGGGCTGTACCTCGCGGGCGCGCTGGCCAGCCTCGGTGGCGCCTATCTCGCGCTCGATCAGCACCAATTCACCGACGGCATGACCGCCGGCCGAGGCTTCATCGCCCTGGCGGCGGTCATCTTCGGCCGGTGGGAGCCGGTGCGGGTGGCGGTGGCCTGCCTGCTCTTCGCGGGCGCCGAGACGTTGCAGATTCAGCTGCAGGGCGCGCAGCTGGTGCCGAGTCAGTTCGTGGAGATGATCCCGTACGTGCTCACGATCGTGGCGCTGGCGGGCATGGTGGGGCGCAGCCGGGCCCCGGCGGCGCTGGGGAAGACGGAGTGAGCGCACCCGCAGACCCATCGCACACCTCCGAACATCCGGTGGACGACGGCAAATCCGCTTTCGGCAAACTGGCCGTGCTGATGGTGGCGGCGTTCATCGACATGCTCGGCATGCTGATGATTCTGCCGCTGCTGCCGTTCTACGCCAAGAGCCTCGGCGCCGGCGGCTTCGTGGTGGGGCTGCTGGTGAGTTCGTTCAGCGTGGCGCAGCTGCTCAGCGCGCCGCTCTGGGGGCGCTTCAGCGACAAGCACGGACGTCGGCCGGCGCTGATGGTGGGGCTCGGGGCGAGCGCGGTGGCGTACATCGTGTTCGCGTTCGCCGACAGTCTGTGGCTGCTGTTCCTGTCGCGCATCGTGCAGGGCGCCGGCGGCGGCACGGTGAGCGTCATTCAGGCCTATGTGGCCGACGCCACGCGCCCCGAAGACCGCGCCAAGAGCCTGGGCTGGCTGTCGGCCGCCACCAACGCCGGTGTGGCGCTGGGTCCGGTGATCGGCTCGTGGGTGCAGCTGTGGAGCAAGCACACGCCGGGGCTGGTGGCGGCAGGCCTCTGTGTGCTGAACATGGCGTTCGCGTGGAAGTACCTCACGGAGACGCGGCGCATCGCCGCGGCCGGCGCCGACGGCATACCGCCGGTGCTCAAGGGCTCGCGTGAAGCTGTGTTTCGCGTGCTGTCGCACCCCAGCGAGCCCGCATCACGCCTCATCCTGATCTACGCGCTCGCCATTGGTGCCTTCCAGGGCACGACCGCCATTCTCGCGCTGTTCCTGGCGTGGCGCTTCGGGGTGACAGAGAACACGATCGGCTACGTGTTCATGTACATCGGCGGGCTCAGCGTGCTGGTACGCGCGGTGTTCCTGGGGCGCGTGGTCGATCGCTTCGGCGAGCCGCGGCTGAGCCGTGTCGGCATCGTGCTGCTGGCGGCGGGGCTGCTGGGGCTCTCGTTCTCGCGCGACTACGTGACGCTGGCCATTGCCATCGGCCTGCTGCCGCTGGGCACGGCGTTCACCTTTCCCTGTGTCACGGCCATGCTGTCACGCGTGGTGAGCAGTGCGGAGCGCGGCCTGTACATGGGCGTGCAGCAGACGTTCGGCGGGATTACGCGGGTGGCGTTTCCGATCATCCTGGGGATCGCGTTCGACGCCATCAGCCAACCGAGTCCGTTCTGGATCAGCGCGGCGGTCGTACTGATCACGCTGACCATGGGGCGTGATCTGGAGAAGTATGCGCCGCGGGTGGTGAAGGGGTGATCAGCGCGTGGCGCCCTTCACGGGGGCGCCCTCGGTGATCGCATCGCCAGGGTAGACCAACACCGTGTCGCCGGCGGCGAGCCCGCCGAGCACCTGTGCCATGGTATCGCTGCGCTCTCCGAGGGTGACGGCGCGGCGGCGGACACGCCCAGCCTGCACGAGCCAGACGACCCACTGGTCGCCATCGCGCACGAGCGCACTCACCGGTACGCGCAGGGCGCGGGCCGACTCCCATACGGTGATGCGCGCCTGCGCCTCGAAGCGGTCGCCGAGATGTACGGAGGTGGCGGGCACGGTGGCGACCACGTTGACGCGCTGCTCCTCGACGCCCAACGAGGACATGCGGGTGAAGGCGGCCGGCTCGATGCGGCGTACCACGCCCACGATGGTGTCGGCGTTGGCACGCGCGCCGCGGGCGCCGTCGCTTCCCGTGACGCCGACCGGGCCGAAGGTCATCCGCACACTGGCACCCTCGCGCATGCGGACGGCGTCGGCGGTGCGCACCGGGATGACCACCTCGAGGTCCGAGGGGTCACCCATCTCGAACAGGCGGGTGCCGGCGGGTACGACGCGCTCGTGCTCTTCGTCCAGCTGCAGGACCGTGCCCGCGATCGGCGTGACGATGGGGAGCGCCACGCCACCACCACCGGTGGCCTGCGCCGCGCTGCGCGCCTGGTCACGCTCGTAACGCGCGGCCTGCACGCGGGCCTGGGCGGCGTCGAGCGCGCTGCGCGCCGCAGTGACGGCATCGCGCGCCCGCTCGAGGTCCTGTGGCGACATCCCACCGGCTGCGGCGAGTCCTTCGGTGCGCACGCGGGTACGCTCGGCGTCGCCGACGACACTGCGCGCTGCGGCAATGTGCGACTGCGCTTCCACCAGCAGCGCCTCTGCGCTTCCCAGGCGCGCCTCGGCCTGACGGCGCGCACTGGCATCCATGGGAGCCGGGTACAACATGCCGACGCGGGCGCCCACCGGGAGCACGTCGCCGACGTGCAGCTCGGCGGGCACCCAGCGACCGTTCACCGGCGCATTGACGTCGGCATGCGCACGCACCCGCGTCGTGCCCCGCTCGTCGATGGTCACCCGCAGCGGGCCTTCGCTGACGGTGTCGACGTCCACCGACAGCGCCGGGCCACGCTGCCACCACCAGAGGGCGGCCACCGCCAGCACCACCCCAGCGCCGATCCCGAGTCCCCGCTTCACACGCGTGGTCATGGTTCCCCTCATTCGCGCGTCTTGAGTACGGCCACCAGATCCAGGCGATCGAGGCGTCGTCGCACCAGCAGCGCCGACAGCGTACCGGCGACCAGCAGCAACAGCGCCGAGAGCAGGTACGTGCGCATCGCCAGCACCAGCGGCAGGCGAAACAGCTCCGAACTCAGCGCCGTCGCCAGGGCCCAGCACAAGGCGGCGCCAATCGCGAACCCGGCCGGCACGGCCGCCACGCCGAGCAGCGCCAGCTCTCCGAACAACATGCGCGCCACCTCGCGCCGGGTGAAGCCGAGCACGCGCAGGCTGGCCAGCTCGCGTCCGCGCTCGGAGAGCGCAATGCGGGCCGTGTTGTAGATCACCCCCACCGACAGCAACCCCGCAAAGCCGGCCAGGGTGAGCAACGTGACGTTGAAGCTCTCCGCCATGGTCTTGTCGAAGTTGGCAATGAGCGCCGCGCGCGAGCCGAGCCCCGACACGCCCGGCGCCTGCTTGAGGTGCGCGTACACGCGATCACGGGCCGTGGCATCAACCGCAAGGACCGCCCCGTCGTAGGCGGCATCACCCACGAGCGCGCGCAGCGCGCCCATGGGGAGATAGGCGTTGGTGCCGATCAGGTCGTCCACGAGTGCGGCCACGCGCAGCCGCCCGTCGGCACGGGCGCCGACCAGCACATCCACCGCCAGCGTGTCGCCGACCTGCACGCGCAGCAACTCCGCCAGGGAGGCCGACAGCAGCAGCCCGCCTCCGGGCAGCGGCACCGGTTGCCCTCGGGCGTTCACCACCTGCCGCAGCGCCCCCTGCGGGGGCACACCGGTGATGGCGACGCGCCGTTCATGCTGGGCGTGACGCAGACGGACCGGCACCGCCCAGGTTGGCTCCACCTGCATGACCCCGGGCAACTGCGCCAACTCCCGCAGCGCTGCCTCATCCTGCGGGCGGGTAAAGGTTACGGCGAGATCCTCGCGCTGCGCCGCCCGGAACTGCACGTCGCGCATGGCACTGATAGCATCGAAGGTAAAGAGGCCGATCATGGTGACCGCCACACTGAGGGCCATACCGAGCATGGCGAGGCCGGCGCGCAACGGCCGTCGCTCGATGCTGCGCACGGTGAGGCGTGTCATGGGCGCGACGTGGCCGGCGAGCCCCAGTCGTTCGACGAGACCGGCGTGGTAGCGCACCGGCGTCTCCGGCCGCATGGCTTCGGCAGCCGGCAGCGCTATCACGCGGCGTACCGCCTGCACGGCGCCAAGCAGCGCCGCGGCCGCAGTGATGGCCACCGCGACGACCACCACGCTCCAGGTGGGCGTGAAGGGGGCATCGGGGATGCGGTAGTACTTGGCGTAGACCGTGGCGAGCCGGCCCGCCAGCCAGAGGCCGAAGAGGGTGCCGGCGGCGGCGCCTGCAGCTACCGGCCCGAGGGCGATGAACGCGTAGTGG
Organism: Gemmatimonas sp.; assembly: GCA_040379205.1. Classification (GTDB taxonomy): domain Bacteria; phylum Gemmatimonadota; class Gemmatimonadetes; order Gemmatimonadales; family Gemmatimonadaceae; genus Gemmatimonas. The sequence continues at coordinate 13,299 of JBEILM010000080.1, forward strand.
CGCGCGAGCGCCCGGGTGCTCACACCGAAGGCCTTCATCATGCCGATCTGTTCGCGCTGGGACGCGACCAGCCGCGCGAGTACGAGATTCACGAGGAAGCTCGCCACGCCGAGAAAGATGATCGGCGCCGTCGTGGAGAAGACGCTGGCCTGCATGATCTCGTCGGAGAGGAACCGGTGCGACGGCTGCAGGTCGCGCCCGAAGGCCCCAAGCCCGCCGTAGCGCGCGAGCAGTGAGTCCGCGCGGGCGATCACATCCCGCTCCGAGGTGCCGGGGCGCAGCAGCAGGTTGGCCTCGTTCCACGCTCCCTCGAGGCCGAGCGCCACGGCGGCCGCGTCGGCGTCGAGCCAGAGCACGCCGTAGCGCCGGCTGTCGGGGAAGAGTTCGCCCGGCTTCGTCTCGATCACGAATTCGGGCGTCAGTCCGATGCCCACGATGTGCAGCCGGCGCCACCGGTCGTTCAGGACGACTCCCAGCGAATCCCCGGGGAGGAGTCCGTGGGCCTTGGCAAATCCTTCGCTGAGCACCACCTCGTCGTCGCTACCGGGGGCCATGAACCGGCCACGCTGCAGCACGACACGGTTCACCAGCGGTGTGCGCCCTCCTGGGTAGCCGATCACGCGGCCGCTGGCGGGCTCACCGAAGCCGGGCACATCAAGAATGACATCATCGGCCGCGCGCGTCTCCACGGCAGTCACGCCGGGGAGGGCGCGCAGTTCGTCGGCGACGGCCACGGGTGCCCGCGTGACACGCACCCACAGGTCGGCAAAGCGCGCCGAGGCGTAGTAGCGCTGCTGCGCCGACTGGAGGTGCGGCACCATGGAGCGCATCGACACGAAGCTGGCCACGCCGGCCAGCACCACCAGCGCGATGGCAATCGCCGGGCCGCGCAGGTGCCACAGATCGCGCACCGCCTTGCGGTCGAGTATCGAGAAGCGGGAAAGGGCGTGGGCCATGATCCGTCACCACGACAGCGCTGACGGATCGACCGGCGACGCGTTACGGGCGCTGTCCACGATCTCGCCGCTGCGCATGCGCAGCACACGATCGGCCATGGCGGCAATGCCGACGTTGTGCGTGATGACCACCGTGGTGGTGCCCAGCTCGCGATTCGCGCGGCGCAGCGCTTCGAGCACCAGCTTGCCGGTCTCGAAGTCGAGCGCGCCGGTGGGTTCGTCGCAAAGCAGCACGTCGGGGCGCTTGGCGACTGCGCGGGCGATGGCCACGCGCTGCTGCTCGCCCCCTGACAGCTGGGCGGGAAACGCATCGAGCCGTTGACCGAGCCCCACCAGCCGAAGGGCCTCGGCCGGATCCTCGGCGCCGCGATGATGCGGGTCATCGCGCGTGAGGTCGGTGACCAGTTGCACGTTCTCGAGGGCGGTGAGACCGGGGATGAGGTTGTAGAACTGGAAGACGAAGCCCACGTGTTCGCGCCGGTACTGCGTGAGCTGCTCCTCGGTGGCGCCGGTGAGCACGTGGTCGCGGAAGGTCACGCGGCCGCTGGTGGGCGCGTCGAGACCGCCGAGGATGTTGAGCAACGTGGATTTGCCGCTGCCTGACGGGCCAAGAATGACGACGAACTCGCCGGCGACGAGGTCGAGGGCGACGTCGCGAAGCGCCACGACCTGCGCCGTGCCGGTGCCGTACACCTTGGTGAGGCCCTGGGCCTTGAAGAGCAACGCGGCGGACATGCCCGAACGGTACGGCATGGTGCGAGGTCGCAGCCATCGGAGATTACCGGACGCCGGCGCAAGGTGACCCAAGACTGCTGAGCGTTGATGGCGCGTACCCCACGGCCCGTCACGCTGCGCTGGCGGGGTCGGTGGTCGTACCACGGCTCGAAGCGTGGTCGGCCGGCCCCGCTCGAAACCGATCGTTTCCGGGACCTTCGGGGGGCCGACGTTTGGCGAGCTCCAGTTGAGGCTGCCTGGGGCTCCTTTGGCGAGGGACGAGGTTCGCAGCGCATTCGCAGCACTGACAGTTCGTCGCCGGGTTCACGGAGCCGTACGTGGAAGCAGCATGCGAACGCTGCTAGCGATCGCCGCCTTCCCGCTGCTGCAGCAGGGCCGCGATCTCGCCCAGCCGAGCATGAATGGCCTGCAGCGTTTCCAGCTCCTCGGTGCGAGCCGGCGCTGCCCCAATCGGTGAGCGCCGGGAGTCCGCCACGTCCCGCAAGGCGCAACTGTTCGCGGGCGTCCATGATCGTCTGCCGAAATGCCTGCGCATCGATGATGCCGGTCAACGTCATGTTGCTGCCCTGACCGGCCGACTGGGCGGCCGTCTCGAACTTGATCGTACTCACGTTGAAGTGGCGCAGGATCGGTCCTTCGATGAAGGTCACATCCTGAATGTTTTCGAGGGGAATCGTTTTCTCGACCTGGACCAGGATGCCCTTGCGGTAGCGGAGCGTCTTGGCGGTCAGCTCGCACTCGAGGCGATCGAAATAGTGGCGCGCCCACCACAAGCCGACCCCGAGAAACCAGAGCAGTGCCAGCGGAATGCCCACCACGGTTGCGGCGATCGCGAGGCCGATCGTGACCACGAGATACGGCCGAATCAGCGGATTGAAGGCGGCGCGGGATGCACGTGGCGCCTCGGCGACCGGGCTGGCAGCAGTCATGGTGGGCACAGAGGAATGGGTATGGGGGAGGGCGTCGGAGAACGCTCCGTTGCCCGGAAGGTATCCCTCACCCGCCACTGCCGGAGACAGCCAGCCTCACTCCACCAAACGACACGTCGTCGGGCTGGGCCCGTGCGTGCGGCGAACCGTGTGTGCCCGGGGGTGCACTGGCCTCCGTCCCTCCCACCCGTAACTTGGGGCAAGCACCCAACGCCTGCCGCCCTACCTTCACCCAATCGCTGATCATGCGCGTCCGTTCTGTTTTGCCGTTGGTGGTCTCGGCACTCTCCCTCGTTGCCACGCTATCGTCGCCGGCCACGGCCCAACTCCGTCCGCTCCGCCCCACCGACCTGTACCGCTTCCGCGACGTCGGTGCCGGGCGCATCTCCCCCGACGGTGCATGGATCGCCTACACCGTCACCACCGTCGACTCGGCCAAGGACAAGAGCGACAGCGACGTGTGGATGGTGAGCTGGGACGGGTCCCGCACGGTGCGCATGACGGCGTCACCCGAGGGGGAGAGCAACCCGCGATGGAGCCCC
>JBEILM010000081.1:0-16428 GCA_040379205.1 Gemmatimonas sp.
GCTCGCCCGCGACCAGTTCAAGCGCGACGAACTGGAAAAGCGCCTGATCGTGATGCAGTGCCTCATGCAGCACGACACCATGACCTTCCCCGAGGATCGCGGCCGGCTCCAGACGGGCGGCCGGCAGGAATTCCTGGTCGAGTTGCGGAAAGGGCAGGCGATGGCGCGCACCACCATCATGACCGTCGCCGGCCCCGATGGGCGGTGGCTGGTGGAGGACGTCGACGTCACCAAGCTCACGGACTTCTGCCGCTGACCCGGCAACTGGACGCCCGGTCCGGCTTTGTGCGATGCCTGTCACGACCGGTCCCGGGGCTGGTGGGAACTGATCACGGTCCCGACTAGTATTCGGACAATTCGACGAGCACCCCACCGGTGCTACTCGGGTGAATGAAGGCGATGCGCTTGCCTTCGGCGCCCAGGCGGGGGACCTCGTCGATGAGCCGGAGGCCGGCATCGGTGCATCTCTGCAGCATGCCATCGAGGTCGTCCACGGCGAAGCACACGTGATGGATGCCGGGGCCGCGCTTGGCGACGTACTTGCCGATGGGGGTGGCCTCGTCGGTCGCGTGGAGCAGCTCAACCAGCGATTCCCCGGAGGCGAGACCGACAATGGTGGCGCCGTCGGCGTCGCTGAGCGGCACCTCGGGCATCTCCAGCACATCTCGCATGAAAGGCAGCAACTCGTCGATGGCGCGCACGGCGATCCCGATATGGGCGATGCGTGTGCCGCGGCGAACGGAATCGGTCATGGCGGTCTTTGTCGGTCAGGTGGCAGGGACGCCGGAAGGACGAATCTTAATCTCGGCGACGGGCACAGACGCCATACAGGGCGCACCGCACCCGTTCCGACGGAGCTCACGATGGCCAACGCAGTGGAAGTGAAGGACGAGACGTTCGCGACCGAGATCGAAGGACATCAGGGGCTGGCGGTCGTCGATTTCTGGGCGACGTGGTGTGCGCCGTGCCGCATGATCGCGCCCATCGTGGAGCAGCTCGCCACGGACTATGCCGGGAAGGCGAAGGTGGCCAAGCTCGATGTCGACAACAACCAGCAGACGGCGGCGCGCTTCAACGTGCGCTCCATCCCGACCATCCTGTTTTTCAAGGACGGCAAGCTGGTGGACCAGGTCGTCGGCGCCGTGCCGCGGCCGGCGCTCGAGGCGAAGTTCAAGGAGCACGCCTGAGTTCATCCGGCGACGTGTCCGGGGTGACCGGCGCCGAGGCCTTGCCCTCGGCGCTGGCGGCCCGGGCGGCGTCGCTCTGGCCCCAGGCGGCCACGCCCGGGGCCCTGCACGTGGTGAGTACGCCGATCGGTCACCTCGGCGACATCACGTTGCGCGCCTTGGCCGTGCTGCAGCAGGTGACCGCGATCTGCTGTGAGGACACCCGGCACGCCCGGCCGCTGCTCGATCGCTACGGCATCGGCACCCCCACGCTCGCCCTGCACGAGCACAACGAAGCGGGGGCGACCCCGCGGCTGCTCGAGCGCCTCCGCGCCGGCGAGGCGCTGGCTCTCATCAGCGACGCCGGCACACCGCTGGTCTCCGACCCCGGCGCGCGCCTCGTGGCCGCTGCCGTGACCGCTGGCCTGCGGGTGGTGCCCCTCCCCGGCGCCTCGGCCACCCTCGCCGCTCTTGTGGCCTCGGGCATCACGCCGCACCCGTTCACGGTGCTCGGCTTTCTCGAGCGGAAGGGCAAGGCGCGGGAGAATCAATTGGCCCAGGCGGCCCGCTCGCTCCACGCCGTGGTGCTCTTCGAATCGCCGAACCGGCTGGTGGAGACGCTGCGCGATATCGCCGTGCTTGCCGGCACACAGCGCGAGGTGGCGGTGGGGCGTGAGCTGACGAAGCACTTCGAGGAGGTGCGCCGCGGAACGCTCGAGGAGGTCGCTGCGTATTACGAGAGCACCCCTCCCCGGGGCGAGATCGTGATCGTCCTCGCGGGCGCCACGGCCGCGGAACCCACGGAAGACGGCCTGCAGGCCACCGCCGACGCGCTGCGCGCCGAAGGCTTCCGACCCCGCGACATTGTCCGCATGCTCATGGATGAACACGGCGCCAGCCGCAACCTCGCGTATCGCCTCGCCCACGACACCTGATCCGGACCCTCATGCAGTTGCCCACGCAGCGCTTCGTTCGACGTGCCGTGCTCGCTGCGTGCCTCCTGCTTCCGCCTGGGCTCGTGGCGGCGCGTCCGTTACCGGTCGGCGCGCCGACGGCGCGTGAGACCGCCGGGCCGGGGCGGCTGGCCATCGCCCGGTTGCAGTACGACGGGGGCGGGGACTGGTACGCCAATCCCTCCAGTCTGCCCAACCTCATCGCGGCAATCGCCACCCGCACCTCGCTGCCCATCGAACGCACCGAGGCCAAGGTGAAGCTCACCGATTCGGCGCTCTTCGACTACCCGTTCCTGCACGCCACCGGACACGGCGAGATCAAGCTCAGCGAGACCGAGGTCCGGCGTCTGCGCGAGTATCTCACGCGCGGCGGCTTCCTCCACGCCGACGACAACTACGGCTTCGACGAAAGTTTCCGCCGCGAGATCGCGCGGGTCTTTCCCGATCGGCCCCTTGTCGAGGTGCCGTACGCGCACCCGATCTACCACCTCGTGTACGACGTGCCCGACGGGCCGCCCAAGATTCACGAGCACGACGGCAAACCGGCCAAGGGCTACGGCATCTTCATCGGCAACCGGCTCGCCGTGTACTACACCTACTCGGCCGACCTCGGCAACGGGTGGGAAGACGTGGGCACCTACCCCGATCCGCCGGCCCTGCACGAGCAGGCGCTGCGGCTGGGGGTGAACCTGTTCAGCTACGCCATCACCAGTCGGGTGACGCCATGAGCACGGCAACACGGCCGTTCCAGAGGGCGCGTTCATGACGGCGCCGGCAGTCCGCCTGCCGTTGGCTGGCGCGTCGCTCGACGCCCGGCTGGCCCGCGAACAGGGCGCCCTGCAGGCGCGAGCGACGGCGGGGGCGGTGCTTGCCGCCGTGGCGACGCTGGCGGCCGTGGTCGCCGTGGCGTCGCTGCTGCTTGGCGATGGCCGATGGATGGCGTGGCCACGGGCCGTGCCGTTCGCGGCGTGGGCGATGGCGGCCGTTGGCGCCCTGCTGATGGCGCGCTGGCGTCGGCGCCGCGATGCCGAGGTGCTGACGGTGCCGGCCCTGGCGGGTGCGATCGAGCGGGAACAGCAACTGCGCGCCGGGTCGCTGCGCGGCGCACTCGAAGTGGCGGCCAGCGGGCCGCTGGGCGCCCGCGCCGCCGACGACATTGCCGGTCGCCTGGCGCCGGGGGTGCTGGCGCCCCAGGTGGCGGGCCGGCTGGCGCGCGTGGTGACCGTGTCCGGCGTGCTGGCCACCCTCGCGGTGGCGGCGGTGGCGCTTGCCGCGCGCCTCGTGCCGGATGGATGGGCGGCCATGCAGCATCCGCTGCGGGCGTGGCACGGCACGCTGCTGCCGGCGCTTGCCTTCGAGATGGTGCCGACCTCGGTGCCGCGCGGCATGCCGGTTACTGTGCGCCTCGTGGCCACCGGCCGGTCGGCGGTGGTCGTGTCGCGCCGGGCCGAAGGGGAAGCCTGGCAGGATACCACGCTGCAGGTGCCGGCATCGGGCGTCGTACCGCTGGGGCTGGGACCGGTTCGTACCCGGACGCTGCTGCGGGTCAACGATGGCCGGGCGCCGGAGCTGTCGGCGGTGCTGGAGGTGGAGGATCGCGGGTGGATCGGTGACGTGAGCCTGCGGGCGCTGTACCCGGCGTACCTGGCGCGCAGCAACGAAGCGCTCGAGGCAGTGCCGCCGCTGCGTGTGCCGCGCGGGACGCGCGTCGAAGTGCGGGCGATGCTGCGCGGCGGCGCCCGCGATGCGCTGCTCACCAATGGCCGGGACACCGTGGCGCTCGTCGGTGGCGCGCCGCTCGCCGGGGGGGGCGTGCCGGCGGTTGGCCTGTTGCCCATCGATCGCGACGGGACATGGAGCTGGCGGGCCGCGGCGACGCCTCGCGCCGATGGCGCCGTGCTGCCGCCCGAACTGCCGGACGCCCTGCCGTTCACGATCATCCCCGATCTCGCGCCGGATGTGCAGATCGTGGCCCCGGCCACGGACACCGCCATCGGTCCGACCGGTGTCGTGCCGATTCTGGTGGACGCCAGCGATGACCACGGCGTGGCCCGTGTGCACCTGTCGGTTTGGCGTGAGACCGCCGGTGGCACCGGCGACGTGCAGCGCGAGCGCATCGAGGTCGCCGCGCCGGTCACGCCGGTGTTCGAAGGCGGCGCCACCCTTACTTTGGACGGCCGCGGCCTCGAGCCCGGCGACAAGCTGCACGTGACGGCGATCGCCACCGACGATTCGCCGTGGGCGCAGCGGGCCACGAGCGCCGAGATCGTGCTGCGCATGCCCACGCTGGCGGAGCAGCGGTCGATGGCGCGCTCGCTGGCCGACTCGCTGGCCGCGCGGGCCGCGCAGCTCGCACAGCAGGAGCGCCGACTGCAGCAGAACACCAGCGACGCGTCGCGCAGCCGTGAACTCAAGGGCGGCAACGCCAACGAGCAGCAGTCGGGCGGCGCCAAGAGCGACGGCAACAAGAGTCAGTCGATGTCGTTCACGGCCGCCGAGAAGGCGAAGCAGTTGGCCAAGGACCAGCAGCAGTTGGGCGCCAAGGTCGATTCGCTGCGCCTGAGCGCGAAGGAGCTGGAGTCGCGGCTGAAGAACGCCAACGCCCTCGACACCGCGCTGGCGTCGCGTATGCGCGACATCCAGAAGATGCTGCGCGACGCCATGACGCCCGAGATGCAGAAGCAGCTCGAGGCCCTCAACAAGAGCAGCGAGCGTCTCAGCGGTACCGAGGCGCAGCAGTCCATGCAGCAGTTGGCCGAGCAGCAGAAGCAGATGCGGGAGCAGCTCGAGAAGAGCGCCGAGATGCTCAAGCGCGCAGCGCTCGAGGGCGCCATGCAGACGCTGCGCGACGATGCGAAGGAGCTGGCGAAGGACCAGCAGCAATTGGCCGATAGGCTCGATGGCCAGAAGCGTGATGGAGGCCAAGGCAAACCCGGCGCCGCGCGCGACGGCGCCGAGCAGCGCCCGTCGCAGGACCCCAAGGCACTCGCCGAACGGTCGCGTGACCTCGAGCGGGAGATCCAGTCGCTGGCCAAGCGCCTCGAGGAGGCGGGCGCCAAGCCCGGCGCCTCGCGTACGCGCGAAGCGCAGCCGCTGGCCAAGCAAGCTGCCGACGCCATGTCGCAGGCCGCGAAGGATGCCGCGCGCGACGCGCAACAGCAGGCCCAACAACAGGCGCAGCAACAGGCGCAGCAACAGGCGCAGCAACAGGCGCAGCAACAGGCGCAACAGCAGGCGCAACAGCAGGCGCAACAGCAGGCGCAGCAGAACGCGCAGCGCGAGACGCAGCAGGGCGCCCAGATGCAGGGGAAGCAGGATCCCCGCCAGCAGGGCTCACAGAGTGCGCCACAGGGGGCGCAGCAGCAGGGACAGCAGGGCGCCCAGCAGCAGGGACAGCGCGGTGCGCAGCAGCAGGGACAGCAGGGCAACCAGGCGGGCGGCCAGGCGGGCGGCCAGCCGCAGGGGCAGCAGGGCGCGCCGCAACAGGGCGGGCAGGGCAATCCGTCCGAACAGGCGCGGCAGGCCGCCGATGCCATGGACAAGGCCGCGCAGCAGTTGGCGCAGGCGCGTGATGCGCAGGTCGATGCGTGGAAGGGCGAGCTGTCCGACCAGCTCGACAAGTCCATCAACGAAACCATGCAGCTCGCCCGTCAGCAGGCCGACCTCGAGAAGAAGATGCGGCAGCAGGGAGCGCAGGGCGCCCAGGGGATGCAGGGAGAACAGAGCGCCCTGCAGCAGGGCGTGCAGCAGGCCGCCGAACGCCTCGAGAAGGCCGGGCGCGAGTCTTCGCTGCTGTCACAGCGATCCCAGAAGGCCATGGGCGAGGCGCAGCGGCGCGTCTCGCAGGCCACTCAGGCCATGCAGCAGTCCGGGCAGCCGGGCGGCAGCGAGCAGGCACAGAACGCGATGAAGGACGCCTCGGAAGCGCTCAATCAGGCGCTCAGCTCCCTCGTGCGCGACCGCGAGCGCGTGAACGGGGCGCAGTCGGCGTCGGGTTTCACCGAGATGATGGAGCAGCTCAAGCAACTGGCGCAGCAGCAGGGGCAGCTCAACAGTCAGATGCAGGGGCTCAACCTCATGCCCGGTGGCGCCAAGGGCGATCAGGCGCAGCAGCAGGCGCGCGTCCTCGCCAAGCAGCAGCGCGAGGTGGCGCGCACCCTGAACGACGTCTCCGACGCCGACCAGACCGGGCGCACCGACGCGTTGGCGAAGGAGGCGCAACAGCTCGCGCAGCAGCTCGAGCGCAATGGCCTCGACCCGAATGTGGCCGCGCGGCAGCAGGCGCTCTATCGCCGGCTGCTCGATGCCGGGCGCTTTCTCGAGCAGGACGAACGCGACGATCAGGGGCCGCGCGAGGCCAAGGCCGCGAGCGGCAACGGCTCGTCGGGGCGGATCGATGGGCCGCAGTCGGGCAAGGCGGCCAGCAAGTATGCCCCGCCCACCTGGAACGACCTCCGCGGACTCGGCCCGGACGAGCGCCGGATCGTGATCGAGTACTTCCGCCGGCTCAACGGCCCGACCCCTCCGTAATGGCCGATCGCGGGTGTCGGGCGAGCGTGAGCGGGTGGCTGGTGGCCGTGGTGGTAATGGCCGCCGGCGTGGTGGTCCCATCGGCCGGAGCGCAGGGCACGGCGGGTGACGCACTGCAGCGGGCCATGACGGCCGAAGACCAGGGCGACCGGGCGCGCGCGGCGGTGGCGTACCGTGAAGTCCTCCAGCAGGCGCTCACCGTGGGCAACCCGGACGGCAACCGCGTGGCCATTGCGCTGCTGGGGCTCGAACGTGTCTGGGCGGAGGCGGGCGCGCTCGACTCCATCGTTCCGGTGGCGCGCCGCGTGCTGCAACTGCGCCCCACCGATCCCACCGCGCACACCGTGCACCTGCGCACACTCGTCACTATGGGTCGCGATGACGAGGCCCGCACCGCCTTCACCCTGTGGCGCCGCGTGGCGGGCACCGACGGGGCCCCGTATCGCGAATACGCGCGGCTGCTGATGCAGCAGGGGCGGGCCTTGGCGGCCGACAGTCTGCTGTCCGATGCCGCCCGCCTGCTGGGCGCCGGCGGCGCGCTCTCCGGCGAGACGGCGCAGCTGCATGTGTCGCTGGGGCGTTGGCAGGCGGCGGCCGAGGCCTATCGCGAGGCACTGGTCGATCAGCCGTGGCTCGAAACCGCCGCGTTGTACGGCCTGCAGCGGACTCCCGCCGCGTCGCGCGATGCCGTGCGGGCCGTGTTCCTGGCCGACCCGCCGCGACTGCTGCCGCGCCGTCTGTTGTCGTCGCTGGAGTTTGCGTGGAGCGAACCGCGGCGCGCCTGGCAGGCGCTGGCCGCACTCCCCGCCGACGACTCGACGACCTCTGCCTGGCGTGCCTTCGGCGAACGGGCCGAGCTGAACGAATCGTGGCTGGTGGCCCGCGATGCGTGGGCAGCGGTGTTCGAGCGCACGAGTGATCTCGAGTCGCAGCGTCGGTCCGCCGACGCGGCGCTGCGGGCCGGCGATGCCGCGGGCGCCCTCACGCTGCTGGCGCGTCGCAGCAAGGGGGGCGACGACGCCGCACGCCGGCGGGCGCTGCTGCCCATCGAAATCGCGGCGCTGGGCGAGGTGGGGCGCGTGGCCGATGCCCAGCGCCTCCTCGACGCCGAACGGGCGCGGCTCGATGACGGCACGCGAGCCGCGCTCGCGCGGCCGCTCGTGGCGGCGTGGTTGCGCGCCGGCGACCTCACGCGCGCGAAGGCGGCCATGGAGGGCACCGATCTCGCTGAAGACGACGAAATCGCCGGGGCGCTCGCCTTGTACGAGGGCGACCTCGTCACCGCGCGCAAACGGCTGGTGCGGGCCGCCACCCAGCGTCCGGAGCTGGTCGATGCGCTGGGGATCCTGGCCCGTGTGCGACTCGACCAGTCGCCCGGACTGGGCTCAGCCTTCCTGCTGCTCGCCAAGCGCGACTCGGCGGCCGCTGCCGCACGGTTCACGCAGCTCGCCGATTCCGTCGGTACCGCCGCGCCCGCGCTGCTGGCGCAGGCGGCGCGGCTGTCGGCGGTGGCGACGGCCGTGCCCACGTGGGAGCGCATTGTCCGGGACTTTCCGAAGAGCCCGGAGGCGCCGGAGTCGCTGCTGTCATGGGCCCGCGTCCTGCGCGACCGCGGCGACAAGGCCGGCGCCACGGCTCGGCTCGAACAGCTGCTCATCGAGTACAGCGACAGCGCGCTCGCTCCGCAGGCGCGGCGCGAACTGGAACGGCTCAAGGGGATGGTGCCGCCTCGCTGAGGGGGCACCGGGGTACATTACGCACATGGGTCTGCGACGCATCTTCGCCGTTGGTCTGCTGCTCCAGCTGGGCGCCACGCGCCCGGCCGCGGCGCAGCACCTGCTGCTGCCCATGGATGACGGGCAGCGCAATCACCTCAAGGCCTACGGCGTCACGTATCAGGCGCTCACGAACGGCCAGAAGGCCGAGTGGCTGCTGAACTATCGCGGCGGCGCCTTCCTGCTCCCCGACGTGGCCGACCTGCGCAAGCGCGCGGCGCTCGACGGCGTGACGGTGGAGCCGATGACCGACGCCGACGTGGCCGCGGCCCGGGCCGAGATTGCCGGCGGCAACATGGACGCTGTGGTGCTGGAGCGCGCCCCCAAGATCGCGATCTATCGCCCCGTCGATCAGCCACCCTGGGACGATGCCGTGACCCTCGCGCTCACCTACGCCGGCATCGAGTTCACGTCGGTGTGGGACGATGCCGTGCTCAAGGGCGAGCTGTCCAAGTACGACTGGGTGCACCTGCATCACGAAGACTTCACGGGGCAGTACAACAAGCTGTATCTCGCCTACCGTGATGCGCCGTGGTTCGTGGCCCAGCGCGAGCGCGACCTCTCCACCGGGCGCCAGTTCGGCAAGGGCGATGTGCCCGCCCTCAAGAAGGCGGTGGCCGATGGCATTCGCGCCTTCGTGGACAAGGGCGGGTTTCTCTTTGCCATGTGCGGAGCCACCGAGTCGCTCGACCTGTCGATCGCCGCGTTGCTCGTGGACATTGCGGGGCCGTATTCCGACGGCACCCCGCCGGCGCCCGATGCCGACGCGAAGCTCGACTGGACGCGCACCCTGGCGTTCACCGGTGCGCACATCGAGCCGTCGCCCTATGTGAACGCGCTCAGCGATATCGACGGGCATCAGGTCAACGTTCCGTCGCGGCGCCAGCCGCTGGGCGCGTTCTCGCTGTTCGGGTTTTCTGCCAAGCTCGACCCCGTGGCCACGATGCTCGTGCAGAACCATCGCACCGTGGTGCCCGACTTCTACGGCGTGACCACGAGCTTCAACCGCGCGGTCGTGAAGCCGGGCGTGACCGTGCTGGCGCAGGAGGAGGGCGCGCCGTGGTCCAAGTACCTGCACGGTGACTACGGCAAGGGCTCGTGGACGTTCCTCGGCGGGCATGACCCGGAAGATGCGCAGCATGCCATCGGCAGCCCGCCGACCGACCTGTCGCTGCATCCGAATTCGCCCGGTTACCGGCTGATCCTCAACAACGTGCTCTTCCCGGCCGCCAAGAAGAAGCCGCGCAAGACGTGAGGGGCCGGTGGGCACGTCGGTGACGGGGGAAGCGCGGCTCGCCCGGCCCGCGGCGAGCGCGATCCGCACGCAGATCCGCCTGCACGGAGGCAACGAAGTGTGCTTCGTGTGCACCGTGGACGACGAAGGCACGATCCTCACGGCGCGCAAGGTGGCGGCCGGCGACGTGCGCAGTGTGCTGGCGTTGCCCGGCGTGGCCGACCGCGGTGAACTGCTGCTGCACAATCATCCCTCGGGCGACCTGACGCCGAGCGATGCGGACATGGAAGTGGCGTACCGCTTTCACGGCAACGGTGTGGGTTTCGGGATCGTCGACAACGACGCCACGCGCGTGTACGTGGTAGCCGAAGTGCCGCGCGGGCGGACGCTGGTGGCGGTGGACCCCGACGCGGTGGACGTCGCGCTCGGGCCGTACGGACTGATCGCGCAAGCCATGCGGCAGGTGCACGGCGCCCGGAACTACGAGGACCGCCCAAGCCAGCGGGCCATGGCCGCGGCGGTCACGGCCACCTTCAACGAAGGCGGGGTGGCGCTGCTCGAGGCCGGCACCGGCGTGGGCAAGTCGCTGGGGTATCTGGTGCCGGCGCTGCGCTGGGCGGCGGCCAACGGCGAGCGCACCATCGTGTCCACCAACACCATCACGCTGCAGGAGCAGCTGGTGGCCAAGGACCTCCCGTTCCTGCAACGAGCGCTCACCGATCAGCCGGTGCGCTTCGCCCTGCTCAAGGGATGGCGCAACTACCTGTGCCTGTATCGACTGGAGCAGGCGCAGGGCGCCGGGGCCGCGCTGTTCGAGGACAACGCCACGGCGGAGGTCGCGACCATTGCCGAGTGGGCGGAACGCACCACCGACGGCTCCCTGGCCGACCTGCCAACCGCACCGCGCCCGGATATATGGGACGAGGTGTCGGCCGAACCCGACCTGTGCGGGCGCCTCAAGTGCAGCTTCTACGACAAGTGTTTCCTGTTCAAGGCGCGCAAGGAGGCGGCGGCGGCCGATGTGGTGGTGGTCAATCACCACCTGCTGCTCTCCGATGTGGCCGTGCGCCGCGAGGTGCAGAACTGGGACGATGCGGCCGTGCTGCCGGCGTACAAGCGCCTCGTGATCGACGAAGGGCATCACCTGGAAGACGCCGCCGCGTCGCATCTGGGCAGCTCCATCACGCGCCGCGCGCTGTCGCGCCTGTTCAGCCGGCTTGAGAAGCGCGGCAAGGGGCTGCTGCCGGCGCTCGCCACGCGCCTGGGTGCGTCGCGTGACCTACTCAGCGTGGCGAGCCTCGACCTCGTGCGGGAACGCCTCTTCTCGAGCGCCGTCACGGCGCGTGATCGGGTGCAACTGCTGTTCGAGCTGCTGGCAGCGGTGCTCGAGACACAGGGCACGCCGGTGATGCGGCTGTCGTCCGACTTCCAGCAGCATGACCTCTGGCGCAACGGCATCGAGGGCACGCTCACGGAGTTGCTCACCGAGATCGACGCGCTGGCGGTGGGGCTTAAGGTGGTGCGCGATCGCCTCGAGACCGACGAGAAGCGCAGCGAGGAGCTCGCCCCACTGCTCAACGAAGTGCGGGCGGTGATCCGGCGGCTGCAGAATGCCGGCGATGCCCTGGCCAAGGCGCTGATGCCGCCCGCCGACGGGCCGGCGGTGGTGCGCTGGATGGAGTTCCAGGGCAAGCCCACGGCCACCGAACGCAATCTCGCCGTGCACTGTGTGCCCCTGGACCTCGCGCCGGTGCTGCGCGAGGACCTGTTCGAGCGCGTGGACACCGCCGTCATCACCAGCGCCACGCTCGCCACCGACGGGGGCTTCGGCTTCCTCGAACAGCGCCTCGGCATCGACGAGGCAAAGCGCACGAAGCGGTCGGCGGTCTTTCCGTCGCCCTTCGACTATCCGCGACAGGCGCTGCTGGTGGTGCCCACCGACCTGCCGGCGCCCAACGAAAACGCGCGCGAGCATTTCGCCAGCGTGGCGCGGCAGTTGCGCGACCTCATGACCGCCAGTGATGGCGGCCTGTTCGCGCTGTTCACCAGCCACCGCGACGTGCGCGAGATGGCCGAATGGCTGCGGGGACCGGGCGGCGGCACGGGATGGCCGCTGCTCGTGCATGGCGAGGAGCCGCGCGACGTGCTGCTGCAACGCTTCCGTGATTCGGGGCGCGCTGTGCTGCTGGGCACGGCCACCTTCTGGGAAGGCGTGGACGTGCCGGGGAGTGCGCTGCGCGGGCTGCTCATCGCCAAGCTGCCGTTTCGTGTTCCCACCGAGCCCATGGTGGCGGCACAGTGCGAGGCCATCGAGGCGCGTGGGGGCAACAGCTTCGGCGAGTACCAGTTGCCGCACGCCGCCCTGCGCCTCAAACAGGGCTTCGGCCGCCTCATTCGCACGGGGACGGATGCCGGTGTGGTGGTGCTGAGTGATCCGCGGCTGGTGACCAAGCGCTACGGCCGGGCGCTGCTCGATTCCCTGCCGCCGGCCCGGCGCGTGATCGGCGCATGGGGCGACGTGCGTCGTGAGGTGTCTCGCTTCTACCGAAGCGGGTGAACCCGCCGCTGCCGGAACGGCGCGACGGGTTGTCGGCGAACGGTTCCGGCCGCCAATTACCGGGCGATCGGATGCAACCGTCCCATCGCCCCCGCCGCCGGCCGCCCCCGATGGGGTGGTCGCTCTTCCCCGACATTCCGTCGCCCCATCACCGCCATGCGCACGCCCTCCAAGATTGTCTGTGTCGGACGCAATTACGTCGCTCACGCCCGCGAGATGGGCAACGACGTGCCCAAGGAACCGTTGCTCTTCCTCAAGCCATCGTCGGCGATCATCCGTGAGGGTGATCCGATCGTGCTGCACCCGGTGTCCACGCACATCGAGTTCGAGGGAGAGATCGCGGTGGTGATCGGCACGCGTCTCAGCAAGGCGGCATCGGAGACGGAGGCGCGCGCGGCGATCGGGGGCGTGGTGGCGCTCAACGACGTGACGGCGCGCGACCTGCAGCGCGACGATGGCCAGTGGGCCCGCGCCAAGGGCCTGGACACGTTCTGTCCCATCGGCCAGCCGGCGGCCGCCCCCGACGATCTCGAGTCCATCGAGCTCATCACCCGCGTGAATGGCACCGTGGTGCAGCACGCGACCGGGGCCGACATGGTCTTCAAGATCCCGTTCCTGCTGCACTACATCTCGCAGTTCCTCACCCTGGAACCGGGAGACATCGTGGCGACCGGCACGCCGGCCGGGACTCGGGCCATTCATCCCGGCGATGTCGTCGAGGTGGAACTGCACGGGCTCAGCCGGGTGTCTAATCCCGTGGTCGCCGGCTCCTGAGGGCGATTCTGCCGCTCCCCTGAGTAGTTTTCACGCATGCCCCGACCCCTTCCTCCCACGCCGCCCGCGGGCCGCGACGATGGCGCCCCTGCGGGTGGCACTCGCGGAAGCGCGCGACGTCGGCTGGAGCGAGGGGTGCTGGGCACGCGGCTCGTCGGGCTGCCCAAGGGGGAGCGGCGCTCACCGCGCGCGGTGGCCGTGGCCGTCGGGTTGCACGTCGTGGTGGGTGCGGTGCTCGTCCAGCTCCTCACGTTCGGGCACGGTGTGCGTGACTGGTTGAACTTCGGCGAACGGGAGCGGGCCCCCGAGGAACGCCTCACGTTCATCACACCGGCGCCGTCCGAGGTGCCGCGCACCGCGACCACCGAGACGCCGCGTCGCCCGGTCACGGCGCCGTCACGCACCGCGGCGCCATCGGCTCCGGGAGCCGTCCCGTCGGGGGTGCCGGCCGGCGCCCCGCCGGTGGCCTTGCCGCGCGACACCGGGAGCGGCGGGGCACGGGCCAACGGCATCGGCGCCCTCGATCCCGAGGTCCGCGGCGTTCGCCCCGGTTACTCCGATGAGCGGGTGTGGCGTGGGCCCGTCGGCAGTGGCGGCGGGGCCGGCGGCTCCGGCAACGGCACCGGCACGGGTGACCGCGCCGACAACATCGGGGAGATCATGCGCGGGGCCCTCATGGCCGCCCAGGACTCCGTCGATTCGCTGGCGCGCGCCCGTGGCGACTACGGCCGCCAGCCGGGTGACTGGACCAAGACCGACAAGAACGGGGGCAAGTGGGGGTGGGACCAGCAGGGCATCCGCCTCGGCAAGGTCATGATCCCCAATGCGCTGCTCGGGCTGCTGCCGCTCAACGCCGGCACGGCTGCCTCGATGTCGGGCAATCCCACGGCGATGAGCCGCGAAGCGCGCCTGTCGCAGTCGCGGGCGGACATCATGCGCATGTCCGAACGCGGCATGGGCGAAGCCGAGTTCAAGCGCGTCGTGAAGGAGATGGACGCCCGGCGCGACACCGAGCGCCGCGAACGGCTGCGGGCGCCCAGCGCCAGCGTCGCCGCCCCCGTCAAGTCGAGCGACAAGGGCGGCAACTAGGGTGGGGTGATGCGTGTCGCGCGCCACATCGCGCGCCACATCGCGCGCGACGCGCACTGCCGCTACACCGCCTGCCGCAGATACGACACCGCCGCGCCGATGCGCGCCAGCGAGCGCTCGCGCCCCACGTACAGCAGCACATCGAAGATACCCGGGCTCACGGTGAGCCCGGTGAGCGCCACGCGCAGCGGCTGAAAGATCTTGCCGCCCGAAATGCCGCGCTCCTCCGCCAGCTTGCGCAGCCCTTCCTCCATGGCCGCTGGTTCCCACACGTCGAGGCTGGCCAGCCGGTCGTGCGTGGCCTCGAGAATGTCTGACGTCGTCGCGGCATCACGCCACTGCTTGGTGACGGCGTCCGCGTCGTACTCGACCGCCTCCACGAAGAACGGGCGCGCCTGCGCCACGATCTCGTCGGTGAGACGGGCGCGAATGCGCAGCAGCTCCAGTACGCCGCAGAACCAGGCGTGACGCGCCTCGAGATCGGCCACGGTGGCCAACCCCGCACGCTCGATGAGCGGCGCGACGACGGTCGCCAACTCGTCGATGGGGATGAGCGCCAGGTGCTGTCCGTTCATCCACTCCAGCTTCTTCGGATCGAAGACAGCGGCCTTCTTGTGCAGGCCGGCCACATCGAAGCGGGCGATGAGGTCGGTCATGCTCATCACTTCCGTGTCGTCGCCCGGCGACCAGCCCAGCAGCGCGAGGAAGTTGAGCATGGCCTGCGGCAGCAGCCCCAGATGCTGGTAGTCGCCCACGGCCGTGGCGCCGTGACGCTTGGACAGCTTCTTGCCATCGGTGCCGTGGATCATGGGCACATGCGCGAACTGCGGCTCCTCGGCGCCGAGCGCGCGATAGAGCAGGATCTGCTTGGGCGTGTTGGAAATGTGGTCGTCGCCCCGCATGACGAGCGTGATGCCCATGGCGATGTCGTCGGACACCACGGCCATGTTGTACACCGGCGTCCCGTCGGAGCGGAGGATGACGAAGTCCTCGATGTCCTTGTTGGGGAACGCAATGCGCTCGTGCACGAGGTCGTGCCAATCGGTATGCCCGTCGGGGACCTTGAAGCGGATGGCGTACGGCTCGCCGCGGGCGAGCTTTTCGGCGAGGGCCTCGGGGCTCAGGTCGGCGAGCGACCGGTCGAAGCGGAAGGTGTCGCCGCGTGCTTCGGCTTCGGCGCGTAACCGCTCCATCTCGGCGGGCGGCGTGAAGTCGCGATAGGCGGCGCCGGACTCCAGCAGCCGGTGGGCGTCGGCGTAGTGCCGGGCGGCATTGGCACCCTGGTAGACGACCTCTTCGTCCCAGGCGAGTCCCAGCCACTCGAGCCCCTCGAAGATGGCCCGGGTGCTTTCGTCCGTGCTGCGCTGGCGGTCGGTGTCCTCGACGCGGAGCAGGAAGTCGCCGTCGTACTTCTTGGCGTACAGCCAGTTGAAGAGCGCGGTGCGGGCGCCGCCCACGTGGAGGAACCCCGTGGGAGAGGGAGCGAAGCGGACCCGTGGGCGCTTCGCGGGAGTCGCAGACGACATATGTGCCACAGTCCGGGTACCGGAGAGAGCCGAAGCGGTCGGAAAAACAAACGCGGGCCCGCCGGCGATCCGGCGGACCCGCGGCACGGAGAGAGCGGGATTCGAACCCGCGATAGGGGTTGACCCCCTATGCCGGTTTAGCAAACCGGTGCCTTCAGCCTCTCGGCCATCTCTCCTCGACTCCACGACATCGGAACGCCTTGCCGTACGGCAACTTGTCCGACGCGTGCCGCCTTGGCCCGCTCGTTTCCTGCGGAAACCACGACAGGCTGCAAATGTAGTCTGGGGCGACGCGCCGTGGCAATGGCGACCTCGCCTGTCAGGCATTCCCGCTCGCGCAGGCTCGGACGCGGCCGAAGATTGGCCGGAGCACGTGGCGCCGATGCGGGTAGAACCACCGGGCCTCAGCCCGATCACCCTTTGGAGATGAAGGTCATGACCAGTACCGAACTGCACACCCGTCACCGGACCCGCGTCGATCTGCCCGAGAACACGCGGGCCGCGATGGGGTTGATCCTGAACGAACGGCTGGCCGACTTCCTGGACCTCGAGCGTCAGGCCAAGCAGGCCCACTGGAATGTGCGCGGGCCGCACTTCCAGCCGTTGCACGAACTGTTCGACGCCGTGGCCACGCTGGCCGTTGGCTGGGCCGACGATATCGCCGAACGCACCGTGCAACTCGGCGTGGTGGCCGAAGGCACGGTGCAGGCGGTCGCCGAGCGGAGCGAGCTGCCGCGCTGCCCGGCCAATGTCGAGCAGTCCGGCGAGTGGGTGCACATCATCGCCGAAGCGCTCGCCTTCTGCGCGAATGCGGCGCGCGCCGA
>JBEILM010000082.1:0-16320 GCA_040379205.1 Gemmatimonas sp.
CACCAACCCCGCGCGGGCCTGCGTCACCTCGGTGAGCACCTTCTCCTCCTGCGCGGCAAACCCCTTCACGGTGTTCACGAGGTTCGGGATGAGATCGGCGCGCCGCTGCAGCTGGGCATCGATGTTCTGCTTGGCCTGGGCGGCCGCTTCATCGTACGCCTGAATGCTGTTGTACCCACACGCCCCGAAGGCGAGCGGCATGGTGATCGCGACGATCAGCGCGCGACGACGGGTCTGATGCAAAAACGCCACGGAACACTCCTGGATGATGACCTTGAGGATGCGATGGAAAGCTACTGCGGAGGCAGGCCAGCCATGGCGCCCTGGCCCGGCAACTGGAAGCGATTGAGATAGGCCACGAGAGCCGTCATCCCCGCTACATACCCCTCCAGCACGCGTTCGGTGTCGCCGGACGGCATCGCCGAACCGCGCTTGTAGGCCAGCACCTGTTCAAAGGGCGCCGCCGGAAAGCCGCACCGGGCGCTCACGGTGGCAATGACCTGGGCACTGTCGCGCGGCGGCACGTCACCCTGCAGGCGCATGACGCCGCGGAAGATGACCAGCAGCGTGCTGAGGCTCGCGCGCAGCAGCTCCTGCTGCCGGTCGTTGTCGGTCCCGGCCAGCATGACGCCCCGGCGCAGCCGCAGCAGCTTGCCCATGGCCTCCTGCTCCACCTGCAACCGCAAGTCGGAGAGCGAGACCGTGACCCCCTCCAGCGGCAACGAGCCGGCCAGTACGCGATGGCGCTCGAGAATGTCCGCGTACTCCATGGGGAACACGTCGGCCGACGACACCCACTCGGCCGTGGTCAGTTCGAGCACGGGCGGGTTCCCCGCCTCCTGCCAGGCGCGCATCGTCTGGCCGAGCGCCCGGAGTGAGGCGAGCGACATGGTGTGCACGATGGCCAACACGTTGAGGTCCGAGCGGCCGGCAATGTCCTCGCCACTCGCGGCCGAGCCGTACAGCACGACGGCCTGCAGGGCCTCGCCGTGCACGCGCGTCAGCTGCGCGACCAGTTCATCGAGCGTCATCGTCTTCGCTGCCATGTCCATGCCTTACCAGTCAGAGCCACCGCCACCACCGCTGAACCCGCCACCGCCGCCGAATCCACCGAACCCGCCGCCACCGCCTCCCCCGAAGCCGCCGCCGCCCCACCCGTGCGACCCGCCCGTGTAGATTACCGGCCCCGGGACAGGAATGGGGAGGCACCCCACGCACCCCCGTCGCCGTCGTCCGCCAAAGGAACTGAGCACGAACAGGACGATGATGATGACCAGCGCTACCGGAAAACCGCCGCCATCGGGACGACTGCGTGAGGAGCGCCGTGGCTCCCGCGGCTGGCCGTCGAGCGTGACGTTGAATGCCGCGGCATAGCGATCGGCCACCCCGAACGCGATGGCCTCGATGGCACCGCCGTAATCCTGGGCGCGAAACCGCTCACCCTGCTCGCGGCAGAGCGCCCCGGCCGTGGCGTCGGTGAGAAACCCCTCCGCGCCCTGCCCCGTCTCGATCCTGCAACGACCGCGGCCATCCTGCGCCGTCTCCTTGGGAACAATGAGAATGACCACGCCGGCGTTGCGGGCCGCGTCGCCGATCTGCGCGTCCGCGCCGATCTTCCACTCGCGTCCCAACCGCAGGGCCGTCTCTTCTACCGGACGTCCCGCCAGATCCGGAAGCGTCACGACCACCATGTCGCCGCGCGTTGCGGCGTTGAGGCGTTCCGCCAACGCCGTCAGGCGCCGTTCCGCCTCGTCGGGAATGACGTTGGCAAAGTCGTTGACATAGCCCACCGGTTGCGGCAACGCCGGCGGTTGCGCCCCTAGCGGTGCCGCCGCGCCCATGATGGCGAGGAGCCACACCAGCCTCCGTGGTCGTCCCTTGGGTCGGTTCATCTGCACAGAGGAACTATACTCCCGCGCCATGGCCAAAGTGCCAGCCCGCGCCCGGCTCAACTCGCCCCCGGACCGTGCGCGCTGCGGCTCGGGGCGCTAGGCTTCTGGCATGGCCCGTACATCCCCCGTTCTGCGCGCTGCGGCGCTCCTTCTCTGGCTGGGCGCCACGGCCGCCTGCGGGCGGGCCGATGCCGCCGCCCGCCAGCGCACCGGCGGCGCCGACTCGACGGCGACCGCGGCGCGACCGGCGTCGGCCACGGCCGCCCAACCGGTCATCGCGGGGGGCGACTCGCTGGCGGATATGGCCTTGATGCAGAAGGCCGATCGCAGCCGCCTCATGGGACCGGAAAGTGCCATGTGGGTCGTCATGATCAGCGACTTCCAGTGCCCCTACTGCAAGCAGTGGCACGATTCGTCGATGGCGCGGCTCAAGCGGGACTACATCGATCCGGGGAAGATCCGCTTCGCGTACCTCCACCTGCCCCTCGAAAGCATTCACCCGCACGCGCGCGCGCAGGCGCAGGCGTCGCTGTGCGCCGGGGCGCAGGGGAAGTTCTGGGAGTACGCCGACAGCATCTTCGACAACTTCGCCACTGCGCGCGGCATGAGTGATGTGTCGCCGCTCCTCTCCCGGCTCGCCCGCGATCTGTCGCTCGACGTGCCGACGTTCGACAAGTGCCGCGTGTCGGCGCCCATCGCGAACCTCGTGAACAACGACATCGCGCAGGCCACGCAGGCTGGCGTGCAGTCCACGCCATCGTTCATCATCGGCAATTTCCTGGTGAAGGGCGCGCTCCCGTATCAGGACTTCCGTCAGGCCATCGATACGGCGCTGGTCGTGGCGCGGTCGGCCAAGGGTCGCCCCGGCCGCTGAGTCGGCGCGCCCCCCGTCATTGCTCATGCATCCGGCGTGGCGTCCGTGGTACCAGGCAGCAACCGGCATGGCGAATGTGCTGGCCTCCATGGCCCCCAACACCTCCGGCAAGGGCTGGCGCTCGCTGCGGGCCCGACGCGGGCTGCTCGACCGGTGGGCCGCGCAAACGGCACGCGCGCGTGACCGTGTGCGACCGCTCGTGTGGTGGCACGCCCCGTCGGTAGGAGAGGGGCTGCAGGCGCGCCCCGTCGCCGAGGCGTGGCGCACGGCGCACCCAGGTATGCAGCAGGCGTATTCGTTTTTTTCGCCCAGCGCCGAGCAGTTCGCCCGCTCGGTCCACGCCGATTTCACCGAGTACCTGCCGTTCGATACCGTGCACGGGGCGGAGCGCCTGCTCGACCTGCTGCAGCCTCGTCTGCTGGTGTTCGTGAAGCTCGATGTGTGGCCGGTGCTGGTGGAGCGCGCGGTGGCCCGTGGCGTACCCGTGGCCCTGCTCAGCGCCACGCTGGCCGAAGGATCGGGGCGACGTTCGTTCCTGTCGCGGGCGCTGCTGCGCGATGCGTATGCCGCCCTCTCGCTGGTGGGGGCCATCGATGCGGCGAACGCCGAGCGCCTCATCGAGCTTGGCGTGCCGCGCAGCCGCGTGCGGGTGACCGGCGATACGCGCTTCGATCAGGTGTGGCGGCGCGCCACGGCGGTGGATCGGACGTCGCTCCATGTGCGCAGCACCGCCAGCGATCGGCCAACACTGGTGGCCGGCTCCACCTGGCCCAGCGATGAGGCGGTGCTCATGGCGGCGTGGGAGTCCCTGCGCCGTGCGCTGCCGTCGGCGCGGCTCATCGTGGCCCCGCACGAACCCACTGCGGCGCATCTGGCGCCGTTGCTTACCTGGGGACGCACGCGGGGCATGCGCACGGTCACCCTGGGCGAGCTGGAGCGCGGGGAGGCCGACCCCAACGCCGATCTGATCGTGGTGGATCGCGTGGGGGTGCTGGGCGATCTGTATGCGCAGGCCACGGCGGCGTACGTGGGCGGGGGCTTTCATCGCGCCGGCCTGCACTCGGCCATCGAACCGGCAGCCTTCGGCGCCCCCGTACTCTTCGGCCCGCGGCATGGCGGGAGCCGCGAGGCAGGGCTGCTGCTGGCGGCGGGCGGAGCCACCGCGGTGAGCGGATCGGCAGCCCTGGAGAACGCCCTGGGGCGGTGGCTCGGCCATCCCGGGGCGTGCGGCACCGCCGGTCACGCGGCCCGCGCGGTGGTGGAGGCCGAACGTGGTGCCACCGACCGCAGTGTGGCGCTCGTCTCCGAGTTGCTCGCGTAGCCGTTCGCCATCGTGGCCACCGGACCGTACGATTCACGTATGTCCGTTCCCTGCCCGGTGACCGGCGCATGAGGCGCCTGGGGCGCACGACGCGCACGACGCGCACGACGCGCACGACGCGCACGACGCGAATGCGCGCGGTACTCGCGCTGCTGGGTTCGCTAGCGCTGGCGGCCGCGTGTGCCCCACGCGTTCGCGCGTCTGCCCCGGCATGGGATGCCACCGGCAGCACGCTGGTCGTGCCCCCCGGGCTCACCGGGCGCACCACGCTGCGCGGCGTGCTCATCGATTCGCTGGTCACCAACGACACGCTGCGCGGCGCCCTCGTGTCCGTCGAAGGGCGCGAGGGTGCCGTGCTCACCGATGCGCACGGCGCGTTCGCACTTGACAGCGTGGCCCGAGGCGCGCAGCGGTTGCTGGTTCGGCATCCGGTGCTCGACTCCATCGGCGTCACGACGCTCCCGGTCCCGCTCGTCGTGACCGACAGTGCACCACGATTCGTGGGGCTGCCCACGCCGGAGCTGTTTCTCAGCGCCCTGTGCAGACCCACGCTGCAGGGCGGCACCGGGGCGCTGCTGGGCACGGTGCGCCGCGCCAGCGATGACACGCCGCTTCCTGGCGTCGAGGTGATCGGCGCGTGGCGCTCGAGCGATTCGAGCTTCGCGGGATCCGGAAGCCGACCGCGCGCGCGGGTGCGTACCGACGCCGACGGGCATTTCGTGCTGTGTGGTGTTCCGCGCTTTTCTCCGGTGGAGCTGTGGAGTGCCGCCCATCCGGACGAAGCGGCGCATCTGCGCGTGCAGCTGGGCGCGCGCGTGCTGGCGGGCTACGATCTGTCGGTGGATCCCGTGGCCCCCGCACGGGACAGCGTGCCGAGGGCGGTGGCACCGCGTACGGTCGCACCTCGCGCCGAGGTCCGGCCGGCGCGCGTGGCGGGGCGTATTCTCACCTTGGCAGGCGACGGCCTCCCCAACGTGACGGTGAGCATCGACCGCCCCGGGCGCCGCACGGTGTCCGACGCGGCCGGTCGTTTTGTCATCGACAGTGTGCCGGCGGGCATTCGCACGCTGGAGGTCCGTGCGATCGGCTTTCAGCCGCAGCGCCTGGGGGTGAACGTGCGCCCCGGCGAGCAGGTGGATCGCGACATCACCATCGATCGCAATCTCGCCGTGTTGGGCACCTTCGTGGTGCGCGCGTCACGTACCGCCGCGTGGGACTCCGCCGGCTTCGAGGAACGGCGCAGGAAGGGCACCGGGTACTTCTTCGAGCGTGAATCGCTGGCGGGGGTCAACGACCTGTCCACCGCCCTGCGCATGGTGCCCGGCATTCGCGGGCGCTCCAGCGACCGCAGCCAGCGCCTGGTGGCGGGCCGTGGTACGGGGTGCTTTCCCGCGTTCGTGGTGAACCGTGTGCGCTTCGATGCCGGCGGCGCGATTGGCCCCGAAGCGATGATCCGCGCCCAGGACATCCGGGCCATGGAGGTGTACACCAGCCGACTGTCCACGCCGCCCGAGCACCAGCGCTACGGCGACTGCGCGGTGATCGTCATCTGGCTGCGCGATCCGCAAGCGGAGATCGAGGCGCGAAAAAAATGACGCGCGGAGAGGCGGCGTGTGGCGCCTCAGCGGGTCCAGACGATCACCGCGCCACAGTCGGTCTCCGGGCGCGCAAACACGCCGGGCACCGAGGTGCCGCTGTTGTACACCTCGATGGCCGCGACCATGTCGATGGGCACGAAGTTGTCCATGCGCCCGCCGTTGGTATTGATGAGCGTGCCGTCGAGGATGAGCGCGAGCGGGCAGTAGCCGGTGCTGATGCTCAGGCGCGACCCGAAGATCTGCGTATCGCCCACGCCGTTGCGCTGCACGGTGATGTTGCCCCGACCGCGCAGCAGGTCGCTGAGCAGCTGCGGCTTGCGCATGGCCACTTCTTGGCGGTCGATGAAGAGCCCGCGAATGGTGGCGCGGCGCTCCTCGAACCCCTTGAGCCGGCGACTCATGCGGTCGTATTCCGCCGTGACCCGCATGGTATCGAGGCGGGTGGTGTTCACACCCAGGAGCGGCGTGAGCCGCACGGCGGCTTCGAGGGAGTCGATGGCCGCGAGGGTGGCGGTGAACACCACCGGCTCGAACCCGACCTTGCGGGCACGCACGAAATACGGGCCGGGTGCCAGGTCACGAAAGAAGAACCGGCCGGTGGAGTCGGTGAGCGTAAAGAAGTTGGTCCCCATGGCCTGGATCTGCGCGCGCGCCACCGGTTCACCCGAGGGCGTGAGCACACGACCGGTAAGGAGGTTGGACGGCGCTCCCGGGCGGCGTAGCCCCGCTGGCGCCGTGGACGCCGGCAAGGATGCGGTGATGACCTGGCTGAAGGTCACTTCGGTGGTGCCGGTGGCCCGTGCACTGTCGGCAATCGCTCCCGCTGGCGCTGCGAGCAGCGGGGCGCTACTGCGGCCGCGCACGGCGGCGGCGGCAATGCTGTCCTCACGCGCCAGGGAGTCAGCCGCCCGCTTGGCCAGTTGCCACACTTCGTCTTCCACCAGACGCAGGCGGACTTCCGCCACCACGCCGTTGGCGATCTGCAGGTCGAAGCCGGCCGGTTCGTAGGCATCGCGCAGCACTTCGAGGCGCAGCGTGCCCGCCGCAATACCCTCAATGCGGAAGCGGCCCACGGAGTCGGAGCGCGCTTCCCATTTGCGCGCATTCGCCCCGCGCTTGCCGGCCTCTCGCACGGTCAGCTGCGCATCGCGAATGGTGCGTCCGGCGCTGTCCACCACCACGCCGACAATGCCGGTCACGGGCGCCGCGGCGGCGCCGGACTGCGCCGCCAGCTGCCCCATGGGCATGGCCAGGACCGCGCAACCGGCGGCAAGGCACGCCGCGCGCCGGGCGCGCTGCGGGAAGAGCGAGGACATGATCGTGGTGTGGGTCGTCAGCGGGGGGTCGCGTTGAGGCGACGACGCAGATCGTCGGCAATGCGCGCCTCGAGGGCACCGGTGGAGGAACAGCTCACGCCGGAACCGGGATAGTTGGGGTTCTCTGCACTCGCCACGACGACCGTGGTGAGCGTCGTGCTCCCCGTTCCCGCGTCGGTCACATTGGTCAGCACCGACATCTTGATGGTGTAGGTCTCGGCGTTAGGCATGCCGGAGCTCCCGCCGCAGTCGAACAGCTTGCGAGAGGGCATGTCGCCAAGCTTGCGGCGAAACTTGTACCCTTCGTTGCCAATGGTACCGGCTGCCGCGTCACGGACCGTGAGCGGAAGCGGGAGCCCGGCAAACACCGCCTCGAGGGCCGTGAACACGGCAGCCCGCGAGGCGGCCACGGTGGTCTCCACGCCATCGGTGCGCTTCGTGACCTCCAAGCCGAAGCCGCGCGTTCCGCCGCCCGTTCCCATGGGCACACTGGAGACCGGAGCGGCCGCCACATCGGGCGCCTTGGCGGCCTGGCAGGCGGTGAGCAGCGACGCTGCGGCAAGGGCAACGAGCCCCGTGATCGGAGCTCTCGTGAGCGGAGCGCTGGTGGCGAGAGACATGACGCCTGCGGATGAAGTAAGGGGTTGGTGACGGCCGGTGGTACCGCTCCCGCAAGATACCCGAAGCGGTGGGCCAAAGTTCGAAGCCGCCGCCTCCCGAGGGAAGCGGCGGCTTCGGTCCCACCAGGGCGGCCGAGGTTACTGCTCCGTCGTATCGAGATGACGATCGGGCAGGAAACGCATGCCGACGTTGGCGAACTCGCCACCCTGCGGCGCACGCGATCCGACCACCGACGGCGCAAACACGATGGCCGTGATGATGCTGCGACCCACCTGGAAACCGACGAGCGGATTCTGCGCCGCCGTCCCGGCCTGCCCGGGCAGGCCGCTGCTCGGCGACATGGTCACGGGTGTCGTGGTGCCGGTCGGCGCCACGTCCCAGCGGTACAGCAGCGAGCCCGCCGGGCGCGCCGTGAGAGAGAGATACGCCGTGGCCGCGAGCGGTGCGACGTTGGACGCCGTGGGGGCGCCCGTCACCCCGGCCGCCGCTTCACTGGGCTGCACCCACACATCCACGTTGCCCACGCCCGCGGCCGCATGAATGGTGCGCACGCCAACCGCCGTGGCGTCGAGCGTGGTGGGGAGCACATCCTCGGTGATCACGAGGCGGTGACGCGGCGTGGCCCCGGCGCGGGAAAAGCCGAACGACATGATGGTGTAGCGCTTCCCCGCCTCGAAGGTGAACGTCGTATCGATGTGCTGCTGCAGGGCAACGTCGATGCTGTTGCCGTACTGCTGCGGGTTGGTGAAGATGCGCATGCGGCGGGTGCCGGCACGGGCGCGCTGGTACGGGGTGAACTGACGGAAGGTCATGCCGGCGAACTGCGGCGAGCCTTCGACTTCCCCATCGACGAAGCGGAAGTCGAGCGCACTGGTATCGCCGACCGCGTTCACGTAGCGCACGGACGCGGCCGGAGCGAGTTGAGTGGCAACCCCGCTCACTTCGTCGGTGCTGCACGCCGACAGAGCGGCGGCCGCAGCGATCAGGGAGGAGAGATGACGGAAACGCATCTAGTGACTCCGGAATGGAAACGACACGGGGATGCGGACCGAAGCTGGCCCGGGACCCGTAGGCGGTTTGGAGGGATCGGTTTCGACGCTGGAATTACCGTCGAGGAAGCGGCGTGTGGCAATGAAGGCAACGATGGCCGCGGCGGCACCGCCGGCCACCAGCCAGCTGCGAGACCGCGAGAGTTCTCTCCGGCGCACCGTCCCCACGTAGGCCGACGCGACGCTCAGCGACTCGCCAGCCCAGGTGGAGGTGGTACGACGGAGGGTGACCGTCTGCTTCATGGCCATCGTGTAGCTGCTGTCGGTCTTGCGCACGAGCGTTCCGCGGAGCTCATCGATTTCCGGTTCGAGCCGCTCGTTGAGTGCGACCCGGCCGCGATCGGTGACCACGAGCGCGATCTCCTGCCCCGGCACCGGCGCACCGGTGACGGGGACGTAGGAGTAACAGGCACTGGACACCAGTACCAGCGCGGTAGGCAGGATGGCAGCCGCTCGACGCATGAATGTGAGGTGAGGCCTTAGAAGCCGTAGGTGCCGCGCTGCGAGCCGCCGGGCTGGCCCACGCCACCCATGTTGTTGAACGGCTGCACACGCACGTCACGCTCCTGCCACGGCACCGGGAAGTGAATCGGCGTGCCTTCCGGCAGGTCGCCCCAGCCGCGCATGTCGAAGTACCAGGCGCCATAGGAGATGTACGCCATCTCCATGCGCTTTTCCCACTTCATGGCTTCGAGGATGTTGCCGCAGCGCGTGGTGAAATTGCCGCCGCTGAACACCGGAATGCGCGGCACACAGCTGCTGCCGCCCGACACGGGCGTGGTGAGATCGGTGATGCCCGCCACACTTGGCAACCCGCCGCGGCTCACGCGCGTGTTGTTGATCATCGTCGCCGCGAGGGCGAAGTTGCCGGTGCGAATGGCGCCCTCCGCGATCAGCCCCCACATCTCGGGCATGACCATGTGCGGGAACGTGCCAATGCGCGCCGCGTTCTGGAACGCCTGGAAGCGGGCGTGGTCGTACCACGAGAAGCCCCAGGTGCCGTCGGCGGCAGCGCCGTCGTTGGCAATCACGCGATTCCTGAAGTACACGCCCGTGGGCAGCACCGACCCCTGTGCCCCTCCGTTCGACGCCGCCTGCTGCGCCGCGCGGTCGTTGCCGGCCGGGAAGCGCTGATCGGGCGTGCGGATGAGGAACGGCTGGCGGTTGAGCAGCGGCTGGTTGAGCCACGCCTGGTACTGCGCCCCGGTGCTGTCCGCCATGCCGATGATCATCGGCGTCATGACGTGCCAGTTGGTGCCCGTGTAGTGCTGCGCCACCCACGTCTGAGTCCAGCCAGTGGCGGGGTTCATGGCGATGTTGAGGTCGGCCGTGATGCCGTTCTGCGCATCGCTGATGACCTGCCCCCAATTCACTGCCTGCCGCTCGGCCGGCGTCCGCGCCACCTCGGCGCGGAAGCGGGCGCGATACGAGCGGATGATGCGCTGGAAGAGATCCGCCGAAACGTTACCGGTCGACAGGTTGAGCCACGACGCGGGAAGCGGCAACCCACCGGCCCCGCCCGCGGCCGGGTTGCTGGCATCAGCAAGGGCGTCATCGAGCTGCTTGATGGCCGCCTTCATGACCGAGTCGTAGGACACCAGCGCCGGCACCGCGTCACCACCGGGGACCACGACGGCCGCCGAGTCGTACGACAGGGCCAGATTGCCGAGCGCGAGGCCGAGGATGAAGCGGCCATAGGCGCGGGCGCGCAGGTCCTGCGCCGGCGTGCCGAGCGTGAAGCCCGTGGTGCCCAACCGCTCGAGGGCGATGGTGGTGGAGCGCGCCAGTCGCGACAGACCGTTGAAGTCGTTCGAGACCGAGGCGCTGCCCGGGTTGTTGGGGAAGTTCAGGATGGGCGTGCGCGGCAGGCCGGCGCGCGGTCCCATGTTGAAGTTGGCGAGTCCCGTGTAGTTCTCGTGGGACATCACCTGGAACGAGTTGTTGAGGTTGTCGCTGGCGCCACCGGTCGTGTTGTTCACCACCTGGTTGAA
Source organism: Gemmatimonas sp. (assembly GCA_040379205.1). Taxonomy (GTDB): domain Bacteria; phylum Gemmatimonadota; class Gemmatimonadetes; order Gemmatimonadales; family Gemmatimonadaceae; genus Gemmatimonas. The sequence continues at coordinate 10,663 of JBEILM010000082.1, forward strand.
GCCACCAGCCAACAGGTTCTCGACGTCACTTGGCCGGGCCAGCGCGCGCGTGATGTCGGCGTTGTTGGGGTTGGTGACCGCCAGATCAGTTGAGCACGCCGCGAGCGACAGCGTCGCCACGCCTGCGAACAGAACGGAACGGAAATGGAGTCGCATCAAATTTCTCGGATAGGTGGGAGCGGTGGCGCGCCGCCGCGGCGGGCGCGCGCCACCCTCCCTCGTGGTCAGAACGTGGTGCCGATCGACAGCGTGATCGTGCGGATGTTCGGGAACGTGAAGTTGTCGAAAGCGTTGAGCACGCCCGACCCGGCCTGCCCGGAGTTGCCGGACACACCGACTTCAGGGTCAAATCCGCGGTAGCTCGTCCACGTGTAGAGGTTGCGGCCGATCAGGCTCACGCTCCAGTCACCCACGTTGCGCACCTTGCCCACGCGGTACGAGATGAGCATTTCACGCAGACGCGCGAAGGTGGCCTTTTCCACGTTGAAGTCGTTCGGGCCGAGCACGTCGTAGAGCCCGCCGATACCCGCCGCGTTGTCCGGCGGACCGGCGCGGTAGTAGTACGACATGGGACGCGCGGTGGCCGTGGTCTGGCCCGCTTGGTCGGAGCCGCCCCACATAAAGTCGAGCAGCGACCACGCCAACCCTTGGTTCTGTACCGCGCGACCCACGGTCGCGTCGATGAGGCCGTTCACGGTGAGCCGCTTGTACGTCAGCGTCTGCGAGGTGGACCAGCGGAAGGTGGGCAGCGCCTGACCAATTGCGCTCACGCGCCCCGGGTTATTCGTGGCCAGGGTGGTGTCACGCACGATCATCGGGTGGCCCCACGCCGTCGCCACGCCGAAGGGCGCTGCGGTGGCCGGCAGGGTGGCCTGCCACAGGTTGCGCGCAATGCCGTCCTGCAGCGAGTTGCCCTGGCCCACCCACACGATGTAGCCGTCGGAGTTGCGCTGGAACGCGCTCCCCTCACCACCACACTGCGACTGGAAGGCGCCCGGCAGCTGGCCGCAGCTGCGCACGAACGAGCGGCCGTACATCGTGCCGTAGGGCACGCCCGCTTCGACGCGGAAGAGACCGCCCGAGTTGGTCACGTTGAAGTTGCCGAAATTGTAGGCCGGCACGTTGAGCTCGGTGACTTCCGAACGGATGCGGTCGTACGTCAGGCGCGCCGTGTAGTTCAGGTTGCGGCGGCTGATGATGGGCATGTTGAGCGACACTTCGAACGCGCTGTTCTGCAGCGTACCGGCGTTCACCCACTGGCTGGTGAAGCCCGAGGCGGCCGGCAGGGGCGGCTGCAGGATCTGGTCGTTGACGCGCGTGCGCGCGTAGGTGATGTTGCCGCCGAGGCGGTTGAAGAGCTCGAAGTCGGCGCCCACTTCGGTTTCGCGCGCGATTTCCGGACGCAGGTTGGCGTTGCCGAGCACGCCCGGCACGGCCACACCGGCGGCGTTGAGCGAGAACGTTTCGTACTGGGCGGCGAAGCTCGGACGGCCACCGGCCGTACCGTACGACGCGCGCAGCTTGAGTTCGTTCATCTGCGGCAGGAACCACCACCCTTCTTCCGTCACGCGCCACGCCAGCGAGCCGCGGCCGAACGTCTGCCAGCGCTGCTCGGAACCGAAGAGCGACGAGCCGTCACGACGCAGCAGGGCGTCCACGATGTAGCGGTCCTTGTACTCGGCGTTCACCGAGCCGAAGTACCCGACGCCGCGAATGGTCTGCTGGAACGACGAGCCGGTACGCGTGGTGGCCAGCGTGTTGCCGATCTGCGGCACGCCCTGCAGCTGCAGCTGCGTCCCCTGCGACACGACCTGGTTGAACTGCTGCTCTTCCGCGATGTAGCGGAGGGTGTACCGCGTGCGCAGGTCTTCCATGGGCTCCCAACGCGCCGTGGCGTTGAGGCTGGCGTTGTACGACTGTGAATTGGTGTTGAAGCGGAACACGTTGCCGTTGTTCGTGGCCGGGTTGTTCGCCGTGGTGCGGAACCCCTTGTCCGTGTTCTGGAGGCCGATCGCGCGGCTGTTGTCGAACGAGTAGTTGGCTTCGAGGTCGAGCCACGTGAACGGCGTGTAGCGCGCCGTGGAGCCGATCAGGAAGCGGTCGTTCTGGTCCAGACGGTCGATGTTCTGCAGCGCGTACAGCGGGTTTTCGTTTTGCAGCCCCGCGCCCTGGAGGTTGGGGCGGATGAACAGGCGGCCACGGCTGTCGGTACGCGTGAGGTCCACGAGGGGCGGCACGCGCGTAAGACGGAAGAACACGCTGCCCCCGCCGTTCTCTTCGTTCTGGCCGTCCTGCTGCGAACGGCTGAAGAAGGTGTTGGCCGAGAACGAGAACTTGTCGGTCACCTGCTGGTCGATGTTCAGGCGCATCGAGTTGCGCTGGAAGCCCTGCAGGAACCGCACATTGCCCTGCTGGTCGAGACGGTTGACCGAGCCGAAGAAGGTGGTCTTCCCGTAGCGGCCGGTCACGTCGAGGTTGTTGATCGTGGTGGGCTGCGGACGGAACAGCTGGTTCACCGCGTCGTACGTCTGCACCGGCCACTGGTTGGCCTGGTAGATGTTGCGCAGCTGCGCACCCTGCGAACCGGCGCCCGGGTCGATTGGGAAGCCGACCGGCGTGTTGGCGAAGTCGGTGACCGTTTCGTTCACGGCCAGCGCTTCGCGGGCGTAGTCGACGCTGCGGTAGCAGCCGAACGACATGCCCGGCACCGTCGGCGCCGACGTCGTGCAGAGGCGCGTCCCCGTTTCGTCGGTGAACAGGCCGTGCCGCTGCGAAATCTGGATCTGGCGCTCGAGGTCGCCCGTGCCGATTTCCGAACGGAAACCGAACTTGATCGAGTTCTGCGACGACGTCTTGCCCGTCTTGGTGGTGATCTGGATGACGCCGTTACCGGCGCGCGCGCCGTACAGCGACGCGGCGGCCGCGCCCTTCACGACTTCCACCGACTCGATGTCTTCGGGGTTCAGGTCGGGGAGGCCGCCGTTGATGATGATGCCGTCAACGACGTACAGCGGTTCCTGCGTACGACCCGACGCGTTGATGGACGTGGGCGCGCGCAGGATGACGCTGGGCTGCGCACCCGGACGACCCGAGGCTGCCACGATCTGCGCACCGGCCACCTTGCCCTGCAGCTGCGTGAGCGGGTTGGTGGCGGGCACCGGCATCTGGTCGGAGGTCACGCGCGCCACCGTGAAGGGCGTCTTGGTCTGCTCCGTGGCGCCGGTCACACCGGTCACGACCAGTTCGGTCAGCCGGTTGACGTCCTTCTGCAGCGCGAAATCGAACGTCTGATTGCCGCGGCTCACCGTGAGCGGACGGGCGATTGACCGGTAGCCGATCGCACGGGCGCGCAGCTGGACCAGCTGGTTCCTCGCCCGCTCGGCCGGAATGGTGATGGTGTAGCGACCCTGCGCGTTCGTGCCGACGGAGATCGCCAGCTCCACGATGTACACGTTCGCGTTCTCGAGCGGATCACCGAACTCGCTCTTCACGGTACCGGTGATCACCGCCGGTCCCTGCTGTGCCTGCGCCACCAACGGCGACAGGGACAGTGCCAGGGCCAGAGGCGCCCGGTACAGCCACCGCATCAGTCTCGACATGCTCAGCCCTCGGCGGTTCAAACGCCGGAAACGGGGGAGAGGGGACAACGCCGATGGCCCGGGAGGCAGGACAACGGCAGGTGAACCCGGATAGCCCCGTGGAGGGGGCGCGATCCGGGCCAGGCACCCGGGGCCAGCAAGCGCTGACACCGGGACCAGCCAAGCCCGACCCGAGCAGCCGAGCGCAGCGGACGACGCGCGCGACGGACAACCCTGGACGGACACACGAGAACGAGGGGTGACGAACGGTGGGACGGACGAACGGTGGGACGGTCGAGCGCTCACCGGGACGAACCGCAAAACATGGAAGGACCTCACGGGCCGGAGCGGGGTCAGTCGCACCCCGGTCTGCCTGTGAGAACAGCAAGAGTATCAATCCCGTCACCGTGAATCAATGCCAACCGGCCACAACCTTGTGACCAGCCACCCTCCGGATCGTCCAGGCGCCTTGTTTGGGACGAACCGAACACCTCGCCCGCGACCTGCCCCCAAGACGAGGGCCCGCCGGTCGGCCGATCGGCGGGCCCCACGCAGAAAGCGACGACGCTGAGTGGGGGACTATCGACGCACCAGCCCCGCCGGCGTCCAGCTGAAGCCCACACCCAGCGTCTCGTCGGTACCGACCACATCCGACCCCGTGAACGACGCCGCCACCCGCACCGCGAATTGCCGCGTCACCTGCCAGTTGGCCCCGAGGTCGAAGTTCAGGCTGGCCGTCACGTCGCGTTCATTGTCGCGGCGACAGCGGCCGCAGGCATCAAGCGACACCCGGGGATGCACGAACGGCGTGATCGACATCTCCTGATCGAGCCCGAAGGTGTGCCCGATGCTCACCCCCACCGGCACCCGCAGTGCCGTGGCGTTTCCACCAAACGCCGCACCGGCGCCCGCCGTAAAGAGCAGGTCGAGCGGTTGATCACGGGTGGCCCGCAAGAGTTCCTTGCCGAGCCCGCCGCCTACGAACAGCAAGGGATCAAGGCGCCCTTTCGGGTCGGCCAACCCCGCGTCAAGGGAAAAATGCAGTCCCTTCCCCGCCCCCTCGCGCCACTGGAACAGCAGCGTCGTACCGCCGCCGCCCACGATCGATGCCGTGTAATCGCGCTCGCTCGCACTGGGCATCTGCATGGCGGGGTAGTTGTACGCCTGTGCCTGCGCCGCGCCCACAGGCAGGGCGAGCGCGAGCACGACACCGGTGACAACCAAGCGGGACAGCGCCGGCCGGCGCGAACGTGACGACATGAAGGCTCCAGACATGAGGGAACAGCGACGCACGGTGACCGTGGGACGATACGATCAGGCGGCACCGGATAGCGCATTCTACGTGAAGGGCCCCGCCCGGTTCCACAGACGCCCGTGGTATACGTCACCATCCTGCCCGCCCGCGGTACACGCTCCTATCTTTCCAAGGTGCTCCGACTTCCCAACGCGATCGCCCTGGGGCTGCTGCTCGGGGCCGTAGCCGCGGCCCCCGCTGGCCTGCCCGCCCAGTCGCGCCCCCGAATCCCCACCGCGGAGCTCGTCCGCGAAGGGCGAGCCAAGGCCGAACTCGGCGACACCGCTGCCGCCCTCGAACTGCTCGAGCGCGCCACCGACCAGTCGCCGCGCGATCCGGACGCGCTCTACTGGCGCAGCCTGGTGATGCTGCGCACCACCGAGCTCGGGCTCGGCGACAGCATGCGACGCCGGTTGGCCTCGAAGCTGCTCGACCGCGCGGCCGATCTCGATCCGGACAATCCGCGCTACCTGCTCGCGCTGGGGCGGCTGCGCCTGCGAACGCCGCTACGGCGCGTCGAGGCCGAACGCATCTTCCGCAAGGCGCTCGCCATTGCCGAACGCACCGGCGACACCGCCCACGTGGCCGAGGCGTCGCGCGAGCTCGGTGAAGTGAAGCGTAGACGCTATCTCACGGGGAAGGACCGGCTCCTCTACCCGGGTCCGAATGTATTCGACCCACTGCAGGCCCGCGAGCGCTCGCGCCTGCACTACACGCGCGAGTTCATCGAACAGCTGTCCATCCCCATCAGCAATGTCGGCGATGTCGATCGGATCGAGGCGGAGG
>JBEILM010000083.1:0-16101 GCA_040379205.1 Gemmatimonas sp.
ACGAACCAGTCCCGATCTGCCTCCTGACGTCGCCGTGATCGGTGTGCGCGATATCGGCCGCGCGTTCGCTCGCTGCAAGCGCCCCCGTGCATCGTAATGCCGCGTCCCGGACGTGTCGGCCACGATGATCCCATCGCGACACACGGCCAGGACACCAGGAGCCTCCGTCCGCAAACTCAGCTGGCCGATCCACTGCGGCGCCACGACATCCACGCGGCGTCGCACTGGTAGCCGGAACAGCGGTACCAGCGAGTCCGTGGCTCTGCCCACCATGACGACCGGGGTATCCACGACCACCTGGTCACCCTGCTGATGCATCCGAGGCGCTCGTGTACGGAGAACCACCCAACGTCCATCGCCCATCCTTCCCGCCACGCGTAGGGCGCCCCCCTCGCCGGTCGACCACGCGGCCACCGAGACCGTGCCCGCCAGCATAGCGTCGCCCACCACGAACGACAGGCGCCGCAGTATCGCGTCGTACACCGCGACCGTGTCACCCGTGAGGTGCAGGACGCGGTCGATCAAGCGGAACTCACCGGGGCCACTCCCCCTTCGCCTGAGTCTTCCGCGACGCGTTCCCATGCTGTCGAACAGCGACATCGTCTGCTCGCGTGGGACGGCAGCGACCATCGAGCCGTCGGCACGCATGACGAGGGTCGATGCACTGAGACTGACGGGCTCCTGCCCGTCCTGCAGCTCGGCAACCCGTGCGAGTCTGTAGCTCATGACCGTCGGCGTCCTGGTGCGGGAGGCCGACAGGTCCCCTGGGCGCGGCACCTGATCATCCGCGCAGCCCAGCGTGACCGTGAGCGCCGAGATCAGGGCGAAGTGCGTCGTACGACACTGTCGGAGCATGCGCATGTCCCATTCCCAAGTGAGCGGCCGGGTTGCTCCCACAAAGGGCGTCGGTCCCGGTGGATTATCCAGAGTCCCTCGGCGATCGTTAAACCGGCCGCCGACTCATGACAATCCGCCCGTTCCGAAGTACGTGACCACCCCCAGCCCCACCCCCACGCGTTCGCGTGCGATCGACGCGGTCCTCCACGACGTCTTCGGCTACTCGTCGTTTCGCCCCGGGCAGCGCGAGGTCATCGATGCCGTGCTCGCCGGGCGCGATTGCATCGCGCTCATGCCCACCGGCGCCGGCAAGTCGCTCACCTACCAGCTGCCGGCGCGCCTGCTCGGCGGCACGGTGCTCGTGATCTCGCCGCTCATCTCGCTCATGAAGGACCAGGTGGACGCGGTGGCGGCCCTCGGCTTCCGAGTGGCCGCCATCAACTCCACGCTCGACCCCGACGAGCGGCGCGCGCGGCTCGCGGCGTTCCGCGCCGGGCAGTACGAGCTCGTGTACGTGGCCCCCGAGGCGCTCGACGGGTCGCTGCGCGACTTCGTGCAGGGGTGCCCCATCACGCTGCTCGTGGTCGACGAGGCGCACTGCATCAGCCAGTGGGGGCACGACTTCCGTCCGTCCTACCGCCGGCTGGCGGGACTCAAGAACGACCTCGATGTGCCGGTGCTGGCGCTCACGGCCACGGCCACGCGCCCGGTGGCGCGCGACATCCTGCGGCAGCTCGGCATGAAGAAGCCCGCGGGGTTCAAGGGCTCGTTCTTCCGCCCGAACCTGCGCATCGGCGTGCGGAAGAAGGGGCAGGGCGGCAACACCCGGCAGGAGATCCTCGCGCTGGTGCGCGCGCACGCGGGGGAGAGCGGCATCGTGTACTGTCAGAGCCGGAAGGGCGTCGAGCAGACCGCCGAGTTCCTGGTGTCCAAGGGCGTGCGCGCGTTGCCGTATCACGCCGGGCTCGAGGCGGCCGACCGCGCGCGCAACCAGGAGGCCTTTCAGCGCGACGACGTGGACGTGGTGGTGGCCACGGTCGCCTTCGGCATGGGCATCGACAAACCCAACGTGCGCTTCGTGATCCATCGCGACATGCCCAAGGACATCGAGTCGTGGTACCAGGAGATCGGGCGCGCGGGACGCGACGGGCTGCCGAGCGATTGCATCCAGTTCTATTCGTGGGCCGACGTGATGCTGCATGAGCGCTTCCTCGACCGGCTCGAAGATCCGGCGCTGCGGCAGCGGACGCGCGCAGCCACGGTGGCGCTCTTCGAGCTGCTCGAGCGTCAACACTGCCGGCACCAGGCGCTGGTGGCGCACTTCGACGAGTCCATCGACACCTGCGGCATCTCCTGTGACGTCTGCACGGGACAGTCGGTGGAAGCCGAGGTGGCCCGCCTGCTCGCGCAGGAGGCCGATGCGCGCCGCCGGCCGTCGCGCGAGCGCTTCGCGTTCGAAGCCGACGCGTCATGGACACGGCGGGAGCGCGGCCGCAGCGCCCCGTCGGGCACGACGCTCGAGGTGGCCACACTGGATGACGACGAGCGGGCGCTCTTCGATGCCTTGCGCGTGTTGCGCCGCTCGCTGGCCGACGAAACCGGTGTGCCGGCGTACATCGTGTTCGGTGACAAGGTGCTGCTGGAAATGGTCGCGCGCCGTCCACGGACGCCGTCCGAGCTGCTGGAGGTGCCGGGGGTGGGCCAGGCCAAGCTCGAGCGCTACGGCGATGCCTTTCTCGAGGTTCTCGATACCTGGACGTGAAGACGGGCGCGTGGGAAGAAACCCAGGCGCCCGCGTCCAGTGCCGCGCCGTTGCCGGCCGGCGTTACATCACGATCACGGCGAGGCGATCGCCTCCCTTCACGCGCAGCGCCTGCGTGGTGCGCTCGGTGGCACCGGCCGGGCGGGCGAACACGCGCACCGAATCGGTACGGCCAAGCATCGACGCCGGCAGCGGCAGCGTGGCCTGCTGCTTCGGGTCCACCTCGCCCAGCTTCACGAAGCGCAGCCCCTGCTCGGCGAACACGGTCACCACTTCGTCGCGCGCATTGTCCACCGTGATCGTGGCGGCGCTGCCGATGCCCTTGGGCACGGACACGAGCACGCTGTCACCCGCCGGCAGGCCGGCGCTGGGCGGCACGAGCAGCCCGAGGCGACGCGACTCGTTCACCGGCAGCGTGTAGGTGGCGACCGCGGCGAGCTCACCCTCGGCGCGCGCCACCAGCGTCACCGCCTGCTGGTCACGCACGGCCCACGACGGCAGCTCGAGCGTGGACACGGCGCCGGCCTGCACCGTGCCGATGGCGCGATCGACGCGACCGGTCTCGAGATACAGCGTGACCGCGGTGTGCCGGTCGTTCTGCACCGCGACCGCCTTGAGGGAATCGGCAACGACCTTGCTGGCCGGCAGGCGCCTGGGCGGCTGCTGCGTGACCTGGGCCTCGGCGACCGTCGCGCTGCCCATCAGGGCAACGGCGGATACCAGCCGGGTGGCATATCGAATCATGGGAGCATCCTCGGAACGGAGAACGGGGGCCTGGCACCGCGCGACGCGCTGACGGACCCTCCGGATGATGTTGGATGAAGCATGGCGCCACCGGAAGCGGGGAGCCGTCGGGTAAACCCAGATTTCGTCGCTGGGTTTCCCGGAGATTTCGACCTGTTCGACATCCTTCCGTACCCCGAAGCGCCCCTGCGTGCTGAGTGTGGGGCAGGGCGAGTGGGAGCGGGACAACCGGCAGGATGGCGGGGCAGATGGAAGGGCCTTCCCGATGCGGTCCGACCTCGCGTTCTTCCGCTGCATGACCGACCAGCCGCATCCGCTCACCGAGCTCACCCTCGTGCTCGGTCCGCCGCAAGACCTTCACGCCACTTTCCTCGACTTTCAGGCCCGCGCCGAGCGAGGGGAGGCGGGGGTGGAGCACGGGTGGGCGCAGCACGAGTATGCCGCGCTCGATGCCCTCACGCAGCGCGAGGGCGCCGTCACCACGCACACGCTGCTCGAAATGATTCTCGGCGGCGTGCTGCAGGTGGCGGTATTCATCGCGGATGTCGAGCGGCAGTGGGTGCGCCACGCCGATCGGCGGCTGTATGTGGCGCTGACCGTATGCTCGGAGGACGTGCGGCCGCGGGGCGCGGCATTGGCCCTGCACGATCCGGCGCTCGTGGACGCGCTCAATGGCGTGGCCACGTCGCTGTCGGCGTTGGATGGACGCGCCTGGCTGTCATGGAGCAGTCGCACCACGCACGACGCGGCGAATGACGAGCAGGTACCGCGCACGGCGGCCATCGTGCGCCAGCTCGCGGAACTGGTGCTGGCCGAGGTGCCGCCGTCGGCGGACGACACGGTGCAGCTGGCCGACGAATTGCTGGCCGCCATTCGCATCGGCCGCGCGCTGGCGGACACGCCGCAGTCACCGGTGGTGCGGGAGCTGCGTGCGCTCCGGCATCTCGACCCGATGCGCGTGGAATGGGCCCGAATCGCCCTGGACGCGTTCGCGCTCGGTGCGCTCGACGTGACGCAGCTGCCGGCACCCGGTCCCGCAAACGAAGCGCGCGGACTGGCGTATCTCTATCTCGGCAAGGAGCGCAGCGACCGGCTCAAGGCCGACCCGTTCATCACGCCGCGCTTCCGCCGCGAGCTCGTGGCCAAGACGTGCATGACAGCCTATGCGCTGGAACGGCTGGCGCCGCGGCAGTCACAGACGCTGTATCTGGCCATGGCTGGCGGTTGAAGTGAGGCGTCGTTGCTCACGTCACGGTGATCGCGTGAACCGTCGGGCCTTTTCGTCGACACGCGCGAAACACGACGGGCGGGCATGGCCATGGTGCGCTCGGCGTATCGGCAGGTTGGCGAGGGCGCCTGGGCCTGAAACGCCCCGCTCCCCGGGGCGTAGGGACTCGGGCGACGCGCTGCCGCCTGACGAACAGGAGTGAGGGCGCTATCGTCCATCCATATCCGCGCCACGGGGAGTGCCCGGTGGCCACTGTCCTTCCCTCCGATCTTCCTGTCTCCGATGAACACAGCCCCTACCCGCCTCGCAGTGCTGCTGGCGACCACGGCCGCCCTGGCCGCTTGTGCGCCCAGCCGAAAGCCGCAGTCGGCGCCGTCGCCGGCCACCGACCCCCGCAACACCCTCAAGGCCGGTCTGTTCGACGCTGGCGAGTACACCTCGAACCTCAAGGTCGTCGGCAAGGCCGTATCACCGAAGGGGTTCCTCGGCGAGACCAACTCCGACCTCGCTTTCACCGGCAACTACGTCATCCAGGGCAACTACAACGGCCCGGTGGTGTGGGACATCAGCAACCCGTCCAAGCCCGAGCTGGTGGTGGCCTACGAGTGCCCGGCGTCGCAGAACGACGTGTCGGTGTACAAGAACCTGATGTTCATGTCGGCCGAGGCGCTCAATGGCCGCGTGGACTGCAAGCCGGGTGGCGTGCGCGAAGCGACGAGCAAGGAGCGCATGCGTGGCGTGCGCATCTTCGACATCAGCAACATTCGTGAGCCGAAGCTCCTCGCCAACGTGCAGACCTGCCGTGGGTCGCACACGCACACGGTGCTCGAGGATCCCAGGGACCGGGACAACATCTACATCTACGTGTCGGGATCGTCGGACATCCGCCCCAAGGGCGAACTCGCCGACTGCTCGAACGCGGCCAGCAGCGACGCGAACTCCAACCGTCTGCGCATCGAGATCATCAAGGTGCCGCTTGCTGACCCGAGCAAGGCCGCCGTGGTGAATCGCGCCAACATCTTTGCGGGGTTGACCGCTCCCAAGAACCACGGCCCATCGAATGCCGACAAGGCGCAGCTCGAGGAGCTTACGAAGCGCGGTGCCTTCTTCGCCTTTATTCCCGACATGGGCGTGGTCGAGGAACTGCCGCCCCAGATGGTGAAGCCGGTGATTGACAACATCGTGAAGCAGCGCGGGGGTACGGTGGCCACGGCGGCCGACTCGGCTGCGGCGCGTCCGATCATCGACAACATGGTCAAGATGTTCATGCAGCAGAACGGGCTCTTGCCGGACCCGAGTGGGAAGCTCAACGAGATGCGGCAGTGCCACGACATCACCGTGTACCCGGCGCTCGGCCTCGCGGGAGGCGCCTGCGAGGGGCATGGCCTGCTGCTCGACATCAGCAATCCGGTGAACCCGGTGCGTCTCGACGCCGTGGCCGACTCGAACTTCGCCTACTGGCACTCGGCCACGTTCAACAACGACGGCACGCAGATTCTGTTCAGCGACGAGTGGGGCGGCGGCGGTGCGCCCAAGTGCCGGCCGCTCGACAAGCCGGAGTGGGGTGCCAACGCGATCTTCGAGATCGTGAACAAGAAGCTGGTCTTCAAGAGCTACTACAAGATTCCCACGTACCAGACGGCGAACGAGAACTGCGTCGCCCACAACGGCTCGCTCATCCCGATCCCCGGGCGCGACGTGATGGTGCAGGCGTGGTACCAGGGCGGCATTTCGGTGTTCGACTGGACCGACCCGGCCAACCCGAAGGAGATCGCGAGCTTCGACCGCGGTCCGGTGGATGGGACGCGCATGGAGATGGCTGGCTCGTGGTCGGTGTACTGGTACAACGGCCAGATCGTGAGCTCGGAGATTGCCCGCGGCCTGGATGTGGCCCAGCTCGTTCCCAGCCCCTACATCTCGCAGAACGAGATCGATGCGGCGAACACGGTCAAGTGGAGCGAACTCAACGCGCAGGGGCAGCCGAAGATCGTTTGGCCGCCCAGCTTCGCGCTGGCCAAGGCCTACACCGACCAGCTCGAGCGCAAGGGGTGCGCAGCGCCGGCGGTGTCGGCGCTGCGCTCGCAGATCGCGGCGGCCGAAAAGGCGAGCGGTGCGGCCCGCAACACGGCGCTGACGGCGGCCGTGACGGCGGCGGAAGGCGCGCGTGGCTGCGACGGCAAGAAGACGGACCTGCTCAAGAAGGCGCTGCAGGACCTGCAGGCGCCGGCGATGTAACTGCGTCGGCAAAGCGGGCGCCATCACCACGAGGAGGTGGCGCCCGCTCTACCGACGCGTAGTTTGCCGGCATGACCCGTTTGCGCCTGATCTCCTGCGCCGTCGCCCTGGCAGCCTGCACCGGTGACGCGCCCGCGTCGCGCGATACCACCGGCGGTTTATCGGCCGCCGACACCGTTCCCTCGCAGGAAGGCTACGTCGATGTCCCCGGCGGCAAGGTGTGGTATCGCCGCATCGGCAACGGACCCGGGGTGCCGCTGCTGGCGCTGCATGGCGGCCCCGGCGGGACCTCCTGCCGGTTCGAGGTGCTGGCGCCGCTTGCGAGGGACCGCCCGGTCATCTTCTACGACCAGCTGGGCTCCGGGCGTTCCGATCACCCAGCGGACACGTCGCTCTGGCAGCTGCCGCGCTTCGTAGAGGAGCTGGCCGCGGTGCGGCGGGCGCTCGACCTCGAGCGCGTACACCTCCTGGGACACTCATGGGGCGGGGCGCTGGCGGCCGAATACCTGGTGGCGGCGAAGCCTGCGGGCATCGTGAGCGTGATCTTCAGCAGCCCGCTCATCTCCACTCCGCGGTGGATCGCCGACGCCGACAGCCTGCGTGCACTGTTGCCAGATTCCATCCGGCGCGTGCTGGATGCGAATGAGGCGGCAGGCACGATCGACTCGCCGGCCTACCAGGCCGCCACCGACACCTTCTACGGGCGCCACGTGCGGCGCCTGCCGGTGGTGGACGAACCCCGCTGCGCAGGGGTGGCCTCCAACGACACGATCTACCGGCAGATGTGGGGCCCCACCGAGTTCCGCAGCACTGGCTCACTGCGCAACTGGACACGGGCTGCCGATCTGGGGGGCATCTCGGCGCCGACGCTGTTCATCGCCGGCGAGTTCGACGAAGCGCGCCCCACGACGCTCGAGGAGTTCCGCCGCACCATGTCCGACGCGCGGCTGGTCACCATTCCCGGTGCCGCGCACGCGGCCATGCGTGAGAAACCCGCCGAGTACATCGCGGCGCTGCGCGCCTTTCTGACCGACGTCGAATCGAAGCAGCCGTAACGTGACGGCTCCGGTAAACCTCGGCCGCCAGACGCTGCCCGGCCTCATCGCGCAATGGGCGCGTATCGCCGACTACATCGAGCGGCGGGAAACCGACGGACACGATGTGCCCGCCGATGTTGCCGTGCGCCACGAGATCGCCACCCGACTGCGTACGCGCCCCACGTCGGCGGAAACGCGGGAAATGCTCGCCGAGCTCGATGCGCAGTTCGTGGCCGGTACCGTCGAATCGGTTTCCTGCATCGCCGGCACCGAGCAGGCGGTGGCCGCGGGGTGGACGCCGACGCGCGAGTGGTACTACTGGCGCGTGCCGGCGGAAGGCGGCGCGTAGCCGGGTGGCGGCCCGTCGGGGTGCATACGGCACGCCGGCGGCTGTTCGATGGTGTAGGTGAGGTTCACGATGCGCCAGCCGCGCCCGATCTGCACCAGCGTGAAGTGGTCGACGCCGCAGTGCGACCATTTGCCATCGGCCCACAGGTCGTACGGCAGCCACACCGAGGCCACGGTGCCCGAGACGCGCACCGTGGGGGCGTAGCCGCGCTCGATGATGGGGGCGCGCCGGCCGGTGGCCTGCTGCTGGGCCACGGTCCGAACGCGCATGGTGCCCCCGTCAGCCGGTGTTTCACGGGCGATGAACACCTGCGCCTCGGGTATCATGAGGTCGGAGAGCGAGTCCACCGCCCCGCTGTTGATGTAGCGCATGGCGGAGTCGACGACCGCCATCACCGCGGCACCACGAGGGTCGGCGATCGCTACCGGCCGGTTGATGGCCGCGGCGCACCCGGCCGTGGCGGCGGGTAGCAGGAGCAACGGCAGCAGAGAGAGACGGCGGGTGCGCATGGCGGAGACCAATGATCGGAGGGTGGCGCTGAGGATGCCGTAGAGCGCGACGTTCAGGATGCCGCGGGGGGGCTGGCCAGGACCAGGCGGGCAATGGCACGCAGTCCCCCGTCGCCGACGTCGAGGCTGTGCTCGTTGACATACAGCCGGATGTGCGCGTCGCACACGTCGTCGGACATCTCCTGCGAGTGAGCGCGTACGTAGGCGCGGCTGGCCTCCGGGTGTTCGAAGGCGTACTGCACCGACGCGCGCAGGGCACGCTCGGCGTGCTGCACCGTGTCGGTGTCGAGATCGGCGCGGGCGCAGATCCCCGCCAACGGCACGGGCAGTCCGGTGTCCTGCTCCCACCAGGCGCCGAGGTCCACCACCTGCACGAGCCCGTGATCAGCGTAGGTGAAGCGGCTCTCGTGGATGATGAGCCCGGCGTCCACCTCACCGCCGGCGACGGCCTGCAGGATGCGGTCGTAGCGCATCTCCACCACGTCGGCCAACGCGGGGGCCGCGAGGCGCAGCAGGCGGTAGGCGGTAGTGCCCCGTCCGGGGATGGCAAGGCGGACACGCGCCGCGTCGGGGAGCGTCATGGGGGTGCGCGCCACCACGAGCGGGCCGACACCGTGTCCCAGCGCCGCCCCGCTGCGCAGCAGCCGATAGCGGTCGCCCACCGCAGCGAAGGCGCCCACGCTGAGTTTGGTGAGGTCGAAGGCGCCGGTGTGGGCGCGCCGGTTCAGCTCCTCGATATCGAGCAGCACCGGCTCGATGCGGAACGGGACGTCCACCAGCCCGTGCGTGAGCGCATGAAAGGCGAACGTGTCGTTGGGGCAGGGTGAAAAGCCGAACCTCAGGGTGCGCACTGCAGGAACTCCGACACGAGCAGGGGGGTGGCCTCGGTCATCGCGGCAAAGGCGGCCTCGAAGTGCCAGCGGGCGCGGTCCGGCTCTTCGATGTGGTTGGAGATGGCGCGCACCTCGAGCGCTGGCACCCCGGCCAGCTGGGCGGCGCGCAGCACCGCGAAGCCTTCCATGGCCTCCACGTCGCAGCCGGTGGTGCCGCCCACGCGGGCACTGGTGCCGATGGGCATCACGGACGCATGGGGCAGGGCCCGTCGCGCCGCCGCCAGCAGCATGTCGGGGGCCGCGATCTCCGAGGGCGCCCACGCGCCGGGCACGGCGAGGTCGCAGTAGCGGGCCGAATCGCCGATGACGAGGGCAGGGGGGATGAGCCCCGACGCCGCCCGGGCGCCAGCGATGCCGACGTGCAGGATCAGCGCCGGGCGATGCTCGGCGATGGCGTCAGCGGTCCGGATGGCGGCGTCCACCGGACCGACACCGCACAACGCCGCGTGCCAGCCATCGGGCAGGGCCAGTTCCCGCGTGGTGGCGGCAACGACGAGGATGTGGTCACGGGTGAACGTCACCCATGCAAGCTATCGGGGGGGACGGGCCGGGAGAAACGCTCCTGATCGGAATGCGTCTCCCGGCCCGTCGACGTGGCTCAGGGCACGATCACCCGCTGCGGCACCGCAATCGCCCCCAGCTTGAGTGAACTGGCCGCGGCATTGAGCGCCGGGATGTCCGTGTTCACGATGTCCTGCCACTGCACCCGCAGCCGCTCCCAGCGGCCGTTGAGCTCCGTCAGGCGTTCCCCGGCGCCTCGCGTCGGGCGCCCCTCGGCACCGCCGGAGATGTAGCCGTTGGTGCCGGTGAGGTTGCCGTAGAGCTCCGACCACTGGTTGTCGAGCTGCCCCGCGAAGCGGATAGGATCCTGGCCGCTCTTGCTCTTGGTTTGGGTGAGCTGCACCTCGAGGCGCTGCAACTTGGCGTTCAGCGTGTCGGCCAGCGCGGCCAGCGCGGCCTCGGAGCCGGCCCGCTTCGCCGCGGCCATGAGCTGCTCGCGCTGCTGCTGCACGTCGCGCAGGTCGCGCAGGGTGGCGGTGAGCGCGTTCATGCTGTCGCGCACGGCGCTGGCCACGCGGAACTGCTCGGCATAGTCGGCGGCGGTCAGTTGCGGCAGCCGCGGGTCGGGGCGCACGGTGAACGTCTTGCGCATGGTGGCCCCGTTGGCGGTGAGCGCCGCCTCGTACTCGCCCGGCGGCGCCTTCACGCCGCCGGTATAGCCCCACGTCACCACGCCGTCCAGGCGATCGGGGCCCGGATAGGCAAGGTCCCACACGATGCGGTGCAGCCCGCGCGTGGTGGCCAGCTTCGGCGTCTGCGCCGCACGAGCCGCGGCACTGTCGGAAGAGAAGCGCCGCACCACACGCTTCTGCGCATCCACGATCTCCAGCGTCACCGGCGCGGTGGCGTCCGCGCCCAACCACAGGTGGATGGCGGCGCCGTTGTCGGGCTGGTCGGGGAGCTCGGGCAGGGGATCGAAGGCATCGACCCCGCGCTGCGCGCGCACCACCGGACTCGGTGTGAAGAGATGCGCTGCCGACGCCACGATCTGGCTCGAGAGCTCGCGCAACGGGCCGAGGTCGTCGATGATCCACAGGGAGCGCCCCTGCGTGGAGATCACCAGGTCGTCGTCTCGCGCCTCGAGATCGGCGATGGGCGTGATGGGCAGGCGCCCCGGCATGCGCTGCCACGCCTTGCCGCCGTCGACCGAAACGAACAGCCCGTACTCGGTGCCGGCGTACAGCAGGTTGGCGTTGCGCGGGTCCTCGGCCACCGACCGCAGCGGATGGTCGGCGGGAATGCCGTTGGCGCCGTCGGTGAGCCGCGTCCACGTGCGGCCGTAATCGTCGGTGCGGAACAGGTACGGCCGGAAGTCGTCCAGGCGATACGCCTGCACGGCCACGTACGCACGGCCGGGTTGGTGCGCCGAGAGCGCGATCTCCTCCACGGTGCCGAACGTCGGCGTCCCCAGCGGCGTGATCTCCGTCCACGAGGTGCCGCCGTTGCGCGTGATGTGCAGCCGCCCGTCGTCGGTACCCGCCCACAGCGTGTTCGCATCCTTGCGGTCTTCGGCGAGGGCGAAGACGGTGTTGAAGATCTCGACGCCGGTGATGTCGTTGTTGATGGGGCCACCGCTGGCCGCCTGATGGGCCGGCGTATTGGTGGTGAGGTCGGGGGAGATGCGCTCCCACGACATGCCGCCGTCGCGCGTGCGCATCACGTACTGCGCCCCGTGATACACCACGTTGCGGTCGTGGCGCGAGACGACAATCGGCGCCACCCACTGGAAGCGATACTGCAGGTCCTTGGCGGCCTGACCGAGCTGCAGCTGCGGATACACGATCACGTTGCGCCGGTCGTCGGTGTTCGTGTCCCAGCGGTTGATGGCGCCGCCATAGCAGCCGCCCCAAATCACGTCGGGAAAGTCGGGGTGTAGCGCCACCGGGCCTGTTTCGCAGCCGGAGGCATACCGGTAGTCGGTGAAGGGGTGCAGCGAATTGGACGACGACCAGCTGGGCGCACTGATGGTCGTGTTGTCCTGCTGCGCCGAATAGACGCGGTACGGAAAGCGATTGTCGGTGATGACGTCGTAGAGTTCGGCGGTGGGCTGGTTCCAGTAGGTGGACCAGGTGCGGCCGCGATTGAGCGACACCTGCGCGCCGCCGTCGTTGGCGACGATCATGACGTTCTTGTCGCGCGGGTTGATCCACAGGTCGTGCACGTCGCCGTGCGGCACGGGAATCGGCGTGAACGTGGCGCCGCCATCGATGGACCGGTACAGCGACGTGTTGAGCGCGTACACCACGTGCTCCTCGAGCGGATCGGCGCGCACATGCGTGTAGTACCAGGCGCGCTGACGCAGCTTGTTCTCGCTGTTGGTGCGCGTCCATGTGTCGCCGCCGTCGTCGCTGCGGTACACGCCGCCCTCGGGCTCGGCCTCCACGATGGCCCACAGCCGGCGCGGATTCGCCGGCGAGACCGTGAGCCCGATCTTGCCGGTGAGCCCCTTGGGGAGGCCGCCGCCGAGCTTCGTCCATGTGTCGCCGCCATCCATCGAGCGCCAGATGCCGCCTTCTGCCGAGCCCGAGATCATCGTCCACGGCTTGCGTTCGGCGCGCCACATGGCCGCATATAGGATGCGCGGATTGCGCGGGTCCATGGCGAGGTCCACCGCGCCGGTGGAATCGTTGACGACGAAGACCTTGTCCCACGTACGTCCACCGTCGCGCGATCGGAACACGCCGCGTTCGGGGTTCTTGCCGAACGCGCGGCCCAACACGGCCGCGTAGACGAGGTCCGGGTTGGTGGGGTGCACCTGAAGGCGCCCGATCTGGCCGCCGTGGCGGAAGCCCATGGACTGCCAGCTGCGACCGCCGTCGGTGGAGCGCCAGGCGCCCCGCCCCTGCGAGGTGTTGCCGCGCATGTCCACCGATCCCTCGCCCACGTACACCACGTTGGGGTCGCTCGGCGCGACCGCCACCGAGCCGACGGCCCCTCCGAACCAGCCATCCGAGACGTTGCGCCAGGTGGCGCCGGCATCGTCGGTGTGCCAGAGGCCGCCGCCGGTGCTGCCCATGAAGAAGGCGTGTGGCTGGCCCGGGATGCCGGCCACCGCCGTGGACCGGCCGCCGCGGAACGGCCCGAGCATGCGAACCTTGAGCGCGCGCAGGGCCGCGGTGTCGATGGCGGCGGGGGTGGCGGCGGCGGTGGCGGGCCGGGCCGGGCGCTGCGCGAGGAGCGGACCGCGGTCCGGCGTGGCGAGCGAGACCACGAGCCCGGTGGCGAGGGCGAAGGGAAGAGAGCGCATGGGGACGGGCGCGGGGGGAGAGGGCACGGGCAGATGAGCAACCTGATGCATTGACAATCTGGAGCGACACCTCAGGAAGCGCGACTTGTGAAACTCTTCACAAGCCGGCCCATTCAGGAAGAGTACCCGCAGCCCAAAGCCCAATGCCCGCATCGTTCGCCGGCCGTGCCGACTTCGACACGCCGCACCCCAAACTGACTGTCACCGGCAGCTTCTCCACCGACCCTCGGCCCCACGTCGTCATCATCGGCGGGGGGTTCGCCGGGGTGTCGGCGGCGCGGGCCCTGGCTGACGCGCCGGTGCGCATCACGCTGCTCGACCGCACCAACCACCACCTGTTCCAGCCGCTGCTCTATCAGGTGGCCACGGCGGTGCTCAACCCGGCCGACATCAGCGTGCCCATTCGCTGGATGCTGCGCGATCAGGACAATGTCACGGTGGTCATGGCCGACGTCGATCGGATCGACCCTGTCGGCCGTCGGGTGTCGCTCGACGGCGGTACGGTGCAGCTCACCTTCGACTACCTAGTGCTGGCCACCGGCGCCCGTCATGGCTACTTCGGCCACCCCGAGTGGGAGCGCCACGCGCCGGGCCTCAAGAGCATCGAGGATGCGCTCGAGATGCGCCGCCGCTTCCTGCTGTCGTTTGAGGCCGCCGAGCGGGCCAGTGCGGCGGGGGAGCGCGACGCGCTGCTCACGTTCGTGATCGTGGGGGGCGGACCGACGGGCGTGGAGCTGGCGGGGATGATCCCTGAAGTCACGCGTTACACGCTCAAGGGCGAGTTCCGACGCATCGACCCGTCCCGGGCGCGTGTACTGCTGCTCGAGGGCGGGCCGCGCATCCTGCCGCAGTTCCCCGCCGAGCTGTCGGCGCAGGCGCAGCGCGATCTGGAGCAGCTCGGGGTGACCGTGCGCACCAACTGCATCGTGACCGATGTCGACGGCGACGGGGTGGTGGCCAACGGCGAGCGCATCGATGCCCACACGGTGTTCTGGGGCGCCGGCAATCAGGCCTCGCCGCTCGGGCGACAGCTCGGCGTGCCGGTGGATCGCGCCGGGCGCGTGCAGGTGAACGCCGATCTCAGCGTGCCGGGCTTCCCGCACATCTTCGCCGCCGGCGACATCGCCGCCACCGTGACCGCCGATGGCCAACCGGTTCCGGCGGTGGCGCCGGCAGCCAACCAGATGGGTGCGTTCGTGGGGCGCACCATCGCGCGCGAGTTGCGGCAGCAGCCGCGGGAAACGTTCCGCTACGTCAACAAGGGCGATCTGGCGACGATCGGCCGGCACAAGGCCGTGGCGGTGATCGGCGGCGTGAAGCTGAGCGGCCACCTCGCGTGGTTCACGTGGCTGTTCGTGCACGTGCTGTATCTGGCCAGCTTCCGCAACCGGCTCACGGTGCTGGTGCAGTGGGCCTACCAGTATCTCACGTTCCAGCGCGGCGTTCGACTGATTACCGGCACGACGGTCCATCGCCTGCTCAAGGCCAGTCGGGCCGCAGCGGACAAGCGGCCCGTGGCCTAGGCGGTCACGGCCGGCGTCGGCGCCGGCGGCGCCGCAGCCGTCAGCGCAGGTCGAACACGAACCGTTCAAGATCGTGGATCTGCGTTTCCTGCAGCGACACCTCGTAGGCGAGGATGTCGCCGGCGGTGATGAGGCCCACGACCTCGCGGTCGCTGCACACCGGCAGATGCCGGAAGCGCCGGGCGGTCATCATGGCGCGGCAGTCGGTGACGGCGGCGTCGGGCGTCGTGGTCACCACCGGGGTGGTCATGACGTCGCGCACCACGGTGGCAGCCGGATCGCGCTGCGCTGCCACCACGCGCCGCATGATGTCGCGCTCGCTGAAGATGCCGACGAGGGTGTCTTCGTGCATCACCAGCAGTCCCCCGATGGCGCGCGCATTCATGAGTTCGGCGGCGGCGAGCACCGTGGACTCCGGGGAGACCGACACGATAGCGTGGCCCTTGCGGGCCAGCAGGTCACGGACGGTGGACATGGGCACGGCTCCGGGCTGGGGTGGGCCTCGCTGACTTTACCGCGCCTGTCTCCCCCGCGCCAGACGGCGGCCGAGATGAACAGTCGACCATGTCGACCGCATCGATCACCGACGTCGCGCGGGGTTGCGACCGCCCGTCACACGCGAGACATTGGGAGCAAGCGAGCCGACGTCCGTTCGGTGCGGCACACGACGAGACGATGTGGTTATCTCTCTCCCCGTGCCCCGATCTTTCATGTGTGCTGCCGACTCCACGCCGTTTGCTGTCACCGGGATGCCCAGTCATCACCTGGTCTGTCTCGACAACGCGGGATTCAAGGTGCAGCACACGGTGTCGGCGGGGAAATTCGGGGTGGTGTACCGAGTCCGCGATCTGGCCAACAAGCGCGACGTCGCCGTCAAGGTCATCGACCTCGAGAAGCTGCGGCCGTCGCAGGGGCCGCACTCGGAAACCGAAATCGAGACGCTCGCCTCGCTGCGCCATCCCCATATCGTGCCGCTGTACGCGTCGGGGAAGCTGGACGAAACCACCCACTACTTCGTGATGCCGTTCATCGATGGGCCCTCGCTCCGCGCCCGTCTGCGACGCGAGGTCCGGCTTCCCATCGTGGAGGTCCTGCGCTATGGCATCGAGATCGCCGACGCCCTGTCCGCGCTGCACGCGCGGGGGCTCATCCATCGCGACGTGAAGCCCGAGAACA
>JBEILM010000084.1:0-15917 GCA_040379205.1 Gemmatimonas sp.
ACCGCCGTCGATACGGTGCGCAAGCAGGAGCACCGGGCGTTGGCGGCGTCGGGGACGTCCCCGCTCACGCGCACCAAGTATGCCTGGCTCAAAAACCCGGCCGCCTTCTCGGCGAAGGCGTGGCGCGAGTTCGCCGCGCTGCGCGACAGCACCCTGCAGACCGCTCGCGCCTGGGCCATGAAGGAAAGTCTCCGCCGCCTATGGGACGACACCTACGTGGGCGCCGCGCGCACGTTCTTTCGCCGCTGGTATGGCTGGGCGATGCGGTCGCGCCTCGAGCCCGTGAAGCAGGTTGCCCGCCTGCTGCAGCGCCATCTCGAGAACATCCTGACGTACCTGACGCACCGGATCACCAACGCGGTGACTGAGGGGCTGAATGCGAAGATCCAATGGATCAAGTACAGCGCCCGCGGCTACCGCGACCGGGAGGCGTTCAAGATGGCGATCTATTCTCACTGCGGGGGGCTGGACCTCGAGCCCCGCGTCGCCTGAGGGAACCCACTACAAACCCGGAAGAGCCCAAACAGAGACAACGCCTGACCGGTGATGTCGTTGCCTCCCGGCCTCCGTGCTTCTGCGTGCTCAGGTAAAGCCGTCCGCACCGGTATTGGCGGGGCTACCCACCGCCGACTACCGGCTCGGTGGCGCGGTGCGCGGCGTGTTGGTAACGAACAGCAACCCCAGCACCGACACCGCCGCCCCCACCACGAACGGCCACGCCAGCCCGGCCACCTGCGCCACACCGCTGGCCGCCATGGGGCCGATCACCCGCCCCAGCGACGCGGCGGCCTGATACGCCCCCAGCACGCTGCCGCGCTCGTGCGGTTCGGCGGAACCGGCCACGAGGCCGCTCATGCTGGGGTTGAAGAGCGCCGAGCCCACCCCGAAGATGGCCAGCGTGGCGAGCAGCCATGACAGCTGTGGGGCCAGCGGAATGCCGGCCATGCCGATGGCAATGAGCACGGCGCCGGCGCGCGTGAGGCGCTGCGGCCCGAAGCGCGTGGTGAGCTTGCCGATGATACCGGCCTGCACCGACACGGAGATCACGCCCACGAAGGCGTACACCCACCCCAGGGTGCGCGGGCCGATGTCCAGACGTTCGGCGCCGTACAGCGCCATGGTGCTCTGGAACAGCGCGACCGCCGCCACTACGATGACGGTGGCCAGCAGGAGACCGCGCAGCGCCGGCCGCGCGAGATACACACCCACACCGGCGCGCTTGGTGTGCTTCTGGCGCCGCTTCTCCGGCGGCAGCGACTCGGGGAGCCGGAGCAGCGTGAGTGCGAATGCCACCAGCGACAGCACCGCCGCCCCCATCGCCACGCGGCCCAGCGACGACCCATCATCGGCGTTGCCACCGGCCAGCAAGCCGCCGAGCGCCGGCCCCAGAATGAAGCCCATGCCGAATGCCGAGCCGAGCAGGCCCAGCGCCTTGGGGCGCGTGGCGTCGGTGGTGATGTCGGTGGTGTAGGCGTACGCCGTCGAGATGTTGCCGGCGGCGAGGCCGGCGACGATCCGCGAGAGCGCGAGGGTCAGCCCGGTGTCACTTTCGGCCAGCATGAAGGCCGAGGCGGCGTTGGCGAGCAGCGTGGCCAGCAGCACCGGCCGCCGGCCGATGCGGTCGGAGAGGCTGCCCCAGAGCGGCGCGCCCACGAGTTGGCCGGCCGAGTAGAGCCCGAGAAAGAAGATGACCGTGGACGGCGCGACCCCGACCCGTTCGGCGTAGAACGGGAAGACCGGGATGATCATGCCGAAGCCGATCAGGTCGAGAAAGACGATGACGAACAGCGTGAACACGGCGCGTGGGGTGGCTGGGGAGGCGGTATGACGCGAAGATTGGAGGATGACCCCTCAATCCGGCAGTTCAGGCCCCGGACTTCCGGCGGACCGGGACACGCGCATCCTCGACGACCTGCAGGATGCCGTAGAACGCATGCACGTGCTGGCCCGTTCGCCGCGCATCGTGGTGGCCACCGGTACCCGCACCAGCGGCGCCCGTCCCATGGCCTGGCAGGTGCTCTTCGAACGCAGCTTCGGCGGGGCGCTGCCGCCGTTGGCCTATCGGGGCACCACCGCCACGCGACTGCCGGCCATCCTCGCCGACGGGTACGACAGCGAGCCCACGTTGGCGGCCGGGTGGTCGTATCCTCGGCTGGGGGAGGCGATGGCGATGGGGCCGGTCATCCAGGCCTTTCGTGCCGACTGGCTCCCCGACGACGTGAGCCGGGCGCTGATGGGAGTGATCGTGTTCGAGGAGGACGGCCTGTCGCTCCAGGGGGTGCGGGCGATCGTGCAGGAACTGGGGCTGCGTTGAGTGATGGCGCTGCTGGGACTGTATGACCGGTCGCTGATCGGGCGCGCGTCGTGCCCGGCGCTGACGTTCGAGGATGCGGCGGGGGTCACCACCACCTCGACGTTCGGCGACCTCGAGGCGCGCAGCAATCGCCTGGCGGCGGTGCTGCGCGCGCGCGGGCTGCGGCCTGGCGACCGGCTGGCGCTCTACCTGGTGAACCAGCCGGCGTTCATCGACCTGTGGCTGGCGTGCGTGAAGCTGGGCGTGATCGTGGTGCCCATCAATGTGCTGTACCGGGAGCGCGAGATCGCGCACATCGTGCACGACGCGGCGCCGGTGGCGGTGGTGACCACCGCCGAGCAGGCGGCGCTGCTGCCGGCGGATACGGCGCATTGGAATGTGCTCGCGCTGCAGCAGGAGGCCGACGCGACACCGGCCGAACGTGTCGCGGTGCGCGCCGACGCCGAGACGCCGGCCGCGCTCGTATACACCTCGGGAACCACCGGCGCGTCCAAGGGCGCGATCCTCACCCACGGCAACTTTGCCGCCAATGCGCTGGCGCTGGTGCAGGCGTGGGAGGTCACCGCCGACGATCGCTATCTGGCGGTGCTGCCGCTCTTTCATGTGCACGGCCTGGCCAACGGGGTGCACGTGTGGCTGCTGAGCGGCTGCCACATGACGCTCGTGGAGCGCTTCGCGCAGGAGCGCGCAGCCGACTGGTTCCTCACGCATCGGCCCACGCTGTTCTTCGGGGTACCCACCATGTTCGTGCGGCTGCTGGCGCTGCCCGAGGACACAGCGCGCGAGATCGGAGCGCACATGCGCCTGTTCGTGTCCGGTTCGGCGCCACTGCCGGCGCCGGTGCTGGAGGCGTTCCGCGCGCGCTTCGGTCACGTGATCCTCGAGCGCTACGGCATGACGGAGACGCTCATGAACGTGAGCAATCCGTACCACGGCGAGCGGCGGGCGGGCACGGTGGGGTTTCCCTTGCCCATGACGGCGGTGCGTCTCGTGAACGAGGCGGGTGAGGACGTGCCCGACGGCACCAGCGGCGAGCTGCTGGTGCGCGGCCCCAACGTGTGCGCCGGCTACTGGCGCCGTCCCGACGCCACGGCGGCGGCGTTCCAGGGCGGCTGGTTCCGCACCGGTGATGTAGGGGTGCGCGCGGCCGACGGCTACATCACGCTCGAAGGGCGGCGCAGTGACCTCATCATCTCCGGCGGATTCAACATCTATCCGCGCGAGATCGAGGAGCTGCTGGCCGAGCTGCCGGGCGTGCGCGAGGCGGCGGTGGTGGGGGTGAAGGACGCGGTGCGCGGCGAGGTGCCGGTGGCGTATCTCGTGTGCGACGACACCGTGGCACTCGACCGGCTTGCCGGCACGCTGCGGGCGCAGATCGCCTCATTCAAGGTGCCGCGCGCCTTCGTGCGCGTGGACGGGCTGCCGCGCACGGCGCTGGGCAAGGTGCAGCGGTACCTGCTGCCGCCTTGGACGCCCTCGGCGGGCACCCCGGATGCCTGATGCGGTGACCGCACGGTGCTGAGCCCCGCCGCGCTGTCGCTGCTGGCGCTGCTCGTGGTGGTGGCCACGAGTCTCACCACCCGCCTCAACGTGGGCGTGCTGTCGGTGGCGCTGGCGTGGGCGGTGGGCGTGTTCGCGGCGGGGTGGCAGGTGGAGCAGGTCATGGCCGCTTTTCCCTCGTCGCTCTTTCTCACGCTGGTGGGCGTGACGCTGCTCTTCGGCGTGGCGCAGGCCAACGGCACCATGACGGCCATCACGCAGGGCGGGGTGCGCCTGCTGCGCGGCCAGACGGCGCTGCTGCCGCTGCTGCTCTTTCTGCTGGCGTTCGTGATCAGCACCAGCGGGCCGGGGTCGATCGCCACCGTGGCGCTGCTGGCGCCGCTGGCCATGGGACTCGCGCACCGCGCCGGCATGCCGATGTTCCTGACGGCGCTGATGGTGGGCAACGGGGCCAACGCCGGCAACCTGTCGCCGATCAGTGCCATCGGGGCGCTGGTGCTCTCGCTCATGGATCAGGCGGGGCTGCCTGGCCACGCGTTCGCCGTGTGGAGCGCCAACTTCTGCGCCCATGCACTCGTGGCGCTGGCGGCATGGGCGCTCTTCGGCGGCCCGGCGCTGCGCAAGGCGCCACGCACCGAGCTGGGCCTCGAGGGGGCGACATTCACGCGGCAGCACGCGTTCACGCTTGGCGTGGGCGCCTGCTGGATGCTCGGGGTGCTGGTGTTCAAGGCCAATCCCGGCCTCACCGCGTTCGCCGCTGCCGCCCTGCTCGTGCTGACCGGGCTCGGTGACGATGGCGCGATGCTGAAGCAGGTGCCGTGGCCGGTGATCGTGATGGTGTGCGGCGTGAGCGTGCTGGTGGGCGTGCTCGAGAAGACCGGAGGCATGGACCTCTTCACCACGCTGCTCGCCGGGCTGGCCACGCCGGACACCGTCAACGGGGTCATCGCCGGCGTGACGGGGCTGCTCTCCACCTACAGCTCGACCTCGGGCGTGGTGTACCCGGCGTTCATCCCCGCCGTGGCGGGGCTGGTGGAGAAGCTCGGCGGCGGCACTCCACTGGAGATCGCGCTCAGCATCAACGTCGGTGCCGCCATGGTCGACGTGTCGCCGCTGTCCACTCTGGGCGGGTTGTGCATCGCCGCCGTGCCTGCGGGGGTAGATACCAAACAGCTGTTCCGGCAGCTGCTGCTCTGGGGCTTCGCCATGGCGCCCGTGGCGGCGCTGTTCTGCCAGCTGTTCATCCCGTTTTTTGCCCGGTGACGCCGGGCGACGCCCGGAACCGGCGCGATTGTCAGCCGATACCCGTACACTTCCCGAATGTCCGCCACTGATAAACTGCACCGCTGGCTCGATCTGCTCGCGGCCCTGCTGCGACGCCGCTACCCGGCGTCGTTCGCCGACCTGCGCCGCGACGTCCCGGGCTACGAACTCGAGGACGTGAAGGAGGAGAGCGTGCTCCGCACCTTCGAACGCGACAAGGACGAACTGCGCGACCTGGGGGTGGCTATCGAGACGCTGCCCCCGGATGCCGAAGGGGTGGTGACGTACCGGCTGCGCCCGGGCGACTTCTATCTGCCGCTGCTATCGGTGTGCGAAACGGCGTGGCCGCCGCAGGCGGAGCTGCGCCAGGGGCCGCGGGCCACTCCGCCGCGGCCAACGGGGATCGGATTCCAGGAGTTGCCGGTGCTGTCGTTGACCCCCGACGAGTGCTTCGCGCTGCGCCGCGCGGCGGCGCGGGTGCAGGGGCTGGGGCATCCGGTGCTGGCCGCCGACGCCGCCAACGCCCTGCGCAAGCTGCAATTCGACCTGGCCGATTTCGCCACCGACCTGCCGGCGGCGGCCACCCCCGCCACCGACGGTGACGCCTTCGAGGTGCTCGGCGACGCGTTGTCGCTGCGCAAGGCGGTGCGCTTCGCGTACCACAGCATGGGCCGCGACCATGTGGCGACGCGCACCGTGGAGCCATTCGGGCTGGTGTTCCTCACCGGGCACTGGTATCTCGTGGCACGAGACCTCGATGCGGCGGCACTGCGCCAGTTCCGCGTCAGTCGCATTCGTGATGCCGTGATGACCAACAACCGCCGGCAACACCCCGACTACGACATCCCGGCTGACTTCGACCTGTCGCGCCACGCCACCTCGCGCCAGGCGTGGGAGCTGGGCGACGGCGACCTGGTGGAGGTGCTGGTGACCTTTTGCGGCGCCAGCGGCGCGGTGAGCCAGGGAGCGGCGCTCGGTGAACCGGTGGTGGAAGCGCACGCCGCCGACTCCGATGATCCCGACCTCGCGCGGCGCACCCGGCGCTTCCGCGTGCGCCGGCCTGACGCGTTCCTGCGGTGGGTGCTGAGCTTCGCCGGTGATGCCCGTCCGGTGGCGCCGCCCTCCATGGTGGAGGCGTGGCGGCAGCTGCTGGCGGACACGCGGGCCGCGCACGTGGCCGGGCAGGCCGCGGCCGATGCCTCGCGGCCGCTGGCGGCGTCGTCACCGCTCACGACGGAGCCCCGGTCATGAGTCGCGCCGACGACCGGCTGCAGCGGCTGCTGCAGGTGTTTCCCCTCATGGCCGACGAGCCGCAGCTGTCGCTCGATGCGCTGGCGGTGCGCATCGGCACCGATGCCCGCACGCTGCGCCGCGATTTCCACTCCCTCGAGCGCGACGACGTGCCGGCCGGGTTCATCGAAGCCATCCAGGTGGAGATCGGGACGGCCGGCGCGAGCATGCGGTCGGCGCACTTCAAGCGCCCGCAGCGGCTCACGCGCCCCGAGCTGGTGGCGCTCGAACTCGGCCTCGGCATGCTCGAGCAGGAGCTGCCGGTGGACGAACGCGCGGTGGTGCAGGAAGCGCGACGCCGGCTACAGCAGGTGAGTGTGCCGGTGGTGGCGACGGTCGCGGGCCAGCGGCGGGGCACGGAGTCGGGGGGCGGCTCGGCCGGTGGTGGCACACCGGTGCTCGAGGTCGAGCCGGCGCGGCCGCGCGAGCTGGGGACGCTGGCCACCGTGCATCGGGCGCTCGAACAGGGGGTGGTCGTCACCCTCGCGTATCAGCGTCCCGACGAAGCGGCGGCCACCGAGCGGCGGGTGCGTCCGTATGCGCTGGTGCGCGCCGACGCCAACGTGTACCTCGTGGCGCACTGCGAGCGCGCCGAGGCGCTGCGCGTCCTCCGGCTCGACCGGGTCGCGACCGCCGCGCTCACCGGTGAGGCGTTCACCGTGCCTGCGGATTTCCGGGTGGAGCAGGTGCTCCAGTCGGGGCGGGTCTTCCAGCACGACGACGACCGCACGCCGACGCTGCGCATTCGCTACTCCCCACGCGTGGCGCGATGGATCGCCGAGCGCGAAGGGGTGCCGTGTGATGCCGACGGCGGACTGGAAGTGGCGTATCCCCTCGCCGACGACGGGTGGGCGGTGCGGCACGTGCTGCAGTATGGCCCCGATGCCGTGATCGTCGCCCCCGACGCGGTGCGGGCTCGCGTGCTCGCGCTGCTCGAGACGCTGGGCCATGGCTGACGGACGCATTCCCCGGGAGCTGTTCGCGTGGCGCGCCTGGGGAGTGGCGCGCCGGCTGGCGGCGGGGGTGCGTGAACCTGCCTTCCGGGCCCTGGTGCAGCGGGTGGATGGCGGGCCGCTGCACGCCGGACCGTCGCCGGTGCTGCTGGCCGATGGGGAGGCGGCCTTCGCGCGCATGCGGGCGGCGATCACCACGGCGCGCGAGGAGGTGCTGCTCGAGACGTACATCCTGCGCGATGACCGGCTCGGCCACGTCATGCAGGCCACGCTCATGGCGGCGGCGCAGCGGGGCGTGCGGGTGGCGGTGCTGGCCGACGCGATCGGCTCCATGGGCACCGGCGACCGCTTCTGGTCGACGCTGGAGGAGGCGGGTGTAATGGTGCGGCAGTTCCACCGGTTCTGGCACCATCCGTTCGAGGCGCTGCGGCGCGATCATCGCAAGCTGCTGGTGATCGACCGGGCCGTCGCGTTCACGGGGGGCATGAACATCGGCAACGAGTACGGGTCGAATCCCCGCGCCCACGCCGATGTCTGGCGCGACTCGTTCGCCGAAACCGCGGGGACGGTGGCCCGCGAGCTGGCGTCGGTCTTCGCCGAAGGATGGGATCGCGCCGGCGGTGCGCCGCTGCCAGGGTTGGTTACCGGGAGCCCGCACCATCTGCGGCACGGGTCGGCAGGCGACGAGTTGCCGGCGATGCTGGTGATGGACCCGCGGCCGGGCCGCGGTCAACGGGAGATGCTCACCGTGTTGGCCGCGCTCGTGGGCGGGGCGCGCGAACGGCTCTGGATTACCACCCCGTACTTCGCGCCACCGTCGCGCGCGCTCCGGCTGCTTACGGAAGCTGCCCGGCGCGGTGTGGACGTGCGGCTGCTGCTCCCCGGCGAACGCACCGATGTGCCGCTGGTGCGACACGCCGCCCATGGCGCCTACGCCGCGCTCCTGGCGCACAGGGTGCGCGTCTACGAGTACCAGCGGGCCACGCTGCACGCCAAGACGGTGGTGGTGGACCGCTTCGCGAGCGTGATCGGCTCGTCGAATCTCGACTTCCGTTCGTTCTGGCTGAACGCGGAGTGCAACCTGCTGGTCTTCGACGACCGCTTCGGCGCGGCGCTCGACGCCAGCTTCCTCGCCGACCTGGAGGCCAGCGAGGAGATCACCGCCGCCGCCTGGCGCCAGCGACCCCTTGGCCACCGACTCGGCGACGCCATCGCCCGCGCCCTGCGGTGGGCGCTGTAGCGCGTCGTCATCTCGGTGTTTGGAAATCCCCCCGACCTGTAGCGCATATGCATGTGCGGGATTCCCTGACGGCGGGAACAGGACTCCCCGATAGAGTGCCTCCGGTCCCGATGCGACCCTTTTTCCTGTGTCGCGACGTGCGCGAAACCGGTTCCCGACTGCGGAACTGGCGCGGAGTTGCGGCCGGACACCGGCGCATGTCGCCCGGAGACTGTTCCATGATCGCCACCGCCACCATGCCCGAGACCACCCTGATTCGATCGCCAGTGCGCACGGGTGGTCCCGTGCTCGTGGCGTGCGATGGGTCGGCGGAGTCCTGCGATGCCCTGTTCAACGCGGCGCGGCTGGCGTCGGCGGTGTTCGGGGGGGCTCTTGAAGTCGTCGGCGTGTGCGAGCCGATGCCGGGGGTGTCGGCCGGGATGGATGTGCTCCCGGTTCCGGCAGAACTCGATGAATCGCGCCGGGCGACGATGGTCGACGACCTGCGGCGGGCCGTGCAGATCGCGGCTGCCGGTGATCCGGCGTGGCCCATCACGGTGCTGCTTGGCTCTCCGCCGCGGACGCTGGCCCTGGAGGCCGAGCGCCGGCAGGCGACGCTGCTCGTGATGGGCATCGGGCGGCACAATCCGCTGGACCGCCTGTTCGGCACTGAAACCACGCTGGCCACGCTGCGGGAATCACGCGTGCCGGTGCTGGCGGTGGGCCCCAATTTCCCGGTGGCGCCGATGCACGCCGTGGTGGGACTCGACTTCAGCGCCGCGAGCGTGAAGGCCGCGCACCTCGCACTGCAGCTGGTGTCGCCCGGTGGGCGTCTGACGCTGGTGCACGTGCGTCCGCGCTTCGAGCATCCGTCGGCCGACTGGCAGGCCTGGGATGCGGAATACAGCAAGACGCTGCCACCGCTCTTCGAGCAGTTGCGGGGTGAACTGGAGTCATCCAGGGGCGTGCTGATCGAGACGGTCACGGTGCGCGGCGACCCGGCACCGGCGCTGCTGTCGTATGCGCAGCAGGCCAACGCCGATCTCGTGGCCGTAGGCACGCAGCGGCACAGCTTCTTCGAGCGGCTGGTGGTGGGCTCGGTGGCCACCCGGGTGCTGCGGACGGCACGGGTGGGGGTACTGGCGGTGCCGGGAGTGGGGGCGGGGGAGCGCTGACGGCTGCTGCTGCCTGCTCATCGCTTACTGCTTCCGCCGTACCCATCTTCAGAACAGGCGCAGGTTGAGGTAGCGCCGTGGATTCTTGCGCAGATCCGCCACCAGCGCCCGCAGCTCGCGCACCAGGGTGTCGCTCTGCTGGTACAGCGCGGGATCGTTGATCAGCAGCCCCACCGTACCCTCGCGGCTGTTGGCCTTGGCGAACACCGAGTCGGCGCGGGCCACGGCGCGCGACAGGTTGACCTCGGTGCGATCGAGGCGCTCGGTGATTTCGCGCAGGTGCGTCGTGGCGGCGCGCAGCTCACGGGCGGCGGTCTGCGAGTTGGTCACGATGGTCTGCAGCTCGCCGCGGCTGGTGGCCGAGTCCACGCGGCCGGCAAACTGATTGAGCCGGTCGGCGGTGCTGTTGATGGTGCCGATGCCGGTGTGCACGTCGGCGCTGATGATGTCGAGGTTCTTCGACTGCACCTTGATGGTGCGCGCCAGCTCGGCCGAGAGATCGGCCACGTTGCGGATGGACGCGCGCAGCTCCTTGGCGGCGGCATCGTCGAATGCCGTCTGGAATCGGTCGGCCACGGTAGCCACATCGTTGGCCAGACGGCCAGCCACCGTGGTGAGCTGCGCGATGTCGGGGAGCGTGGCGCCGGCCACCGTGTCGCTGCTGGTGCGCGCTTCCGCGATCGCGGCCCGGATCTGCCGGTCGGGGGGAATGCCCTCAGGGCCGGTGATGGTCACCTGCCATTCGCCGAAGAGGCTCGACGCCGTGAGCAGCACCACCGGGTCGGGCGGCAGCAGCGCGTCCTTCTCGAGGCCCAGCGTCAGCACCACCCAGCCCGGCTCGCCCAGCGCGATCGACTCCACACGTCCCGAGCGCACACCGCGAATGACGACCCGATTGCCGAGCGCCACGCCGCCGACATCGCGGGTGCGGGCCACCAGGCGGCGCGTGCGACCGGCGAGGTCGGCCTGCTTCATCCACAGCACGCTGCCCACAAGCACCACCGTCACCACCAGCACGGTGAGGCCGACGATGAAATCACTGCCGCGTTTCGACTGGGTCATCGAACAGGTCCCATGGTGTATCCGGCCCGTGTGGAGGCTAGCGAATGCTGCGGTTAGTGAGCCACACCATCGCCCAGAAGGCATCGAGCACGAGAATCATCACCGCCGAAATGACGACGGCCCGCGTGGCGCTGCGCCCAACACCCTGCGCGCCACCCATGGTGGTGAGACCCGCGCGGCAGCCGATGAGTGCCACCGCCGCCCCGAAGCTGGCCGACTTCACCAGCCCGTAGCGTACATCGAACGCCTGAAAGAACACGCGCACCCCCTTGAGGAACTGGGGCGTGGAGATGTCGAGCAGCGCCAGCGACGCCATCCACCCGGACAGCAGCCCCACCAGCATCGCCACGCCCACCACCACCGGAAACATGAGCGCCGAGGCGAGTACCCGCGGCACCACGAGGTGGCTCATGGGGTCGAAGGTGAGCGTCTCCAGTGCGTCGATCTGCTCCGTCACGCGCATGGTGCCCAGTTCGGCGGCGATGTTCGCGCCCACGCGTCCCGCGAGGGCGAGACCGGTGAGCACGGGCGCGAGTTCGAGCGTGACCGTCTTCTGCACGAGGGTGCCCACGAAATACGGCGGCACGAGTTCGCCCACGCTGTAGCTGGCCAGCAGGGCGAGCACGATGCCGGTGAACAGCGCGATGAAGATGCCGATGGGCAGCGACTCCACACCGAGGATGCGCGCGTGGGTGGAGAACTCGGGGAGCCAGTCACGCACCGCACGCGTCGCGCGCAGTACGTCGGCCACGAAGCGCGCGCCCGTGCCCACCGGTTCGACCGTCCGCCGGGTGACCCGGCCGATGGCACTCAGCAGGCCGACGCCGGGCGCCGATGCGGGCGGCGAAGCGGCAGGCGACGTGGACGTGGGCTCGGTCATGGCCATCCGATCACGAGACCGATGGCGCCACCGGCCGCCAGCAGCAGCAGGCCGAAGGCCGCGCGGCGGCGAAAGCCCGGCGCGCCGATGGAAAGCACCAGGGCGAGCTTGAGCACCGTGTTGGAGAGCACGCCGATGCCCATCGCCGCCGCCGCCACCGCCACGCGCGCCGGATCGGCACCGTAGCGTGTCATCGAGACGGTGAGCGCGTCCACATCCGTCAGTCCGAGCAGCGTGGCCGACGCCAGCACGCCGGTGTTTCCCGCCTGGCTCTGCACCCATGCAATGATGAAGAGGACGAGCTGAAAGGCAACCGCCATCTGCAGGGAGGCGCGGAGTCCGAGTGGGCTCTGACCGAGCGCGCCGGAGACGCCGTCGGGGCGCGTGGCGGCGCCGTCGCGCGCACACCGGTCGCGCCAGAGCACGAGGCCGATCACCACCGCGCCGACTACGAATGCCGGCGCCAGCACCGGGAGCGCCGCCAGCCCCACCGCCGGCTGCAGCGCGGTGGACACGACAAGCACCCGCGGCACCAGCACCGTGCACGCGGCCAACACGCCCAGCGCCAGCGGTTCGGCGAGGGTGGCGTCGTCGCGGCTGCGGCGGCTGAAGGTGAGCGTGACCACCGTGGAGGAGACCAGCCCGCCCAGCAGGCCGGTCACGCCGAGGCCGCGCGTTTCGCCGATGACGCGCCGCGCGATGTAGCCGGCGAAGTTGAGCCCCGAGAAGAGCAGCACCACGATCCACAACGACCGCGGCCGGAAGGCCTCGTAGGGGCCAATGGCGCGATCGGGGAGCAGCGGCAGGATGACCAGCGCCAGCACCGCGAACTGCAGCGCCGCCCGCATCTCGGTGGCGTCCACTTTCTGCAGGGCGTGTTGCAGCTTGGACTTCTCCGCCAGCAGCACCAGCACCACCGCCGCCGCCGCACTGGCTATGGTGCGGTTGCCGAGGCCCGCCGTGGCCCCCAGCGCCACCGCCAGGATGCCCACCACTTCGGTGGTGCTGTCAGTGGTGGTGCCGGGGCGCCGCATGGCGGTGAAGAATGCCACGATGGGAAACAGCACCCCGCCCGCCATGAGCACGCTGGCAAGCACCGGCTGGTCGAGCCGGTAGAACCAGCCGGCAAACCCGCCGATGGCACCCAGCAGCGCGAAGGTGCGGGCGCCGGCGAAGCGGCCGTCGGGCCCCTTGCTGTGTCCGGACCATTCGCGCTCGATACCCACCGCCAACCCCACCAGGGCGGCGACGAGCAGATCGGCAGCAAGGGCGAGGTCGAGCATCACGTTTTTATCCTAGCGTCCGCGAGGGGTTACGCGAAGGGGAAAACCTCACCGCGAACTGGGAGAGCCCGGGGCTATCCTTTCATCCGGATGTTCGGATATATTACCGCCATGACCGCGCCCCGCCTTGCCATCCACGACCGTATGGTCGAGCTGGCCGACACCACCCGGTGCCGGCTGCTCGCGGCGTTGGAACGGCAGGAGCTCACGGTGGGCGAACTCGCGACGGCGCTGCAGCTGCCGCAGAGCACCGTGAGCCGGCACCTGCGGATCCTCGCCGATCAGGCGTGGATCTCGTCGCGAGCCGAAGGCGCCAGCCGCTGGTACCGCCGTCACCCGCTGCTCCACGCCGACATGCTTGGCCTTTGGGAGCTGGTGCGGTCGGCCATGACCAGCACCCCTGGCGCCCTGCAGGACGCGGCGCGCCTCGACGCCGTGGTGGCGGCCCGCCGCTCGGGGACGCAGGCGTTCTTCGCCACCGCCAGTGCGGAGTGGGATGCGCTGCGCACGGAGATGTTCGGCGCGCGGGCCGACCTGGCGGCGGCGCTGGCGCTGCTCGACCCCGCCCTGGTGGTGGGCGACCTGGGGTGTGGCACGGGGGTGCTCTCCGCCGCTCTCGCGCCGCACGTGGCCCGGGTGCACGCGGTGGATGCCTCGCCGGCCATGCTGGCGGCGGCCTCGGCGCGCCTGGCCGGTTGCGCCAACGTGACCGTCACCGAAGGCGCGCTCGAGGCGCTGCCACTCCCCGATGCGTCGCTCGACGTGGCGGCGCTGATGCTGGTGCTGCACCACGTGCCCGACCCCGCGCGGGCGCTGCGCGAGGTGCACCGGGTGCTGCGTCCGGCGGGACGGCTGCTCATCACCGACATGCGGCCGCACGCCCACGAGCGCTATCGCGAAACGATGGGCCATGTCTGGCTCGGCTTCGCGCCTGACGCGCTGGCGGGGTGGTTGCGTGACGCCGGTTTCGAGCGGGTGCGCTACGTGCCACTGCCGGTGGACCCGTCGGCCACCGGGCCGGCGTTGTTCAGTTGTACCGCGACCATGATGCCGATGCCGGCCCTGGTCGTCGCCTAGCAGTTCGTCGTTCTTCCTTCACACTTCTCTGGACCTCCTGGCTATGGCCACTGCTGTCATGACCGAACACGGCGTCGCCGATCTGGCGTCGCTCGACCGCCCCGCCTTCGCCGTGCGCGACCTCGCGCTCGCCGAGTGGGGACGCAAGGAAATCCGCCTGGCCGAGCAGGAGATGCCCGGGCTGATGGCGCTGCGCACGGAGTACGCGGGCAAGGCGCCGCTCGCCGGCGCGAAGATTATGGGCTCGCTGCACATGACGGTGCAGACGGCGGTGCTCATCGAGACGCTCGTGGCGCTCGGCGCCGATGTGCGCTGGGTGTCGTGCAACATCTTCTCCACGCAGGATCACGCGGCGGCCGCGGTGGCCGTGGGCCCCAACGGTACGGTGGAGCACCCCACGGGCACGCCGGTGTTCGCCTGGAAGGGCGAGACGCTCGAGGAATACTGGTGGTGCACCGAGCAGGCGCTGATGTGGCCTGATGGCACGGGCCCGAACCTGCTGCTCGATGACGGTGGCGATGCCACGCTGCTGGTGCACCGCGGTGCCGAGTACGAGCAGGCGGGTGCCATTCCGTCGTTCGACAGCGACAACGAGCCCGAGGAGTGGGGCGTGATCCTCGACCTGCTGCGCGCCGAGCAGGCCAGGAATCCGGGCCGCTGGACGAAGGTGCTGGCGGGCATTCGTGGCGTGTCGGAGGAGACCACCACGGGCGTGCATCGCCTGTACGAGATGGAGCGCGCGGGCACGCTGGCCTTCCCGGCCATCAACGTGAACGACGCCGTGACTAAGTCGAAGTTCGACAACCTGTACGGCTGCCGCCACTCGGTGGTGGACGGGCTCAATCGCGCCACCGACGTGATGCTCGCGGGCAAGATCGTGGTGGTGCTGGGCTACGGTGACGTGGGCAAGGGGTGCGCGCAGGCGCTCAAGGGGCAGGGCGCGCGCGTGGTGGTGACGGAGATCGATCCCATCTGCGCGCTGCAGGCGGCGCTCGAGGGGTATCAGGTCACCACGCTCGAGGACATCGTGGAGACGGCGGACATCTTCGTGAGCGCGACGGGCAACAAGAACGTCATCACCGTCGAGCACATGAGCCGCATGAAGGACAAGGCCATCGTGAGCAACATCGGCCACTTCGACAACGAGATCGACATGGCCGGTCTCAAGAAGGTCGAAGGGATGAAGCGCATCAACATCAAGCCGCAGTACGACGAGTTCGTGCTGCCGAACGGGCGCTCCATTCTCGTGCTCGCCGAAGGCCGTCTCATGAACCTTGGCTGCGCCACGGGACACCCCAGCTTCGTGATGAGCGCGAGCTTCACCAATCAGGTGCTGGCGCAGCTCGAGCTGCATGCGAACGCCGAGCAGTACGGCAAGAAGGTGTTCACGCTCCCCAAGCATCTCGACGAGAAGGTGGCGCGGCTGCACCTCGAGAAGCTGGGCGTGAAGCTCACTACGCTGACGCCGGACCAGGCGAGCTACATCGGCGTGGACATGAATGGGCCGTACAAGGCGGCGCTCTACAAGTACTGAGCGGGCGACTGCCGCCTGTCAGGTCTCCGGCCTCGATGTCTGACAGATGTCGAGGTCGGAGTCCGGATGGGGTTTGGAAGTCGTACGCATGACGCCGTTGACAATAGCCCGATCCTGTAGACGCGGGGACGCGACGCTCAGGTACACTCCGGACGCCCGGCACCCTGATGAAGACATGCTTTAGTTGGCGGGGACTCGACGCTCAGGTACACTACGCCAGGGAAGCGCCGGTCGAATTGGTAGCTGTAGTTGGCGGGGACTCGACGCTCAGGTACACTGGACCGCGGGACATCGCCGATCTCCTCAGCGCTGTAGTTGGCGGGGACTCGACGCTCAGGTACACTCTTGGCGCCCCACGCGCCGGCCC
>JBEILM010000085.1:0-15917 GCA_040379205.1 Gemmatimonas sp.
GATCTGTACCTGCTCAATCATTCGGTGCACACCGAGCGGCAGATCGGCACCGCCGCACGACGAGATGAGCGGCACCCCAAGTCGGGCGATCGCCTGTATCGCAACGACGGCGCGCGCTTCACCGATGTGAGCAAGCAGGCCGGTATCTACGCCGGTGTCGAGGGTTTCGGCCTGGGCGTGGTGGCGACCGACGTGAACGGTGACGGCTGTATGGATCTGTACGTCGCCAACGACTTCCAGGAGAACGACTTCCTGTACATGAACGACTGCCGTGGCCGCTTCGTCGAACGGGGAACGACGGCCACCACTCGCACCAGCCGCTTCTCCATGGGGGTGGATGCCGCCGACATCGATGATGATGGCCACCCCGACCTCATGACGGTGGACATGCTCCCCGAGCAGGAAGCGATCTTCAAGACCTCGGCGAGCTACGAGAGCGCCAATCTGTTCGAGATGCGGCTGCGGGCGGGGTATCAGCCGCAGTACCCGCGCAACGCGCTGCAGCACAACCGCGGCGACGGCACCTTCACTGAGGTTGCCCTGCTTGCCGGCGTGGCGGCCTCCGACTGGAGCTGGGCGCCGCTCTTCGCCGATCTCGATCTCGACGGGCGCAAGGATCTGTTCATCACGAACGGGATCTACCGGCGCCCCAATGACCTCGACTACATCAACTACGTCGGCAACGAGGCCAATCAGGCCGCGCTCGCCCGTGGCGTCACGCGCGAGGAGAACCGGGCGCTGCTCGAGCGCATGCCGCAGATTCCCCTCCCCAATCACGCCCACCGCAACGACGGCGGCCTGCGCTTCACCGACATGGCCGCCGCCTGGGGGCTCGGGGAGACAGGTTTCTCCAACGGGGCTGCGTACGTCGATCTCGACAACGACGGGGC
The DNA here is from genome assembly GCA_040379205.1 of Gemmatimonas sp. Lineage (GTDB taxonomy): Bacteria > Gemmatimonadota > Gemmatimonadetes > Gemmatimonadales > Gemmatimonadaceae > Gemmatimonas. The sequence goes on from JBEILM010000085.1 coordinate 891, forward strand.
GCTCGACCTCGTGGTCAACCGCATCAATGCGCCGGCATCCATCCATCGCAACCGGGCGCGCACCGGTACGTCGGCGCCGCACTATCTGCAGGTGCAGTTGGCGGGGACCGGACGCAACACCGAGGGGATCGGGGCCAGAGTCATCGCCGTCGCCGGCGGCCGCCGCCAGCTGCTCGAGCAGCAGCCGGTACGCGGCTTCCAATCGAGTGTCGACCGGCGCCTGCACTTCGGTCTTGGTACCTCCGCCCGCGTCGATTCGCTGCTCGTGATCTGGCCCGATGCCCGCTACCAGGTGTTCACCGGGGTGATGGCCGACCGGCTCCTCACCGTGCATCAGGACAGCGCGCGTGGGCGCTGGTCGTACGCACCGGCATCCGTGCCCGTCGTGCGCGACGAGGCGACGCGACTCGGCGCCGCGGTGGCCCACGTGGAAAACGACTTCCTCGACTACAACCGCGAGCCGCTCATGCCGCACGTGGTGTCGGCCGAGGGGCCGGCGCTGGCGGTGGGCGATGTGAACGGCGACGGCCTCGACGACCTGTACCTTGGCGGCGCCAAGTGGCAGCGGGGCACCCTGCTCGTGCAGCAGCGCGACGGGCGCTTTCGGGAGTCGTCGATGGCGACCTTCGCCGCCGACAGCGTGGCCGAAGATGTGGACGCAACCTTCTTCGATGCCGACGGCGACGGCGATCTCGATCTGTACGTGGTCAGCGCCGGCAACGAATTCTGGGAGGAGTTCGACGCGCTCGACGACCGACTGTATCTGAACGACGGCACCGGCGCTTTCACGCGTCGCCGCGATGCCCTCCCGCGTGAGGCCCGCGCCAACGGCGGCGCGGTGACGGCCGGTGACTTCGATGGCGACGGCGATCTCGACCTGTTCGTGGGCAGTCGCGTGGTGGCCCGCGCCTACGGCCGGACCCCGCGCAGCCACCTGCTGCGCAACGACGGCACCGGCCGTTTCACGCTCGTGTCTGATAGCGACGCGCCGGGCCTCGCCACCGCCGGACTGGTCACCGCTGCGGCGTGGGTGGATGTGAACGGTGACCGCGCCCTCGACCTCGTGGTGGTGGGTGAATGGATGCCGGTGCGCGTGTGGTTCAATGAGCGGGGCCGTCTCGTGGAGCGCGCGGCCGCCACCGGCCTCGCGGGGAGTGAGGGGTGGTGGCAAAGCCTCACCGTGGCCGACGTGAACGCCGACGGGGCGCCCGATCTCATCCTCGGCAACATGGGGCGCAACGGGTTCCTGCAGGCCACGCCGAAGGAACCGGTGCGCATGTACGTGCACGACTTCACCGGCACCGGTACGGTCAAGCAGCTCCTCACCCGGTATGTGGGTGGCGTGGCCTATCCGCTGGCGGGGCGCGACGAGCTGGTGAAGCTCATGCCCGCCATCCGTGGCCGCTATCCGTCGTATGCATCATTTGGCGCCAGCCGGCTCGAGGAGATCTTCGATCCGGCGGAGATCTCGAAGGCCGAGGTGCGTGAAGCACGCACCTTCGAGAGTGCGGTGGCGCTCAACGACGGCCGCGGGCGCTTCACGCTGCAGCCGCTGCCGCTCGCGGCGCAGGTGGCCCCGGTGTTCGCCTCGCTCGCCGCCGATGTCACCGGCGATGGCCACCTCGATCTGCTGCTCGCCGGCAACCAGTACGGCGCCCCGCCCGTGATCGGTCGCTACGATGCCAGCCGCGGCACGCTGCTCGTCGGTGACGGCCGGGGCGGCTTCACCGCAGCGCCGGCCAGCGGGACCATCACGATCGACGGCCAGATTCGTGGCCTGGCCTTCGTGCGCCGTGTGGCGGGGCGTCCCCTGCTCGCGGTGGCCCGGAACGGGTCCACGCTACAGCTTCTGTCGCTTCCCTCGTTCACCCATCCCGCCGCCCCCCAATGACCCAGCTGACGACACTTGATTATGTCGTGATGGCCATCTACTTCGTCGTCGTGCTCGGCATCGGCTGGGCGCTGCGACGGATGATGCGGACGTCGTCCGACTTCTTCCTCTCCGGACGGTCGCTGCCCCCCTGGGTCACCGGTCTGGCGTTCCTCTCCGCCAATCTCGGCGCGCAGGAAGTCATCGGCATGGGCGCCTCCGGTGCCAAGTACGGACTCGCCACCAGCCACTTCTACTGGATCGGCGCCATCCCGGCCATGGTGTTCGTGGGCATCTTCATGATGCCGTTCTACTACGGCTCCAAGGCGCGCTCCGTCCCCGAGTATCTCAAGCTCCGCTTCGACGAGAAGACGCGCACGTTCAACGCGTTCGGCTTCGCGGCCATGACGATCTTCTCGAGCGGCGTGTCCATGTACGCCATGGGCAAGCTGCTCAACCTGCTGCTCGGGTGGGACTTCGACACCAGCATCCTGGTGTCGGCCGCCATCGTGCTGGCCTACGTGACCCTCGGCGGCCTCACGAGCGCGATCTACAACGAAGTGCTGCAGTTCTTCATGATCGTGTTCGGCTTTGCACCGCTGGTGTGGGTGGGACTCAAGCAGGTCGGCGGGTGGGACGGCATGACGTCCAAGCTCGCCACCGCCGCCACCCAGCGCGGCCTCCCCGAATACGCCTACACCAACGTATGGCAGGGCATGGGATCGGCCACCACCAACTCCATCGGCATCGAATGGTTCGGCATGGTCATGGGGCTGGGGTTCGTGCTGTCGTTCGGCTACTGGTGCACCGACTTCCTGGTGGTGCAGCGGGCCATGGCCGCCGACTCCATGACGGCCGCCCGTCGCACACCGCTCATTGCCGCCGTGCCGAAGATGTTCTTCCCCTTCCTCGTGATCGTGCCCGGCATGATCGCGCTGGCCATGGGCGACAACATCATCCCCGCCAAGCTCACGGCCGCCGGCACACCGCTGCTCGACACCAACGGCAACGTGGTGCTCGACTACGACCTCGCCACGCCCATGATGCTGGTCAAGCTGTTCCCCACCGGCATGCTGGGCCTCGGACTCACGGCGCTCATCGCCTCGTTCATGTCGGGAATGGCGGGCAACGTGACCGCGTTCAACACCGTGTGGACCTACGACATCTATCAGGCGCACATCCGCAAGCAGGCCAGCGACGAGCACTACCTGTGGATGGGGCGCATGGCCACGGTGGGCGGCATCGCGCTGTCGGTTGCGGCCGCCTACGTGGCCGGCGCCTTCAACAACATCATGGAGTTCCTCCAGCTCGTATTCGCCTTCGTGAACGCGCCGCTGTTCGCGACCTTCGCGCTGGGCATGTTCTGGAAGCGCAGCACGGGGCACGGCGCCTTCTGGGGGCTCTTCGCCGGCACGGTGGCGCCGGCCATTCATCACGGCATATCGCTCGCCAACGGCGCGACACCAGGCGTGAAGGGCGGCTTCTTCGGTGTGATGCTGACGTACCCGAGCGAGATGGCGCAGACGTTCTGGACAGCGGTCGCGGCCTTCACGACCTGCTTCGTCTTCACGATCCTCGTGAGCCTCGCCACGACCCCGCGCCAGGACGCCGAACTCGAGGGACTCGTCTACTCGCTCACGCCGACGCCGCAGGACAACGTGAAGGCGTGGTACGAGAAGCCGAGCGTCTTTGCGCTGGTGGTGCTGGCGGCCATGGTGCTGCTCAACGTGATCTTCTTCTGATCCTCACCTACCCCTCACTCGAGACTGCTGCCATGAGTGGTGCTGCCGGCATGGACCTGCGCTACCCGATTGCCCTGCTGTTCGTGGTGCTCGGGGCCATCCTCACCGTGTTCGGAGTCATGACCGGAAGCGATACGGCCATGTACGAGCGCTCGGCGGGGATCAACATCAACCTCGCGTGGGGCGTCGTGATGATCGTGTTCGGCGCGATCATGTACGGCCTCGCGGCCCTCGCCCGCCGGCGTCAGTCGGCGTGAGGCCCGGCGCCGCGGCCGCGTCGAATGCGGAAGGCACGGTCGATGAGCCAGTCGGCCGTCGCGCCCTGTGGCGCGATGAGCCGATGCTCGATGCCCAGAATCGCGTCGATGATGGGCTCGTAGATGTCGCGGTTGCGGGCCATGCGCCGCTCATGGGTGTCCTCGTGGGTCGCTTCGAGAAACACCCGCACGTCGAGGTCGTCGAGCATCAGCACGTAGGTGCCCTCCACGATCAGCACCTGCACCCGCGCGAAGTCGCGCGTCACCTGGTCGAACCGGTTCTCGGGGTAGTTCACCACCGGCGCGTCCACGCTCGGTGCGCCGGCGCGAAACGCCGTGATGTGCTGCGCGATGTGCACCATGTCCACTTCGTGCGGCCCAACCGCACCGAGGTCCTGCAGACGAAATGCGTGGTTGGTGCGCGGCGGCCGGATGAAGTAGTTGTCCTGATGCACCAGCCCGGCGGCCACACCGCGCGCCTGCAGCGCCTCGGCCAGCACCATGGCGGTCGTGCTCTTGCCACTCCCCGATTCGCCGGCCACCCCCACCACCAACCGTTCCCCCGTGGCGGCCAGGTGGGCCAGCTGCGGGGCCAGCGCATCGGCCAGCGCGTGGCCGATGTCCATGAACGCGGGGTCGTTGCGGGCGTCGCTCATGCCGTCCCCCGGCGCGTGTGGACGGTGAACAGCGCCGTGGCTTGCGCGGAGGCGGCCTGATGCAGCAGCAGCAACCCCGTGGCCGTGTACGCCATGTGCCGCGTGCCGAGTGCGGCGCCGGTAAGGCCGTGGAAGTACTCCTCGAACGCGAACGCCTCGAGCGAGGACAGATGTGCGGTCACGAGCTGCCGGAGGCGTGCGAGGTCGTCGTGGCGGCCATGCCGGGCGAAGGCGAGCGCCAGCCACCCCAGCCAGATCGGCCAGATGCCGCCGTTGTGATATTCGTGCGGCCGGTTGCGGAAGCCGTGCAGGTGGTAGCGCGACAGCGCCGGCCAGTCGGGATCGTCTTCGTCGATGACGGGGCTGAAGGCCGGCGGCAGCGCGCCAGGCTGCAGCCACGTGGTCACGATCGCGTCGAGCGCACGCTGGCCGAGCGAGGGCGCGAGGCCCGAGAGCGCGAGCAGCGCGCAGGCGGCGAGGTCCACATGTTCGTCGGTGCGCACCGGCGAGATGGCGGCCACCGGAAAGCGGCGCGCGCCGCCGTAGCGCCAATCGCCCTCCGGGAGGAACCGGGCCGCGATCGTCTCGCCGATACGCGCGGCCTTCTCCTGCCACGCAGGTTGCCCGTACACCTCGGCGAGCAGCGCCAGGCCCCAGCCGCGCAGCACCTGGTCGTACAGGATGTAGCCGTCGAACGGATACTCATCGGCCCAGTTGCCACCAGCCGGGACGTACAGCAGGTGCCGGCCGTTGTATTCGATGCCGTCGAGCAGCCGCACGACCTGTTCGACCGACGCGCGGAAGGCGTCGGGCGCGATGGCGTTGGCCCGCGCGGCGAGCGCCACGCCCACCAGGTACCAGGTGGCGGAGTCGAAGCGTGGCGCCAGCGTGCCGAAGCTCACATGGGCCGTGCCGTCGGCATCGAAGCGATAGTTGGACGCGATCTGGCCTTCGGGCCCCTGCAGATCGCGCAAGCCTTCGAGGGTGCGCACCAGCCCTGCCGTGACCACAGCGTCGTGCGTGAGCAGGCCGGCGATGCCCGCCATGATCGCATCGCGAGCGAACACCGCCGCGTAGTTGGCCACCGTGCTGCCTGAGGCCAGAATGCCGTGGGCCCCGCTCAGCGCGTGCAGCAGCGCGGTCGCTTCGTTCAGTCGAAGATCGTCCTTCATGGAGAACTGATGGCCAGTACGATGAGCGCGCCGAGTGCCGCGGCTGCGTCGGGAGTGCCGCAACGCCCGCACCTGACGTTCACGCAGATCGTGAACATGAACGTCGGCTTCTTCGGAATCCAGTACAGCTTCGGGCTGCAGCAGAGCAACATGAGCCCGATCTACCGGTACCTGGGTGCCGACGAGGCCAGCCTGCCCCTGCTGTATCTGGCCGGTCCGGTCACGGGGCTCATCGTCCAGCCCATCGTCGGAGCGATGAGCGACCGGACGCTCAGTCCGCGGGGGCGCCGCACGCCCTACTTCCTCATCGGGGCCATACTCTGCTCGCTGTCGCTGCTGGCCATGCCTTTCAGCCGGACGCTCTGGATGGCGGCCGGCATTCTGTGGATTCTCGACGCGGCCAACAACATCACCATGGAGCCGTACCGCGCCTACGTCTCCGACCGCCTCGACCAGAAGCAGACCTCGCTCGGCTTCCTCACCCAGAGTGCCTTCACGGGGCTTGGGCAGACGCTGTCGTATATCACGCCGTCCATCCTGGTGTTCCTGGGCATGAACCGCGACGCCGTGAACGATCGGGGCATCCCGCACATCACGATGCTGGCGTTCCTCATGGGTGCCGCCTTCTCGGTGCTGTCCATTCTCTGGTCGGTGAAGACCACACCGGAATTGCCGCTCTCACCTCAGGAGCGTCAGCGCATTGCTGCGCTGCCGCGCGGCATCAGCCATACGGTACGCGAGATCGCCGAGGCGCTCCGCGACATGCCCAGCACCATGCGGCAGATGATCGCGATGAAGTTCTTCCAGTGGTACGCGATGTTCTGCTACTGGATCTACATCGCCCCCGCGCTCGCGCTCACCCTGTTCGGCACCAAGGACCCGGGGTCGGCGGGCTTTCGCGAGGCTGGCCTGGTGGTGGGGCAGGTGGGCGCGTTCTACAACTTCGTGGCCTTCGTGGCCGCCTTTGCCATGGTGCCCATCACGCGGCGCATCGGCGCCAAATGGATGCACAGCATTGCCCTTGTGGCGGCCTCGGTGTCCATGCTGGTCATTCCGGCCATCCAGGATCGGGCGCTGCTGTTCCTGCCCATGCTCGGCATCGGCCTCGCCTGGGGGAGCATGATGGGCAACCCGTACGTGATGCTGTCGGACGCCATTCCGCGGGAACGCGTGGGTGTGTACATGGGCGTGTTCAACATGTTCATCGTCATTCCCATGCTCCTCCAGAATCTCACGCTGCCGCTCTTCTACGACTCGCTGCTCGGCGGCAACCCGGCGCACGTCATCCGGCTGGCCGGGGCGTTGCTGGGGTGTGCCGCGATGGCCTGTGCCTTCGTGACGGTGAAGCGGGCCGATGCCACGTCCTGAGCATCGGAACGGAGCAGCGTGTGCGCTCGTCATGCTGGCGTTGACGTCGGCCTGTTCCGACCGGGCCGCCTCGCGAGCCACCACCGCAGGACCGGCGGCCGGCACCGACAGCGCGGCCCGCGCGCCCGCCGTCCCGCCCTACGATCCGTCACGCGAGCTGGGAGCGCTGTTCATCGACGCGCAGATGATGCGCGTCTTCGCCGACTCCAAGACGCTCGTCGATGCAACACCGCGCCGCGACCCGGCTGCCATTGCCGATGCGTACCTCGCCGAGAAGTCCGCCGCCGACTTCTCGATGCGCCGCTTCGTGGCCCGTGAGTTCACACCGCCGCCGGTTCCGTCGGTCACGGCGCCCGCGGGCAGCGGCCGCACGATGGAACAGCACATCGCCGATCTGTGGCCCGTGCTCACGCGGCAGGCGGATGTGTCCGACCCGCGCTCATCGCTGCTGCCGCTGCCGAGGCCGTACGTGGTGCCCGGCGGGCGCTTCCGCGAGGTATACTACTGGGATGCGTACTTCACGATGCTCGGCCTGCTGGAGAGCGATCGGGCAGAGCAGGTGGGGCAGATGCTCGACAACTTTGCGCATCTCGTGGAGACGGTGGGGCACATCCCCAACGCCAACCGCACCTACTATCTCAGCCGCAGCCAGCCGCCCTACTTCGCGGCCATGGTCGGGCGCTACGCCGAGGCGACCGACTCCACCCGCGCGCTCGTCTATCTCGAGGCCATCGAGCGTGAGCTCGCGTTCTGGATGAACGGCGTCGATTCGGTGGCCCCCGGTGGTGCGTATCTGCGCGTGGTGCGTCTGCCCGACGGATCGGTGCTCAACCGCTACTGGGACGATCGCGCCGAGCCTCGCCCCGAGTCGTTCCGGGAAGATTTCGTGGCCGCCCAGGCGTTGCCGGAAGGGGCGCGCGAAGGCTTCTACCGCAACGTGCGGGCGGCCGCCGAAAGCGGATGGGACTTCTCCAGCCGCTGGATGCGCAATCCGCGTGCGCTCACGTCGCTCGAGACCATCGCACTGGCTCCCGTCGATCTCAACAGCCTGCTGTACCATGCCGAACGTACGGTAGCCGCGCTACGGCGTCATCGCGATGCGCGCGGTGACGCTGCGGCGGCGGCGCGCTACGAGGCCCGGGCGAACGCGCGGGCCGACGCGCTGCGCGCGCACATGTGGGACGCCGCCACCGGCTACTTCTACGACGTGCGCTGGGCCACGGGGGAACGTGTCACCGATCGTCCGTCGCTCGCGGCGGCGGCTCCCCTCTACTTCGGCATCGCCACGGCCGAACAGGCGGCGGGCGTGGCCGACCGCCTCCAGCGTGATTTTCTGAAGCCGGGCGGATTCACCACCACGCGCATCAGGTCCGGTCAGCAGTGGGACGCGCCCAACGGCTGGCCTCCGCTGCAATGGCTCGCCATCGAGGGGGCGCGGCGGTACGGGCACACCGCGCTCGCCGATACGGCGCGCACGCGCTGGCTGACGCTCAATCGCAAGGTGTACGACGCCACCGGCAAGCTCACCGAGACGTACGACGTGTGGGATCTCTCGAAGAAGGCGGGCGGCGGCGAGTATCCCACGCAGGATGGATTCGGGTGGACCAATGGTGTTGCCCTGCGCCTGCTCCGCTCGCCCTGATCCTTTGCCACCACCACGATGACCCGACGCCTGCTCGGCCGCGAACTGCGCGCCTACTCGATGATCACCTGGTGCTTCGAGCGGCTCTTCTGGGGTCTGTATCTGCTCTCGCCCAGTCGCCTCGCCGGCGGCAGTCGCGTCGTGCACTACGGATCGGAGGCCTTCCGGCTCGATCCGCACGGGACGACTGTGCGGCGTTCCCGGCGCATCGAGGTGTACATCCTCAGCTGGTTCATCATCGAGGCGATCCTGCTGGCAGTCGCCGCGCTGGAGGCAGGTTGGCCGTTGTGGTTGCCTCGTGTCCTCGCAAGCCTCCGCATCCTCGACATCCTGCAATCCTCGGTCAACCTCAGCGTCTTCGACCAGCTGCGTTCCCGGGGCAGTCTCATGGTCTCGTCAGCCGTGCGGACCCTGGTGCTCAGCTTCCTCAACTATCTCGAGCTGATCATCCTCTTCGGCATTCTGTACACGTCCGTCAATGCGCACCTCGTGGGGTCGGCTGGCTGGCTCGACGCACTGTACTACAGTGTGGTCACGCAACTCACGATCGGGTACGGCGACATCCGACCGCTCGGGGTGGCGCGCCTCATCAGCTCCCTGCAGGGGCTCATCGCCGTGGCGTTCACCATTCTCATCTTCGGGCGCATCGTGTCTGTCCTGCCGCGGATCGAGAGTGTGATGCGCCACGATGCCGGCGACCCGACGTCTCCCACGACGTAAGCCGCGCACCGCCGGATTGTCAGACCCCGCCGTCATCTCCGTGCGCCACTCCAACCGGGAGCCAATGTATGGAGACGCTGCTGCAGGTCGATCATCAAGTCATCGAATCCGAACAATCCCCGAATGGCGCCGGCGGCACCGTCGTGCGCGCCTTGCTTTCCATCGCCGGACACGCCCACGCGCGTGACATGCGCCCGCCCATCGGGCTGGCGCTGGTGCTCGATCGCAGCGGCTCGATGAGCGGCGAGCGCATCGACGCCGCGCGGGTGGCTGCGGCGCGTGCTGTGGATCGCCTGCATCCAGACGAAGTCGTCTCAGTGGTCGCATTCGACGATCACGTACAGACCGTCGCCGCGCCGCGGCCGCGCCAGCAGCACCACGGACTCGCCGCCGCCGTGCAGGCCATCGACGTGCGCGGCAGCACCAACCTGAGTGGCGGCTGGCTGCGCGGCCGTCAGCACATGGAGCAGGCACTCGGCCTGCTCGGTTCGTTACCCGGTTCGTCGCGTCGCGTGGTGCTGCTCACCGATGGCCACGCCAACGTCGGCATCACCGAGCCGGCCACACTCATCGAACTGGCTCGCACGGCGCGGGCCATGGGCATCACCACCACCACCGTCGGCATCGGCGAGGGATACGATGATGCGCTGCTGCGGGCCATGGCCGACGCCGGCGATGGGAATGCGTGGTACGTGGAGCATCCGGATCAGTCGCACGACGTGCTAGCTGAGGCGCTCGGCAATCTGCTGTCCGTGAGCGCACAGGGGCTCACGGTGACACTCAGCCTCGGTGAAGCCGTGTCGCTGTTCACCGTGCACTCCGACTGGCCGGTCACCAGCCCGTCCACTGGCGTGTTCACTTTCGATCTCGGCGATCTGTACGCTGCCGAACCCAAGCCGCTGCTCTTCGAGCTGTTCGTACCGGCCGGGATGGCGGAAGGGCTGGCGACGGTGCCGACGGCCATCGCGACGATCTCGGTGAGCGGCGATGTGATGACCGCGAGCGGTGGCGTCGAGCATCGGGTGGTGTATCTGCCCCTGTCGGCCACGCTCGACGGGCAGAACCGCCTGCAACCGGAGGTGGAGCACGCCGTGCTGCTGGCGCGCACCGCGAAGGCCCGTGAGGCGGCGGCGCGCCGCCAGCGCGAGGGGGACGCGCACGGCGCGCAGGCAGCCATGCTGTCCGCCAGGGAGTGCCTCATGGCCAGTCCACTCACGCAAGACACGGCGGTCGCCGAGGAGCTGGCGGACCAGGCGGATGACCTGACGGCGCTGGCCGAACGGTACGCGTCGCACACGTTCAGCGAGCGCGACGCCAAGTACCAGATGCAGCGCAGCTACAACCAGAAGCGCGGGAAGCTGGGGTACGACAAGGCGCTCACGCGGCGACGGGGTGAGTGAACCGGCGATGTGTATGCGGCGCGCCGACATTATCCGGACTCGGTGCGCCGTCGGGTTAATCGAATCCTCATGGAGCCTTCATCATTTTCTGCATTTACCGATTCACAATGCGATCGTAATATCGCCAGATTCTCACCCCAAGGGCATGATCACTGCAGTATTGAGCGTTCTCGGCGCTGCGTTGACAACGGCCCTGGTCACGGCGGGCGTGGAATCTGGGGTGACCTCGGGTCAGCCCCCCACGCTCGGCGCGAGCCTTGCTCCGGCTGGTAGGTCGGGCACTGGGGTGATGCGGTTGCGGCTTTCGTTGATCGTTCCGGAGGGGTGGCACATCGCCGCCGAGAACCCCGGTACTGGAGGACTTGCAACGCGTCTTCAATGGCAACTGCCGACGACCTGGAGCCTTTCGGATGTTCGCTGGGCCGTTCCCCTTCGATCGCTCGATGGAAAGGACACGCTCTACACGTATGCTGGCCGCGCCGACGTATATGCCAGCTTCATTGCACCGGAGGCAGCGAGGCGACAGCCGGTGACCGCCATCGTGAGCTATGGCCTGTGTCGTGATGTGTGTATTCCCGGCGTCGTACGTGCGACGTGGACTCCCTAGATCTCGAGCGTTTCCTGCTACCTTCTTGACCGACTACTCCTACCGAGGTCGTTCAGTAATGAATCGAATTCTCACTGCTTTCGCTGCGGTGGCATTGACCTGCGTGTACAGCACCGAAGCACAGACGCAGAACACGGCTGCGGACACTGCGTATACCCCGTCGCAGGATTTCCAAAGTGGACGTCAAGTCATTGCCGTCTACTTCGGCGCCTCATGGTGCAAGCCATGCGATCGGCCGGACATGAAGGAGGCGGTGCGCAGAATGAAGCCGATGCTGCTCGCGCAGGCCGTGAAGCACGGTGCCTTCTTCAGTGCCATGGGGGTCGCGTTGGATCGCGATCTCGCCAAAGCGCTCACGTTCCTGACACCGAACGGGGCATTCGACGAATACGTGATTGGATCGGACCTCACCAGTCTGGCGGCCGAGCGATTCATCTGGGGAGACCCGGACAACATTCCGGCCGTGCCACAGGTGGTCGTCCTGGAGCGGAACCTGAAGGTAGAGCGTGGCAAGCCGATCACGTTCGGGGCGACTCGTGTGGTGAGACGCATACGCGGCGATTCGATTCCGCCTTGGGTTAAAGCCGGCGCCACTGTTTCGTTCGACCCCAAGTGGTAGGGCAGCTCGTCGGGCGTGACGGCCGCATGACGGTGGGGCCTCCGGCGCTGGAGCCATTCGCGATCTGGGCGTAGCTTCGGCATCGCTCCCAACTCCCGGAATCGCGCCCATGCCACTTCGTTCGACTGTCCTGCGGTCCCTCGCCGCTTCGGCCTCCCTGCTGCCGGCCACCCTCGCCGCCCAATCGCTGCGTCCGTCGGGCACGGGCTTCAGTCTGTCGGCCGCCGCGTCGCTGGCCCAGGTCACCACCGATCTGGCAGGGCGTGATGCATCGTCCGGTAGCGCCACCTGGCGCGCCGATGTCCAGTACGGGGTCACGCCGCGGCTGGCGCTCGTGGGCGCGCTGTCCGTGCGCGATATCGATCAGGAGGGCGACGCGCTCGCGGTGCGGAGCGTGGATCTTGGCGTCCGCTACCTGGCACGGGCCGGCGCTGCCGTGCGCCCCTTCGCCGAGGCAGGATTCGGCGTGCGGCGGTTCAGCACGAACACCGTGGGCGGTGTGGAGGTGTCGGCGCAGAACACCGGCCCATGGGCGGCAGCCGGCGTGCTGGCGCTCGTGCAGGGACACTGGGCCGTGGAGGGCGCGGCCACCTACGGTGCCGTGCGCTTCGAAAACTGGCGGGCTGGCGGGGTCGCGCCAGTGCTGCAGCCGGTGAACTACCGCGAAGTGGGCGCGCGGCTCGGGGTGCGCTACTTCGTGCGGGTGCGGTAACAGCCGCTCAGCGACGCATACGCCACCACTCCACGAACTTCCGATCACTGGGCGCCAGCGGCAGTTCGAGCAATCGCGCCGGCACGTCCCATACCAGCGCGGCGTGCTCCAGGCACGCCGGCTCGCCTTGAATCGCCACCGGCAGGAATACGATCACGTACGGCGAGCCTTCATCGGCCACCGCGAACAGCTCGGTGCCGACGGACGCCACCTGCACGCCCAACTCCTCGGCCAGCTCGCGGGCGATCGCGTCCACATCCGGCTCGTCCGGTTCACACTTGCCGCCCGGAAACTCCCACAACCCGCCGTGCCGCTTGTGGTGCGGGCGTTGGCACACGAGCAGGGTGTCGACGCGCTGGATGACCGCGGCGACCACGCGAATCGACCCGTCAGACACGCCCGCGGTTACGGCGTGACGCCCATGAGGTACTTCGCGTACCACCCGAGGTACCGCTCGTAGCGGTCGCGCACGAAGCTCGGGCGTGTGATGCCGTGGAATTGCCCGGGATATACCACGAGCTGCGTGGGCACGCCGAGCGACTTGAGCGCCTGATACATCTGCTCGCTGCCGCTGATGGGTACGTTGAAGTCCTTCTCGCCGCCAAGGTACAACGTGGGGGTGGTGATCTTGTCGGCCTTGTAGAAGCCGTACGACAGCTTCTCCCACAGCTTGGGGTTCTTCCACGGCGCGCCCAGTTCGTTCTCGTACTGGTAGATGTACTGGTCGGTACCGTACATGCTCGTCTGCAGTGCACTACCGGCACCGCTGGTGGCCGCCTTGAAGCGCGTGGTGGTGGCGATGGTGTAGTCGGTAAGGATGCCACCGTAGCTCCACCCGCCGATGCCGAGCCGGTTGGTGTCGACGAAGCCCAGCGAGACGGCATGATCGACGCCGGCGAGCAGGTCCTGCACCTCCTTGTTCCCCCAGTCGGCGAAGATCGCCTTCTTCCATGTCTGCCCGCGCCCGCTGCTGCCACGATAGTTCACCGCCAGCACGAGGTAACCGTTGGCTGCGAACAGCTCGCGCTCGAAGTTGTAGAGGTGCTGGTCCTGCCCGTTCGGCCCGCCATGAATGCGCAGCAGCAGCGGATACTTCTTCGTAGCATCGAAACTCGCCGGCTTCACCAGCAGCGCGCCCACCGTCTGGCCGTCCTTGTTCTTGAACTGCACATCTTCGGTGGTGGCCACCTGCAGCGCCGCGAACACGCTGTCGTTCACATGCGTGAGCGCGCGCAGCGTGCCGCCGTCCCACGCGTGCACCTCGGCCGACCGCTGCGCGGTGCCGGTGTTGAGTACGATGCGGCCACTGCGTGAGACGTCGAACGATGTGACCACCCGGCGCCCGTCCACCACGCGCGACACCACGCCGCCATCGAGAGGAACGGTGGCCAGGTGCTGCGCGCGGTCGTCGCCCAGCAGGAAGCGCAGCGCGGTGCCGTCGGCGGTCCACGCCAGCTGGTTCACGTCGCGGTCGAGCGTGGGCGCCACGAGTCGCGGCGTACCCCCGGTGCTGGGCAACACGGCGATGCTGTTCTGCGCGTATGCCGACAGCTCCGGCTCGCTCCCCTGCAGATACGCGATACGCGTACCGTCGGGGCTCCACACCGGGCCGGCATCCGGGCCGCGCCACGAGGTGAGGCGCACCGGCGTGGCGCCGAGCGTGGCATCGACCACGTAGATGTCGCTGTTGTTCGCGCGGTCGGGATCACCCTCGCGCTCGCTCACGAACGCCAGTCGCTTGCCGTCGGGCGACCAGCGCACCTGCCGGTCATCGAAGTCGCCGGTGGTGAGCTGCTCGGCCTTCTTCGTGGCCACGTCCACGATCCAGAGGTGATCGCGCCGCCGGTCGAGGTAGCCGTCACCGTCGCGCTTGAAGGCATAGCGGTCGATGACGATCGGCTTGGGGCTCGACGTCTTGAGCGAGTCGGGCTTGCCCTCCTCGGGGTCGGGGTCGTGTGAGATGACCGCGATACGCGTACCGTCGGGCGACCACTCGTACTCGGCCACCCCGCCCTTGAGGCTCGTCAGCCGCACCGCTTCGCCGCCGGCCCGGTCGAGCAGCCAGATCTGCCCGCCCTTCGATTCGTAGCGCCCCGACACGAAGCTCAGGTAGCGGTTGTCGGGGCTCCATCGCGGGTTGCTCTCCCCCTCGGGTGACGCCGTCATGCGCACCGTGCGGGACCCGTCCCAGCTCACCATCCACACGTCGCTGTCGCTCTTGTCCTTGGCCGAGTCGACGGTGGTGACGGTGTAGGCGATCCA
>JBEILM010000086.1:0-15892 GCA_040379205.1 Gemmatimonas sp.
CCATCGGGAGGCGATATGGCTGCGGACGCGAAAAAGTACGCCGAGCGGGACATGGCGCTGCTCCGAGAACGGGCGGCGCGGGTCGCGGCGTTCAAGGCGCGCGTTCAGGTCGTTGGTATGACGCGCCCCAGTCGTGCCCCGGAAGAGCGCGCCTTCTTTGAGCGGCAGGGTGTCGCTCTGCCATTTGTTGAGGTTGGAACACCGGCCAATCGCCGGGGCGAACTGCCGGCTCGTTGAAGGTGCGGCGCGGCAGCCGAATCGCATGGCTGCCACGCCTCTGGCCCACGCCGCCGTCGACATTCGGAGCGTGGTCGCGACGTCACGAACCTTTCGTGGCCGACCGTCTCGTCTTCACTCCGCCCGCGCCGTCAGAAGTACACCGTCCCCCGCACCGCCAGCGTGCCGAGCGACCCGCTGATGGTGTTCACGCCGGTCGTGGTCCGCCTGATCTGCGCTGACGAGGGAATCGTGAGACGCTCCACTTCGCTGCGCCCCGCCTGCAGGGTGGCCTTCCACGCCGCGCCGAAGCCGAGGTTGGAGGTGATCATCCACTGGGCACCGAGTTCCGCGAAGAGCCCCGCCGCATAGTCGCCACGCGCCGATTCGTACGGGATGGGCGCCGAAACGATGAAGGTGCCGGGGCGCTGCTCGCTGCGGCCGTAGCTTCCCACAAGGATGGAAACCGCCAGGAGGCACGCGGCACTGTCAGAGCGGCGGCGTATCTCTCCGCGTGCAGACGGCTCATGCCGCGCACGTTGGGTCTCCTGGCCCCTCACCTCAAGTCCCAATGTCACGCATTGCAAACTACCCCGACCTGCTGGCGACGATCCTCGTGCTTTGCCTCGCCGGCGCGCTGCTCGGCTGGCCGGCGGCGGAAGCGATGAAGTGGTGGGCGCGGCGGCGGAACTGACCGCCCCACGCCGCACCACGTCAGGACACGACCTCGCGGCCGCGCGTCAACGCACGGCCGTGTCGGCCCGTGTTACCGCACCGCCCAATCCGCCTGCAACTGCACCGTGCCCCACGCCATGGTCAGCAGGCCGGTCTGCGCGCCGGGCGCGGTGCTCGGCACCAGCCAGATGCTGAAGCTCTCCACCGGCACCGACAGGGTGCTGAGGCGCAGCGGAATGCGTGCGAAATCCTTGCCGGCATCGTACTGCCCGAGCATCACCTGTGCGGCGCCGCTCGTCTCGCGCTGCAGGATGAGCGTCCAGCTGTTGCGGGTGGGCAGCACCTGCATGATGTAGCGCCCGGCCGGCACGTTCGTGCCGCCGATGGTGAGTTCGGCCTCGGTGGTGAGCAGCGTCGCCGCATTGGCCCCGAGGCGCCATACCTGATCGTACGGCACGAGGTTTTCGCTGTTGATGGTGCGGCCGCGCAGATGCGGCTGGCCGTAATCGATGCGGACGAGCGCCGGCTTGCCGGCGGCGCGCTGGGCTGCGGTATCGGCGAAGGTGAGTTCGACCGTGGTGGTGGCCCGCGTGCTGGGGGCCGCGCGGCGGGCGCCCGCCTGGGCGGTGAGTGTGCTGCTGCCGATGGTAGTCAGGACGGCGGCGAGGATAACGAGACGCATGGTATTGGACGGAGAAGGGAGAAAGGGCATGGGCGGAATCGGAACCGTGCGGGGGAATCAGGGGCGGATGGCTTCCCGCTGCAGGGCCAGCTTCACGGCGGCGTAGGCATCCACCACGCCGCCGGTTTGCGAGAGCGCACTGAAAGGTACCCGCTGTCCGCTGCCGCCGGGTTGCGGCACCTGCAGCGTGGGAAAGGTGCGCACCGACTGGAGCAGCACGTCGCGCACGTCGGTGGGCGTGAGCGTGGGGAAGTACGCCAGCAGCAGCGCCGCCACACCGGAGACCACCGGCGCCGCCATGCTGGTGCCGCTTTCGCGCTTGAAGCGCCCGCCGGGCGCCGTGGAGAGAATGTCCTCTCCCGGCGCGAATAGGTCGACCCGCGAGCGGCCGTAGTTGGAGAAGCTCGTGGCCAGGGCGCGCTCGCCCTTCCACGAACTCGCGCCCACCTCCAGCCAGTTGCCCACGCGTGCGCCGTCAGCCAGGACGCTGGTCGGATAGCTCGGCACGATGTCGTTGTTCTCGCCGTCGTTGCCCGCCGCGTGCACCAGCAGCACGCCCCTGCTGTCCGCGTAGCGCACGGCGCTGTCCACGGCCGGCTTGTCGGGCGAGTAGCCCTTGCCGAAGCTCATGTTGATGACCTGCGCGCCATTGTCCACCGCGTAGCGGATGGCGCGCGCCACGTCGGTGTCGCGCTCGTCACCATCGGGCACCGCGCGCAGCGCCATGATGCGGACCGACGGCGCAATCCCCTGCATGGCCTGGGCGCCGCCGCGCACGGCGGCGATGATGCCCGCCACGTGCGTGCCGTGCAGCGCATCGGGGCCCGTCACGTCGGGGGTGCCGAGCGCGCCGTTGGGCGCCCGCGGATGGAAGGTGGTATCCAGGCCGTAGCGGGCCTGCGACTCGTACGCCTTCTTGGCTTCCTCGATCGCGTCGGCGCCGAGTCCGTTGGCGTCCAGCTGGAGCCACACACGCCTGGCCTGTTCCTGCATCTCGGAGGCGGGCGTGAATCCCTCCACGCGGGCGCGGGTGAGCGGGCCCGTGCCCAGCGCCTGCTGCAGCGCCGCCGTAACCTGCGTCAGCGTGCGCTCGATGCTGCGCACCTGGGCCAGTGTGCCGAAAATCTCCTGCGACTCCTCGTCGTAGGCGGTGCGCAGGGAATCACAGGTGCGCGCGGCCGGCTTCGGCGTGTCTCGGCCGGCCGGCTGGTTGCGGCAGGCCGCGTAGAGGCGGGTCAGTTCGAACGTGTCGTGATGGACGGCGTCGCCGGTGGGCGTGGTCATGAAGTTCCAGCCGTACACGTCGTCGATGTAACCGTTACCGTCGTCGTCCTTGCCGTTGCCGGCCACTTCGCGCGCATTGCGCCAGAGCACGGGGGCCAGGGCCGTATGGGCGGTGTCGACGCCGCCGTCGATGACCGCCACGATCACTTCACGACGCGGCTGGCGGCTGGCGAGCAGCTCCCGCAGGGCGCGCTCCGACCCCACTCCCGGCACCCGGTCGGTATCGAAGTCGAGACGCTGCCAGTCGGCCCGCGCCGTGTCGGCCACCGGCACGGCCGCCGCTGGCGCAGGGGCGGCCGGCGGGGAGATGGTGATCGGCGCATTCTGCACCGGGGCCGCGGCCGGGCGCGGCGTGGGGTCGGTGCTGCTGCCGGCGCGGGCGCAGGCGGACAGCAGCGCCACGATGGCGACTGCCGGAAACGCAGAAGTCAAACGCACGGAAATCCTGAGTAAGCGGGGAACGGAAGGGCGAGGCACCATCACGATGCGGGCGGCGCTGCCGGTTCGAACAGGGCACACGCCGCCCCCGCCGGATCGGCGATGACGGCGAACCGGCCCGACGGCCCCGCGGCGTTCGGAGCGCGCAGCACCCGGCCGCCAAGCGCCACCACCTGGGCCACGCTGGCGTCGAGATCGGTCACGGTGATGTACACCAGCCACTGCGCCGGGAGCCCGGCATTCTGGCCACGGGCGTGGCAAACCCCTGCCTGCGGCGATCCGTCGGGGGCGGCCATCACGTAGTCGGCGTAGTCGCCCATGGAAAGCGGCTGCGACGTCCAACCGGCCACGGCCGCGTAGAAGTCGCGCAGGCGCGGCGCGTCGTCGACGGTCAGGTCGACCCAGCCGATGCGGCCGGGAACCAGGGGGTCGGGCATGTGGGGAGGGAGTGGGGGAGGGCGAGGCCGGACGCCCCGCCGGCGAAACTTCGCCGGGAAGCGGCAGCGAGGGAACGTCCCCCCCCGGCCAAGGGCTCTTGCGCGCCGCAGTGGCCGGGGCCAATGATCAGGGGACGACGTGGTCACCCCGCACCCGCCGTGGGCCGAACTGGACGGAGGTCCGCATGCCCATACGACATAACGGTCTGTCTGCCTTCGAGTCGTCGCGACGCTGGTCGCGGTCCGCGCTCTGGCAGCAGGGGCTGGGCGTCGGCTTCGACGCTCTCGTCATCGGCGCCTTTGCGGTGGGCAGTTACCTGGAGCACCGCGCGCACCCGGTGCCGACGTCCGAAAGCGTCCGTTTTCTGGCGCCGTTGCAGCGCTACGCTCCGCCTCCCGCGGAGGAGCGGCTGACATTCGTGGGCATCGGCGGTGCGCTCGCACTGAGCGACGGGGTCGATGCCCAACCCACCAAAGACGGCACACGGCCGGTGGCGGTACGGACCCAAGGGGGCCAGCCGACCGACGCCGACGCCATGCCATCAACGGAGTCGGAGTCGCCGCGCGCCATGAGCGAGATCGAGGTTGACTCATCGGCGGCAATCGATCCAACGGCCGAGGGGCCGCAGTACCCGGCCGAGCTGCTTCAGGCGGGCGTACAGGGTGTGGTCTACGCGCGCTTCATCGTGGACAGCACCGGCTACGCCGACACGCTCACGCTCAAGGTCCTCGACTCGGCGGAGGCGGGGTTCGTGCGTGCCGTGCGGAATGCCCTGCCGCGCATGAAGTATCGCCCCGCCGTCTTTGCCGGCCGCAGAGTCGCGCAGCTGGTGGAGCAGGCCTTCGCATTCAGAATTCAGCCGCCGGGTGGGCCGGAATACCCGGCGCACCTTTGATGATCGAGGCTTGAGAGGGGAGAGTCCCGGTTCTCCCACTGACCACGCAACTCTCCCCCACTGGCCTGGCGGGGACGGGTGCCCATCTCGCCAGTCTCACGGATGCGCGAGATATTGGGGGCGTTCGCGCGGCGCCGGTGTGTGCCGCTCTTCGTTCTCTTGGTGGAGTCCGTGCGTGGAGCGTCCTCTCGAATTCCTAGCCCAGGCTGAGGCCGAACTGGCGGCAGTCGACTTCGACGAAGCGGTAACCGGGGTCGATCGTCGGCAGTTCATGTTCCGGTCGCTGGTCGCGGCAGCCGCCAGCACCTTCGGCGCCCGGGCGCTTGGCGCGCAGACGTCCGCGGAGTATCTCCACGCGACCGCCGGTGTCTGGCAGCAGCTGCAGCCGCCCGCGCAGCAGGCACAGGCCGTGGCCCTCGGCAACGGGGAGGCGCCGGCACTGCAGTTCATGCCGTATCCGGCGGGCACCGGCGCGCTCATGGAAAAGCTCGTGCGTGAGCGCGGGGCGGCGGCGTTTGCCCGCACCCCGTTCACCGTCGAGAAGTGGACCGGCACCGTGCCCACCAGCGCGGAGGATCTGGCCTTCCTGCCCGCGCACCGCATCGCGGCGCTGATTCGCGAGCGCAAGCTCACGTCGCGGCGCATCACGGACATCTACCTCGAGAGGCTCGAGCGCCTCAACCCCACGCTCAACTGCGTGGTTACCCTCATGGCCACCTCGGCGCGCGCCGAAGCCGATGCGCTCGACGCCGAACTCAAGGCCGGCAGGATCCGTGGCCCGCTGCATGGCGTGCCGTACGGCATCAAGGATCTCTTCGCCACGAAGGGGGTGCCGACTTCGTGGGGCTCGCCGGACTTCAAGGATCAGGTGTTCGACTACGACGCCGAGATCGTCGTGCGCCTGCGCAACGCCGGTGCCGTGCTGCTGGCTAAGCTGTCCACCGGGTTGTACGCGCAGAATGACTGGTGGTATGGCGGCCGCACCAACAATCCTTGGAACCTCAATATCGGTTCGAGCGGCTCGTCGGCCGGGCCCGGTTCGGCCACCGCCGCCGGGTGCGTGGCCTTTGCCATCGGCACCGAAACGCAGGGCTCCATCGTGTCGCCGGCCATTCGCAACGGTATCAGCGCCCTGCGTCCCACCTACGGACGGGTGAGCCGGCATGGCGGCATGGTGCTGTCATGGTCGCAGGATCGCGTGGGACCCATGTGCCGCACCGTGGAGGACTGCGCGCTCGTGTTCAGCGTGCTGCACGGCGTGGATGAGAAGGACGCCTCCACCGTGACGACGCCGTTCCGGTTCGACCGCACGCTCAAGCTCGCGTCGCTGCGCATCGGGGTAGACCCGAATGCGCCCAAGGAGCTGGTGGACAAGCTCACCGCCCTCGGCATGCAGCCGAAGCCCATCGGTGCGCGTCCGACCATCGCCGGCATGGCGGGCGGGGGACTCAACGCCGAGTACGCGGCCGCATTCGACAGCTTCGTGCAGCGCAAGGCCAAGGAGTTCGGGCTGGACCTCAACGCGCTCCCCGAGCGGAGCAACAATCAGGCCTCCTTCGGGAACACCCCCCCGGCGCGTCCGGCCGGTCTCGCGCCCGATGCCGCCAACCCGATGGCCCCGGCCGATTGGAATCCGCGCTTCGTCGGCGGCCGTAGTACCCGTGCGTTCGAGTTCATCAACAATCAGCGGCGGCGGCTCATGCTCGTGCAGGCGTGGGGGACGTTCATGCAGGAGCTCGATGCATTCATCGGCGCGCCCAATGCCGATGTCGGTCCCAATGCCCAGACGGGGCATCCGTGCGCGGTGCTGCCGTACAAGTTCGACGTACCGCAGTTCGGCGGCGGCGGCCGGGGCAATGACAGCACACCAGCGCCCACCTACAAGCCACAGCCGATCTGCGCCGTGATCACCGGCAATCTGTACAACGACGACGTGATCCTCTCCGTCGCGCACCAGTTTCAGAAGACGACCGACTTTCACACCCGTCGCCCGTCGTTCGGGTGAGCAACAATCCGTATGCCCCGGTGGTCGTCAGCAACGTCCATCGGGATCGGGTCGTCGACCTGTTGTCGGTCGCCTTCGCGAATGACCGGCTCACGATGGAACAGCTCGACCAGCGGCTCGCGGCGGTGTACGCCGCGCAGTCGCTGGCCGAGCTGGAGATGCTGCTGGCCGATCCCGCCGAGCCGCAGCGGTCGCTGGCGGCGGCACCGACCCTCACCGCCAACCCCGCCGTGATCCCCGAACGCGGCCTCGCGCTCGCGATCATGGGGGGATTCGGCAGCAAGGGCGGGTGGCTCGTCCCGCGTCATCTCAAGGTCACCGGCATCATGGGGGGCGGTGATCTCGATCTGCGCGAGGCCCGCTTCGCGCCGGGTGTGACCGAGATCGAGGTGTACGCCATCATGGGTGGGGTCGACATCGTCGTGCCCGAGGGGGTGCGCATCGAGCTGAACGGCGTGGGCTTCATGGGCGCGTTCGAGCAGAGCGGCGGCACGGTAGTCGACGATCCGCAGGCGCCCGTGCTGCGCATCACCGGCGCCGCGGTCATGGGCGGGGTCGAAGTGAGGCGCAAACCCCGTGGCAAGAAGAGCGATCGCCGCTACGTGGAAGCGCTCGAACGCGCCGAACAATTGCGCCCGCGGGGCCGGTAACGCATCGTCGGAGTTCCGACGCTTCACATCACCAGGACCGCGCTGCCCTCATGGACAAATCTTCGCTGCCGAGCCGTCACGCCACGTCCGGCCCCGAGCGGGCCCCGCACCGGGCGTTCTACTACGCCATGGGGCTATCGGCCGAGGAGATCGCGCGCCCCATCGTCGGTGTGGTGTCGAGCTGGAACGAAGCGGCGCCCTGCAACATCGCACTCAAGCGGCAGGCCGCGGCGGCCAAGCGCGGTGTACACGCCGCCGGCGGGACGCCGCGCGAGTTCACCACCATCACCGTGACCGACGGCATCGCCATGGGGCACGCCGGCATGAAGGCCTCGCTCGTGAGTCGCGAAACCATCGCCGACTCGGTCGAGCTCACGGTGCGTGGCCACTGCTACGATGCGCTGGTCGGCATCGCCGGCTGCGACAAGACGCTCCCCGGATTGATGATGGCGATGTTGCGGCTCGACATCCCCTCGGTGTTTCTCTACGGTGGGTCGATTCTGCCGGGGCGCTTTCACGACCGCGATGTCACCGTGCTCGATGTGTTCGAGGCCGTGGGCGCGCATGCCGCCGGAAAGATCTCGCTCGAGGAACTCACCGCCCTCGAAAAGGTGGCGTGCCCGGGCGCCGGATCGTGCGGGGGCCAGTACACGGCCAACAGCATGGCCTACGTGTCCGAGGCCATCGGCCTCGCGCTCCCCGGCTCGGCGAGCCCGCCGGCGGCCTGGGAAACGCGCGATGCGTACGCCGAGCAGTCCGGTGAAGCGGTCATGCGACTGGTGCGGGAAGGGCCGCGGCCTCGACAGATCGTCACCCGCCGCGCCCTCGAAAATGCGGCGGCGGTGGTCGCGGCGACCGGCGGCTCCACCAACGCCACGCTGCACCTGCCGGCCATGGCGCACGAGGCGGGCATCGCCTTCGATCTGTTCGACGTGGCCGAGGTGTTCAAGCGCACGCCGCTTATCGCCGATCTCAAGCCGGGGGGGCGCTATCTCGCGAAGGATGTGCACGACATCGGCGGGGTCACGGTGATTCTCAAGGCGCTGCTCGATGGCGGCTTTCTGCACGGCGACTGCCTCACCGTCACGGGCAGGACGCTGGCCGAGAATCTCGCCGACGTGGTGCTGCCGGAAAACCAGAAGGTGGTGATGCCGGTGTCGCAGGCGATCTCGCCCACCGGTGGACTGGTGGGGCTGCGTGGCAACCTCGCCCCCGATGGCGCGATCGTGAAGGTGGCGGGGCTCGCCCACCTGGCGCACAGCGGGCCTGCTCGCGTCTTCGACAGTGAGGAGGCGTGCTTCGAGGCGGTCATCCACAAGCGCTACGCCGCCGGCGATGTGCTGGTCATTCGGTACGAGGGCCCCAAGGGTGGCCCCGGTATGCGCGAAATGTTGAGCACGACCAGCGCGATCTACGGGCAGGGCATGGGGGATCAGGTCGCCCTCATCACCGACGGACGCTTCTCCGGAGCCACGCGCGGTCTCTGCATCGGACACGTCGGCCCCGAAGCCGCTGACGGCGGTCCCATCGGGCTGCTGCGCGACGGCGATGTCATCGACATCGACGCCGCCGCCGGCACGCTGTCGGTACGACTCACCGATGACGAACTCGCCACGCGTGGCGCCGCCTGGACGCCGCGGGCCACCGATTATCAGAGCGGCGCGATCTGGCGCTACGCGCAGACCGTGGGGCCGGCCCGCTATGGGGCGGTGGTGCATCCGGGGGCGCAGGCGGAGACGCACATCTACGCCGATCAATAAGCCGAGGTCGCTTGACGAGATGCCCCGGGGGTTGCGCAACGTCGTGGGTCGGCCGCAGTATGTGGCCGGTCGGCCCGCGTGACGTCGGCCCGACCCTCGTCGTCATATCGCCGGACCAACCGTCACACCACCTGCACGCACCCGCATATCCACTGATGTTCACGCTGTCCTCGCGACTTCTTCGCCTTATTCCCGCCGTCGTAACGCTTCTTGTTACGACGGTCGTAGTACTTGGTACTCGGGAGCAAGGCCGCACCGTCGCGATGAGCTGACGCGAACACGCCGCCTCTCCCGTTCTGCGGGAGGGGCGAGCCTGGCGAACTGCCACGAAGGCCCCTCCGCAGGCGCGGAGAGGGCCTTCTGTCTTTTCACCAGGCCTTCGATGATCGACGGACCCCCGCCACCGACCAGCAACACCCTGCACGCCTCGCCGGAACGCACCGGCGCGCAGGTCATGTGCGAAGCCCTCATCCGCGAAGGGGTGCGGGTGCTGTTCGGCATTCCCGGCGGCTGCATCATGCCGTTCTATCACGCGCTCTGGGACTACCGGGAGCAGTTGCGGCATGTGCTCGTGCGGCACGAGCAGGGTGGGGGCCACGCCGCCGAAGGCTTCGCGCGCGCGACTGGGCAGGTGGGCGTCTGCATCGGCACCAGCGGCCCCGGGGCGACCAATCTCGTCACGCCGATCGCCGATGCGTGGATGGACGGCACCCCGCTGGTTGCGATCACGGGGCAGGTCCCCAGCCACTTGCTCGGCACCGACGCCTTTCAGGAAACGGACATCACCGGCATCACGGTGCCGATCACCAAGCACAACTTCCTGGTGACCTCGGCGGCCGATCTGCCCCGCGTCTTTCGCGAAGCGTTCCACATTGCGCAGACGGGGCGCCCGGGGCCGGTGCTCATCGACATCACCAAGGACGCGCAGCAGGAGCGCGTCATTCCCGACTGGGATGTGGCGATGGACCTGCCCGGCTATCGCCCGCATGGCCGTCGCTCGAGCACCCGGGCCAGCGAGGCGATCGACGAGGCCATCGCCACCCTGCGCGCAGCACGACGCCCGCTCGTGCTGGCGGGGCAGGGTGTCATTCAGGCCGGAGCATCGGGGGCGCTGCAGCGTTTCGCCGAGCGTACGGGCATTCCCGTAGTCACCACGCTGCACGGTCTCGGCGCCATGCCGCACGATCATCCGCTCATGCTCGGCATGCCGGGGATGCATGGCTGGGTGCACGTGAACCGCGCGATTCAGCGCTGTGATGTGCTGTTCAACATCGGCAGCCGCTTCGACGACCGCGTGACGGGCAAGGTGTCGGCCTTTGCGCCGCACGCGCGGATCATTCATGTCGATGTCGACCCGGCCGAGATCGGCAAGCTGGTGGAGGCGCAGGTCGGCATCGTGGGCGATGCACGGGACGTGCTCGAGACCATCACGCCGCGACTCCCCGTCGAGCCGCAGCGGCACGCCGAGTGGCTGGCCGAGATCGCCGAGCTGCAGGCACAGTTCCAGCCGCGCCAGCACTATACGCGTCCCACGAGGACGGCGGCCCTGATGCCGCAGGATGTGTTCGCGGCGTTCAATCGGGTGGCCGGCGCGCGCAGCGACTGGCGCGTGGTCACCGATGTCGGGCAACACCAGATGTGGGCGGCGCAGCTCATCGACTGGCAGCGGTCCCGGTCGCACATCACCAGCGGCGGCGCGGGGACGATGGGCTTTGCCGTGCCGGCGGCGATGGGGGCTGCGCTGGCCGATCCCACCCACACCGTGTGGGCCTTCTGCGGTGACGGCGGCTTCCAGATGACGGCCTGCGAGCTCGCGACCATCCGGCAGGAGGGGCTCGGCAATGTGAAGATCGCCATCGTCAACAACGGTTACCTCGGCATGGTGCGACAGTGGCAGCAGCTCTTCGAATCGCGACGATACAGCGAGACGCCCCTGAGTGGCCCCGACTTCGCCATGCTGGCGGCCGCGCACGGCATTCGCGGGATCACCGTGGAGCATGCCAACGACGCCGAGTCGGCGCTGCGTGCCGCGTGGGTACACGACGGGCCCGTGCTCATCGACTTCCGCGTGGAGCGGGAAGCCAATGTCTTTCCGATGGTGCCCGCTGGCCGGGCCATCCACGACATGCTCTACGACGAGGCGCACCATCAGCAGCGCCTGGCAGCGGGGAGCTGAGCATGGCCAGCCATACCATCATCGCGCTCGTGCATGATCGCCCCGGCGTGCTGCACCGCATCGTGACGCTGCTGCGGCGGCGCGGCTTCAACATCATCTCGCTCGCCGTGGGGCGCAGCGAAACGGCTGGGATCTCCCGCACCACTCTCGTGGTCGACGTGGCCGACGCCACTCAGGTGGTCAAGCAGCTCGACCGCCTCGTCGATGTGATCGGCGTGGCTGATGCCACCGACACGCCGAGCGTC
This sequence comes from Gemmatimonas sp., assembly GCA_040379205.1. Taxonomy (GTDB): domain Bacteria; phylum Gemmatimonadota; class Gemmatimonadetes; order Gemmatimonadales; family Gemmatimonadaceae; genus Gemmatimonas. The sequence continues at coordinate 11,465 of JBEILM010000086.1, forward strand.
GTGCGGGAGACGGCGCTGCTCAAGGTGCGGGCTGGCGGCGAGTCCCTCACCGACATCGCCGACGCCACGCTGGCGGCGGGCGGGCGTGTGCTCGACCTCGGCCCCGAGGAAGTGATCGTCGAGATCACCGACACACCCGAACGTGTCGAGCAGTTCGTGCAGTCCATGCGTGCGTTCCGCATCGCGGAGCTCATGCGCACCGGCCGACTGGCCATGATGCGTGGCCGGACGCCGCGCGTGCTCGAAGCACCCACCGACTATCGCGCCCAGGCCGACGGCGCACCAACCGAGGAGGCAGCCTGATGACCCCGACCACCGCGACCCCGACCTTCGATGCCCTGCCCGTGCTCTACGATCGCGACGCCGATCCGACGCGGCTCGAGGGACGCCGCATCGCGATCATCGGCTATGGCTCCCAGGGGCATGCCCATGCCCGCAACCTGCACGACCGCAGCCTCGATGTGCGCGTGGGACTGCGACCGGGATCGGCCAGCTGGGCGGTCGCCGAGGGGGCCGGGCTGCGGGTCATGACCGTCGCCGACGCCGCGCGCGAGGCCGACGCCATCATGGTCCTCGCGCCGGACACCGAGCAGCAGCGCATCTACACCGAGGACATCGCGCCCTCCATGGCGCCCGGCAAGACGCTCTGGTTCGCGCACGGCTTCAACGTGCACTTCGGCCTCATCACGCCGCCCGACGGCGTGAATGTGGCGCTCATCGCCCCCAAGAGCCCGGGCCATCGGGTGCGCGAGCTGTTCGCGCAGGGTGGCGGCACGCCGGGGCTCATCGCGGTCGCGCAGGACGCCAGCGGGCAGGCGCGGGCCGATGCGCTGGCGTACGCGTGGGCCATCGGCTGCACGCGGGCCGGCGTGATCGAGACCACCTTCGCCGAGGAGACCGAGACCGACCTGTTCGGCGAGCAGGCGGTGCTGTGCGGCGGCGTGTCGGCACTGGTCAAGGCCGGATTCGAGACGCTGGTGGAGGCGGGATACCGCCCCGAGATGGCGTACTTCGAGTGCCTGCACGAGCTCAAGCTCATCGTCGACCTCATGTACCAGGGGGGTCTCAACTACATGCGCTACTCGGTGAGCGACACCGCCGAATACGGCGATTACATCGCCGGTCCGCGCATCGTCACCGAACAGACCAGAGCGGCCATGCGCGACCTCCTGGCCGACATCCGGCGGGGCGACTTTGCGCGCACGTGGGTGGCCGAGAATCGGAACGGTCGCCCGCACTTCAATGCGGCGCGGCGGGCCGACATCGATCATCCCATCGAGCAGGTGGGGGTGCGCCTGCGGGCGCTGATGCCCTTTCTCGAGGCCAAAGTCGTGCGGCCGGACACCGGGACGGCCGGAACGCCACCGGCGGCGTCGGCTGCTTCGGTGGCATCGCCCGCCGATAAGGAGGTCGCCGTCGCGGTATGAGCGCCCCCATCGACCACATTCGCATCTTCGATACCACGCTGCGGGACGGCGAACAGGCGCCAGGCTGCTCGATCGACGGGCAGTTCTCCCCCGAAGACGCGACGCGCAGCGAGGTCGGCTTCTTGCACGAGGTGCTGCACGAGGCCATCGCCGCCGGCGCCACGACGCTGAACATCCCCGATACGGTGGGCTACACGAAACCCGAGGAGTATCATGCGCTCATCGCGGGCATCCGCGAACAGGTGGTGCAGGGGCGCGACGTGGTGATCGCCACCCACTGCCACGATGATCTCGGCCTCGCGGTGGACAACTCGTTGAGCGGGGTGCGCGCCGGTGCCCGGCAGGTGGAATGTACCGTCAACGGCATCGGCGAACGCGCGGGAAACGCGGCCCTCGAAGAGGTCGTCATGGCGCTGCGCACGCGTGCCGACCGTTTTCAGGCGTCCACGCGTATCGCCACCACGGAAATCGGGCGAACGTCACGCCTCGTGGCCCGGCACACCGGCATGCGCGTCCCCGCCGACAAAGCCATCGTGGGCGCCAATGCCTTTGCGTACGAGGCGGGCATCCATCAGGATGGCATGCTCAAGCACCGGGACACGTACGAAATCATGCGCGCCGATGAGGTGGGGCTCGACGGTGGCGGTCTCGTGCTCGGCAAACATTCCGGGCGCGCAGCACTGCGTGCGCACTTGGCCTCGCTGGGGCATGTGCTCGAAGACGACGCCTGCAACGCCGTCTTCGCCCGGTTCAAGGACGTGGCCGACCGCAAGAAGGTGGTGGACGATCGCGAACTCGAGGCCATCGTGGCCGGTGTTTCGCCGCACGCCACGTTGACGCGGCGGCTCGACCTGCTGCAGGTGTCGAGCGGGACGCGCGCCATTCCCACGGCCACCGCGAAGCTGATCAGCCCGGACGGGAGCACGCGCATTGCCGCCGCCGAGGGCGATGGGCCGGTGGATGCGGCCTGTCGCGCGATCGACGCCTGCATCGAGCATCCGACGGGTGAACTCGTGGAGTTCCACGTGGATGCCGCGGCTGAAGGGATCAACGCCGTCGGGAGCGTCCGCGTCACGCTGCGCGCCAGCGACGTGCCGGTGCAGGCGCATGGATTCAGCGTGCACACCGACATCATCGTGGCGACGGCGGAAGCCTACGTCGCCGCTATCAACGCCCTGGCCCGTGTTCGCGCGCGACACCGGCAGGCAACGGAGGCCGCCGCCTGATGCGTCCCTCATCGCGCACCCTGTTCGATCGCATCGGGCAGGCGCACGAAGTGCAGGCCGGCAGTGGTGGCGATCCGTCGTTGCTCTACATCGATCTGCATCTCGTGCACGAAGTCACGTCGCCGCAGGCGTTCGCCGAGCTGGCGAATCGGGGGCTGCGCGTGCGCCGTCCCGATCGCACGCTGGCCACCATGGACCACAGCACGCCCACCACCGTGCGTTCGCGTGCCCAGATGGCCGACGGGCCTGCCGCGGCCCAACTCGACACCCTGGCCCGACACTGCGCGGACCACGGTATCCCGCTGTACGGGCTGGGTGACGACCGCCGCCGCATCGTGCATGTGATCGGGCCGGAGCGCGGGCGCACGCAGCCGGGCATGACCATCGTGTGCGGCGACAGCCACACCAGCACGCATGGGGCATTCGGGGCGCTGGCGTTCCGCATCGGTACAAGCGAGGTGGGGCACGTGCTCGCCACCCAGTGTTTCTTGCAGCACAAGCCGCGGGCCATGGAGGTGCGCGTGGACGGAGCGCTGGCGGCCGGGGTGACGGCCAAGGATCTCATTCTCGCGATCATCGCCCAGATCGGCGTGGATGGCGGCACGGGGCACGTGATCGAGCACCGCGGTCTGGCCATTCGCTCGCTCGACATGGAGGGACGCATGACGGTGTGCAACATGAGCATCGAAGCGGGGGCACGGGCCGGGCTCGTCGCGCCGGACGATACCACCTTCGCGTGGCTGCACGGCCGCGAGGACGCACCGGCCGGCGCCGCGTGGGATCAGGCCGTGTCGGCGTGGCAATCGTTGCGCACCGACGACGACGCACCGGTCGACCGGCGCATCGTACTCGACGCGTCGACACTGGCGCCGATGATCACCTGGGGGACCAACCCCGGCATGGGCATTCCCATCGACGCGCCCGTTCCGGACGAGGGCTCGGCCTCTGCGCAGCGGGCGCTCGCCTACATGGGGCTGACACCCGGCCAGCCACTGCTCGGCCAGCCGGTGGATGCGGTGTTCATTGGCAGCTGCACCAACGGCCGGCTCGACGACCTGCGGGTGGCGGCCCGGCTGCTCGAGGGGCAGCGCATTGCGCCCTCCACCCGCCTGCTCGTGGTACCCGGCTCGCAACAGGTGAAGCGTGACGCCGAAGCCGAGGGTCTCGATGTGATCTTCCAACGGGCCGGCGCCGAGTGGCGCGAAAGCGGCTGCAGCATGTGCATCGCCATGAACGGCGTTACGGTGCCGCGTGGCCAGCTCGCCATCGAGGCATGGGAAACCCGGCACGACCGAGTGCGCGCATGACGGCGCGGAACACGTCGCATGTCGTGGTCCGCGCCGGTGACGGGATCGGCCCCGAGGTTACGGCGGCCGCCGTGCAGGTGCTGATGGCGGTGGCGCAGCGGCACGGACTGTCGCTCACCATCGAGCATGCGCTCATTGGCGGCGCCGCCATCGATTCCACCGGCGATCTGCTCCCGCCGGCGACCGAGGCGGCCGTGCTGCGCGCCGATGCCGTGTTGCTCGGCGCCGTCGGTGGGCCGAAGTGGGGCACTGGTCCCGTGCGGCCGGAGCAGGGGTTGCTCCGTCTGCGACAGCGGCTCGGCACGTTCGCCAACGTGCGGCCGGTGACGGTCCGTGCATCGCTGGCCTCGCTGTCGCCGCTGCGGCCCAAACGGTTGCGGGGTACGGACATCCTGTTCGTGCGCGAGTTCACCGGCGGGTTGTACTTCGGGGTCAAGACCCGCAAGCCCGCGCGGGATAACGCAGGGC
>JBEILM010000087.1:0-15672 GCA_040379205.1 Gemmatimonas sp.
GCACGATGGCCTCGCGACAGGTACTCACGCCGCCGGCCGGGGGTTTTTCGCGAAGGCGGCGATGGCCGAACCGCAGCCGAGTCTCTCCGGCCGCGCGCAGCAGGAAGACCCCCACCCCCATGCCGAAGGTGCGCTCCTGGACCATGAGCGGGTAGGCTTCGGCGGGGTAGGCGGCCACCGTGGCGGCCAGCTGCGCCCGGTCGTCCACAAAGCGCACGCCGGTGGTGTGGCTCGTGCCATGGATCTCCACCACCGACCGGCTCGGCTTGACCACCGCCGCCGGTGCTGCCCAGCTCGCGAGCTGCGAGGCATCGGCCGGCGACGCCAGGAGCAGTTGCCGCGGCACCCGCACCCCGATGGCGGCGGCCACCGCCAGCAGCCCGGCCTTGTCGCTCGCCCGCTCGTACGCGTCGGGCCCAGGGCCGGCCACGCGGGCGCCGAGTTGGGCGTCGTGGCCCAGCAGGGCGCGTGAGGCGGTGTCGGTGACCGGGATGACCACGTCGGCCTGGTGTGCCCGAACCACGGCGCTCACCGCCTCACGATAGTTGGCGGCCGTTGCCAGGGCGCCGGCCTCGACCACCCGCGCGGCCGCAGCCCAACGCGATACTCCGGCCAGCCCCTTCGACGCACCGAGGGTCACGACCCGCCAACCGCGCCGCCCGCAGGAACGCACGGCAGCGAGGGCGGCCCGTTGCTCGGGATCGGTGACGAGCACTGTCGGCATGCGCACAATGCTAACGAGGTCCCCCGGGGGCGGCGCCACCGGTGTCGTAACGGCTGAGTGCCATGACCCGTCCATGCCGATGAAGGGCGTGCGCCCTTTCTTGACGATGCCAGCCCCCCCACATTGTGGCGCAGGATATGACGAGTCTTCGTACCGCCCCCGTTGCCGTGCCCGCCGCCAGGAGCCAGACCGCCCCCTGGCTGTTCGGTGCGGCCCTGACCGTGACCGTGCTGGCGTTTGCGTCCACCTGGTGGAGCTTTCCCGGCACATGGCTGCAGAACCGTACGCACGGGTTCGTGATCGCGCCGCTGTGTGCCTTTCTGCTCTGGCGCGAGCGCTCGCGGCTATCGGTGAGCGGCGAGCCGGTCCGTCCGGCGCTGCTCGCCGTGGCGGCGCTGTCGCTCGGGTGGATGCTCGCCATGGTCATCTCGGCGCGGGTGGTGCACCAGGCGGCCGTGCCGCTGCTGCTCATGGCCTGGCTGCTGGCCGTGCGCGGGGTGGGGAGCGCGCGGGTGGCGGCGCCAGCGGCGGGTGCCTTCGTGCTGGCCCTGCCGGTGTGGGAGGTGCTCACCTGGCCGCTGCAATTCATGACGGTCACCGTGAGCGGCGCCGCGCTCAAACTCCTCGGGCTGCCCGCGGAGATCAAGGGCGAGATCATCACGATTCCGTCGGGATCGTTGTACGTGGCCGGCTCGTGCTCCGGGCTGGGCTACCTCATGACGGCCCTCACCATCAGCACCGTGTATGCGCTGGTGTACGTGAAGCAGTGGCGGACACGGTGGCGCATCATCGGCGCCGCGGCGGCCCTGTCGCTGCTGGCCAACTGGATCCGGGTGTTCAGCCTTGCGGTCATCGCGCACAACACGCAGATGCAATCGTCCCTGATCGGCGAACACGAAGCCTACGGCTGGTGGATCTTCGCGGCCACGATGGCGCTGTTTTTCGCGCTCCTGCCGCGACTGGAGCGCGGCGACAGCACGGCGCCGGCCGCGCCGGCACCCGGCACGAGTGCCGCCGAAGCGCCGCCGACACCCACCTCCGCCACCATCCTTAGCGCGACCGCCGCGGCACTCATCGGCCCCCTGCTCCTGCTGCTGGTGTCGGCGCTTCCCGTCTCCGGTGACCCCTCGGCGGCGATCCCCGGCATTCGGCCAGGCGCCGTCTGGACGACGGCCGAACCGGCACCGGTCAGCGAGCTGTGGGTTCCCGGATTCCGCGGGGCCTCGGAGCATCGTACCCTGTTCGTCCGCCGTGATTCCGTGACGGTGCGCGTCGACCGCTTCCTGTATCGGCAGCAGGCACAGGGCGCCGAGATGATCGGGAGCGAGAATGCGGTGGCCCCCGATTCGCTGCTGATCGAGGAGCGGGTGGTGGGGCCGCTGGATGCCGACGCCCGGTCGGTGCGGCAGGCGGCGGTGCGTGACGGACAGCAGCTCCGCATGGTGTGGTACTGGTACCGGGTGTTCGATGTGGAGACCCCCTCGCGCGCCAAGGCGAAGCTGCTGGAGATTCCGGCGTTCTTCACCCGCCATGGCCTGTCCGAGGTGATCACGCTCTCGGTACCATGCAACGGGCGCGACTGCGGCAACGCCACCAAGTCGCTGTATCACCTCGCCACGGGGCGGGAACTGCCGGCAGCCTCGGCGCCGTGAGCGCGGCGACGGCGGTGGCAGCGCCACTGCGCGTACTGCAGGTCATCGAAACAGGCGGCCCGGGGGGCGCCGAGACGGTGTTCGCCGACCTCAGCGCCGGCCTGCGCGAACGTGGGCACACCGTGCAGTGCCTCGTGGCGCCGGGGTCGTGGCTTCCCGACACGCTGCGCGAGCGAGGACTGTCGGTGGAGCCGCTGGTGAGCGGCGGGGCCTTCGATGTGGCGCTGCTGCGCTCGCTGATCGCGCTCATCCGGCGCGAGCGTATCGAGCTGGTGCACGCGCATCTGTTCGAGGGCGCCCTCTACGCGGCCATGGCGGCCCAGCTGGCGAGAATCCCGAGTGTGGCCACGTTGCACGGACAGGTGGATGTGGCGAGGGGCGGCTGGCGGAGCGCCATCAAGCGCCGGATCTTCGGGGCGTCCATCGGTGCCGTGGTGACGGTATCGGACGCCCTGCGGCGCGATCTGGCTCCAGTGCTGCCGTTGCCGGCGCATCGCCTGCTCGTGGTGCCCAATGGCGTGGCGATGCGCCCGTGGTCATCGCGGTCGCCGCGTACGGCTGCGCAGCGAACGGCGCGACTGATCGCGGTGGGCAACATCCGGGCGCCCAAGAACTATCCGCTGCTGCTGGAAGCGGTGGCCCTGCTCCGACAGTCCGTGCCCACGGTGCACCTCGATGTGCTGGGGGAGCCCGATCCGGGTGGGCTGTTTGCCGCGCTGCAGACGCAGGTTGAGGCGCTTGGCCTGCATGGCGCCGTGACCTTTCACGGGTTCGTGGCCGATCCCACGCCGCTGCTGATGCAGGCAGATGCCTTCGTGCTGGCGTCGAGCCAGGAAGGCTTTTCGCTGGCCACCATCGAAGCCATGCAGGCCGGCGTGCCGGTGGTGGCCACGCGCAGCGGCGGCCCGGAGGAGATTCTCCGGCATGGGGAGACCGGCCTTTTGGTGCCGGTGAACGATGCCGCGGCGCTCGCCAACGCCATCGGCCAGGTGTTGCGCGATACGGCGCTCGCCGAGCGGCTGACGGCGGCGGCACTGGACGATGCGGTGCGCCGGTTCAGCCTGGACTCGATGGTCTCCGCCTACGAACAGCTCTATCGCCGACTGCTGCAGCCGCCTGCCCTGGCCAACGGTTAGCGCGGGCGAGACGGGTCGGAACCGGCACGCAGCGCCCGCACGAGGTGTTCGCGCGTGGCGAGGCTGGCCCGGGTATGCGTGGGCAGGGTGTGCGTGGTGGCGGCGAGCTGAGCCGCACCTGGACAGGGCGGCAGCGTGGCGGGCATGCGCTCGCGCAGCGGCGGGTAGGCGTCGAGCGTGCGCGGATACGACCGGGCCACGCCATATCGCGCCAGCGGAGCGGCGGCCAGCGGCGAGAGCCGCACCGGGAAACGCAGCGCGCCACGGTGCGCGGGCTCCAGCGGCGGCGCAAAGAGCAGCTGGGGCAGATCGGCGAGCCGCTGCTCATACCAGGCCTCCACGGCGCGACGTGCGGCGACAACCAACGGCTCGGCGTTCAGCGCCGCGGCCAGCAGCGTGAGCTGCACGCGACTGGTGCCTGCCGGAGGCACCGGCGGATGGTAGGTGGTGTCGCCGAGGTGCAGCCATGGGAGGGCACTGGGCACGCCATACACCAGCGGATGAGCGAGGAGTTCGCCGGCCGCCGCCACCGCCAGGTGACGCAGATCGGCTGCTGCTGACGGGGGCGACAGGGACAACTGCTCCAGCACCGACCCGTCGCGGACCAGCAGCGCGCCGCCGCCGCCGGCGTTGATCCCCTTGCCGCGGCCGAAGCTGAGCACCCCCCAATCGGCCAGCCCACCGGCCCGGACACCGCCCAGCGAGGCGCCGGCGTGCTGGGCCGCGTCCTCGATGAGGACCGCGCCAACCTCCTCTGAGAGCTGTTGCGCGCGGGCCACATCCACGAGGCGCCCGAAAAGGTGTGTGACCACCAGATGCGAGGCCCCGAGCGCCAGCGCGGCGTGTACGGAGTCCCAGTCGGGCTGCAAGGTGTCGGGGTTTACGTCATACAGGGCAATGTGAGCACCAGCGGCCACCGCAGCAGTGCCGACATCAGGGCAGGCGAAGGCCGGCAGGGCAACGAAGGGCGGGCGGCCGGAGCCGGACTGTTGCAGCGCGAGGGTGAGGGCCACGGTCCCGGACGCCGTGGTATGCACCCGGTGGTTGGGGTACCTACGGTCAAGTAGCGACAGGGCGGCATCGGCAGCGCCGCGGTGACCGTGGCCGAGCGCCGAAGCCGCCGAGATCAGGGTGCGAAGCGGAAGGGCGCTGTAGACCGGGGGGACGCGGCGCAGAAGTCTGTGCGGGCAGATGGGAAATGGCGCTGTCGGGACCGGGCGTTGCGGGACAGCACGGGCATGACGCGCTCGCACCACACCGCCGCCGTTCCGTTCACGGAGAAATCGTCGGAGTCGACGATGGCGCACCGGCCGATTGCGTGACAAAACTATGCAGTTGTTTCACTTACGGCGCAACCGCCACCTTGGGTTGGTCGCGGCACGCCGTGCGAACTCCCGCAGGGAGCGTGGCACCGCAGTTGTCTTTGGGTGCGGCAGAACGATGGGACTCTCAACGCTCGACTCTCAACAGCTGATGACCCTACCCCGAGCGACATTCAGCGTATCGCATCGCTGCAGGCCCAGCTCGGAGCCGGTGCTGAACTGCCGACCAACGCCACCATCATGTCCCGAAATCCGAATGTCAACACGAACGAGTACGACGTGCTCTGGAACGATTTCCGGCGAAACCTTCCTCGTGAAGATTCCGGAGCCGTCGTCTGCGCTCTTGCTGGCAATTCACGGCATGGGCATCGCGCTTCTGGTGGTTCGTCGCCGCAACAGGGTGTGAGTGAAGTTGGCGCTACTCGAAAGGGCGCGACCACGACTGGTTGTCCCCCCTTGCTGGTTATCGGAGTCGGAATCGGTGGGCCAGCCGTGACATGACCTCGGCGGCACCGGACAGCAGGGGACGCGGGACGAAAAGAAGATCCACACCGACCCGCCGCACGTCCTGACCGAACAACCTCTTGAACTCCGCGATGCTTCCGAGTTGAGCGTACCGTGGGTCGCCGTCCGTAACCACGCCGCCGAAGTCGAACCAGCGTGCGCCCTGAGAACGGGCCCACGTGAAGGTGTCCAGCAGAATGGCGGGCATCATCGGGACCCCACCCGATGGTCCCCGCCGCCGAGTCGAAGCCGCAAGCAGATCAGCCGCGCCATCACCGGCACAGCCGCAGAAGCGAAACGCACCCAACGACGCCGGCGAGAGGTCGCCGTTCAGGAACAGCCCCGTGAGGCGAAACCGATCCGGATGACTGCGTGTGGCCGCGAGTATCGCGAGCCAGTCCAAGCGTTCGGCACTTGCCCCAGTGCGGCCCATCGTTTCGTCAAGCAGCTGCGCAAGGCGCTCGGCAAAGCGTGCTTCCGTGATGGGCGCCACGACATGGCCGGCACGTTCCGACTTCCGCACGTTTTTCATCACCATGCGGTGGAATCGCCCCGTCATCTCCGCTTCACTGCCGGAGAGATCGACGATCAGTGTGTGCTCGTACTCGCGGGGGAACGGCAGGCGCGAGAAGCCGGCGGCAACCGCCGTGGCGGCGAGCGTATCCAACTGTTCGGCGCCGAGCATGAAGGCCTCAACGTGCACGCGGAGCACCCGCAGCTGCGAGCGCGCATAATCCCGAAGGGCCAGCAGCAGCGGCTCAATGAACTCCGGAGCGACACCCAAGCCGAACTTGTACACGCGAAGGATGCGGAACCCCGGCATCGACCGGCTTGGCGCGTCGCGCATGCCGAGCGACGCTATCGCCTGGCCGTCGCCATCGTGCACGGTGAGGAGATGCCACCTCTCCCCGCTTTCTCTCGAAGGCCAGCAGCTGCGCTGCTGCAGCGGCGACAGGGGTGCGGACTCCAGCCACGCACACTCCGCCGCCAGGCTCTCTGCCGAGTGACCGGCATGCACCACCCAGCGGGGACCGACCGTCACCGGATGCTCCTGCGGTACACCCACGCGGAGCACTGACGCACGCAGACGTCGCCCGCGATCACACGAACAGACTGCGTGCTACAACTCCGCTGCGGTTTTCGAAGGAATAGCGTGGCACCTGCCATCGCCACGCCTCGCCAAGATCGCGCTGCAGTGCCGGGTGCACCAGTCCCGCTTCGGCGCCGACCGCTGCGTCGATGCCGGCCTCACTCAGCACCTGCCACTCCCGCGGCCCGAAATCGGTACGCCGGCCGTACGGATACGCAAACACACGTGATGGACGCTGCACCTCGCTCCGCACTCGCGCGATCGAGCCGAGAATCTCGTGCCGCATCTCTTCCGGACGGCACTGGTTCAGCACCGGATGCGACATGGTGTGCGCACCGAACCGAATGCCGCTGCGCTCGGCCGCCCGCATGGCATCCCAGCTCAGGACACGGTACGCGGCCGGCGCCACCGTGGGACAGCGCTCGCCGAGCACGGTTTCGAGATGCGCCAGGCAGCGCACACGCGCCTCAGGGCCGGCCGCCTTGAGACGGTCGAGCAGCGCCACCTGCCACGGGTCGGTGTGGATGGGGGTCGACGGGGCGATGGCTTCCATTTGCTCGCCAACCGGCATCTGGAACCCGTGTCCTCGCAACCCCTGGAGCAACCAAGCCAGGCGATCCCACCAGAACCAGGCCTTGCCGTCCACCACGTCGGGAACCACGTAGCAGGTGGCCGGACAATCGAACTCGGCGAACACCGGGGCCCCGATGGTCACGAAGTCTTCGTACCCGTCGTCCACCGTGAACGCCACCGCAGGAGGAAGCCGCCGGCCGCGTTGCGCACCCGGTGCATACGACGCCACCGCATCTTCGACACCGACCAGCCGGACGCCCGCCTTGCGAAGATAGGCCAGCAAGGCGCCGAGCTGCGCGGGGTCGTGCCCGTGTAGCGAACCGCCCGGCCCCGCGAACCGGTGCATCATCACGATCACGCAGCGATCGCGCCTGAGGGCAGCGAGCACCCGGCCCACCGCAGGGGTTGCCAGCAGCGAGAGGGCCACGCGCTTGAACAGTTGGCTCATGCAGAAAGCTGCAGCATTGATTTCTTACCAGCCCCCGATTTTGAAGAGCACGACCGGAATCGTGCGCACCATGATGCGCAGATCGGTCCACAGCGATTGGCGGCGTATGTACTCCAGGTCCAACTGCACCTTGCGACGCACATCATCCACGCAACTGTCGTACGGATTGCATACCTGCGCCAGGCCAGTGATGCCCGGCTTGACCCGCTGGCGCTGCGGATACTCGGCGATCTGCTCCCGCAAGCGCACGAAGAGACTGGGGCGCTCCGGGCGCGGGCCGACGATGTTCATGTCGCCCCGCAGCACGTTGAACAGCTGTGGCAGTTCATCGATGCGGTGCCTGCGCAATATTCGTCCGACGGCGGTGACCCGGTCGTCGTTCTGCGTGGCCCACTGCGCCTGTCCGCTCATCTCGGCGTCCACCCGCATGCTGCGGAGCTTGTAGAGGGTGAACGGCACGCCACCCAGATTCACCCGACGCCGTTCGCTCACGACCGCCTCGCGGTTCCAGCGCCGATCGAGCCCGATTCGCGTCTGGGTATACAGCACCGGGCCGCGGGAGGTGAGACGCACTGCCAGCGCGGCCAGCACCAGGATTGGCGAAAAGATCACCAGCAACGTTAACGCCGCGCCGATGTTGAACAGCCGGGAGAGCGCGTCCGATCGTCTGCCCGGTTCGAAGTCCGTGTCGAACTCGTGCACGCTTGCGTGTACGCGATCAGCCGGGCCCCGGGCGGCCGCACTCCCGATTCCCTCGAGTGAGGGAACCGATCGGCAGGCATGGCCTGATCCAGCGGGGAAGCGCGCGGCGTGGTTGTGCATGTGGCCTGCAGGCTAGCCGTCCTGCCGATTGTAGTACCACTGCAGAAAGTTCAGCAGTGCGAAGCCCAGAGTCGAGACGACAACAAGCAGCTGTACCACGGTCTGGAAATTCAAGCGCCGCTGTTTCTTCTGCGGGATGCGCACCTCGTCACCGGACTGCACGTCCAGTTGCTCGAGTGTCATGCCGGTTTCGATGGCGCGCCTTGAGTCCCTGGCCTTGAGGATGGTGGCCAGCCCCCGGTACACCTCGAGTTCGTTGAGCTTGGCGTCGGCGGCCGGACCACCGGCCAGCATCAGCAGATCACTGAGCGGACGATCGGGTGGTGCGTAGTAGAAGCCGGGCCTGGCCACCGCCCCCATCACCGCCACCCGCGTGAACACATTGGCCCGCACGGCGGCGTTGCGCAGGTACCGCGACACATGCGCCGTGAGCCGTTCATCGAGCTCGGAACGCAGGACGCCAGCCACCGACATGTCCGGCAGCGCCAGGAGCGACACGATGAGGCTGTCGCGCACGCTGGCGGTGTCGCTGCGCACCGAATCGTGGCGCAGCGTGAGCACGAACCGGTCGCCCACCTGAAAGTCACCCACCTCGAGCCGGCGGCGCACGGCCGCCAGACGGTCGCGTTCCTTCGCGAGGTCATTGCCCTTGAGGCGCCCGGTGTTGACGGCGGTCTCGATGGTGGCCGCGAGTTGCGCCAGTTCGGCGCGCGAGGCGCGTTGCGGGCCGGCGGCGGGCACCGGTTGCGCCGTGCCCACCGAGGCCAGCACGCAGTGCGCGCTCAACGCCAGCGCGACCAGCGCTTGGCAGCGCATGAACAGTCGGCTCATTCCATCACCGCCGGCACGTTCGTTCCGGAGGAGCGTCCGTCTCCCAGCTTGCCCACGGGTTCCTCATCCTTGGCCGCATAGTCCTGATAGTACGAGTAATACTGGTACGCGCCGCTCAGATCGATCCCGTTGAGGATGGCGCCCAGCACGCGGACCGGAAGCGTTGCCATGACCGCCAGCTTGGCCTCGGCCATCTTGCGGTCGGTGATGCCGGCCCGCAGCACCAGGGCCATGTTGCCGGTGGCGGTGGAGAGGGCAAACGCGTCGAAGCCGGCCCCCAGCGGCGGTGAGTCCACGATGACCACGTCGTACTCCTGCGTCATCTGGCCAAGCAGCTGCGTGAGGCGGCTGGTGGCCAGCAGCTCCGGCGCGCGGCGCTTGCGGGCACCGCTCGGTAGCACGGTGAGGTTGGGGTGCGACGACGCCGGATGCAGCACTTCGGCAATGAGCGCCGTGCCTTCGAGATACTCCACCAACCCTGGCTTGGCCGGAATCTGGAATGTGCGCGCCAGTTCGCCGCGGCGGAGGTCGCCGTCAATGAGCAGCGTCCGCGCGCCCGACTCGGCGTAAGACAGCGCCAGGTTGCTGGACACGAGCGACTTGCCGTCGTTGGGGCCCGGGCTGGTGATGGTCACCGCCATCGGGCGTGCCGGGTCGGCAGCGTAGCGTACGTTCATGCGAATGGTGCGGAACGCCTCCACCACCTGGGCCGCCGTGTCGGCCGAGCGCCGCCCCTTCTTGTTCTGAATGACCGGCACCACACCAAGGATGAACAGGCCAAGGTCGTTGATGGCCTGCTCGGGATAGCGGAAGCGCTTGTCCACCTGGTCGAGCAGAATGGCCAGCGCAATGCCCAACCCCACGGCGGCCGCAAAGGCGCCGAAGATGATAGCCGGCGCCGTGTTCTGCGTGGGGCGGAGCGGCGCGACGGCAGGGTCGAGAATGGTGACGTCGGGGACGGTGGACGCCTCCGCCAGCTTGGCCTCGGCCGCCTTGAGGTTGAGGTTGCGGTACATCTCGGCGCTCACCTCGACCTGCCGCTTGAGCCGCTGCTCCTCGATGGTGCGCACGGGGATGCTGCGCAGGTCCTTGCTCCCCTGCGCCACGGTGGCGTTGAGCGTCTGCTCCCGCAGCCGTACCTCCTCGAGATAGGCGGAGAGTGCCGCAGGCAGAATGGTGGTGCGCAGGTTGCGCAGCGCCGCCTCTTCGTCCTTTACCTTCTGGAATTCGTCGGTGTAGCTCTCGCGCAGGCGACGCAGCAGGAACTCGCGGTCGGCCTGTTCGGCGAGCGCCCGCCGCAGATTCTCGGCGGCCGGATCGCCGTTCACCATGGGGACCGACAGAATCGCTTCGCGCGTGTACACGCCGGTCCGCTGCCCGTTCTCGAGGATGCGCTGCAGCGCCTCGCGGTCCCGCTTGTAGCCATCGGCGAGGATGCGGTCGCGGAAGTAGCTGTCGAAGACCGGGCTGTTGGTCATCTCGATGCCCGGCGCGATGGTCTGGCGCTCGGTGGGCTCGGTCACGGTGCGCACGCGGAAGCTTTCCAGCGCCGCTTCGGCCTCGGCGAGCGAGGTGGCCGCGTACTCCCGCTGTCCTTCAAGAATGGTGGCCACCGACAGGACGTTTTTTTTCTTGAGCGCCGTGGCTACGGCCACGAACTGCTCCACCCAGGCATTGAGCGTGGCTGCCGTACGGCGCGCGTCGGCACCGGTGAGCGTGAGGAAAAGGAAGTTGCTACCGGTCTTCAACGACATGCCAAGCCGCTCGATCAAGGCAATGGAGGCCTCACGCGGCGTCTGCACATTGAAATCCACTGCGGTGCGACTGCCAAGCGCGCGCTGACCCGGCTGCCATTGGAACCCAACGGGACGGCCAATGGAATCGCCCACGGTGCCTTGTTCCACGATCTGGACCTGTGCGCCCTCCAGACCGGAGCGGATGGCCAGCTCGTAGCGCTGCCCCGTGACCGTCACGCGATAGGCACCGGGGCGCAGTCGTTGCTGTTCGACCCGAAAGCCACGGAAAAGGGTGCTGTCCTGCGCGTTGGCCGGCGACACGAACAGCCCGAGGTTGATGACCACCGGATCGGCGATGGCAAAGGAGCGCAGCAGATCCTGCCAACCCGACTCCTTGAGCAGTTCCTCTCCGCGAATGGGACCGCGATCTCGGCCCTGCGCGCCGGTGCCCTGCTCCAACAAGATGGTGGCCCGCACCTCGTACTGCGGATCGATGATCCTGGTGGCGGCATACCCGCCGCCAAGTCCGAGCACACCCAGCAGCAGGATGATCCACTTGAACCGCTTGATGGCGGCGAAATGGCGACCAAGACTCGGCCCCGCCGGCTCCGGCGGTGCCTGCTGAGTCCCGCCTCCCCAGTCCCCCGGGAGCGGTCCCTCCTGATACACATCCATCAGGGTGTCGCGCGGCGAAGTCGGCTGGATCTGCGAACCGGTCATTGCGTAGTCGGGAGGAGGTCAGGTAATGCCGGTAGTATGACGGTCGGCAAATCTGCCGCGCAACAAGTTGGTGAGGGAGCGCACCACCAGCGCTGCGCCAACACGACACCAAATCGTGACGAACGGCCTACTGTTGCAGTCAGGACACGCAACTGTTGAAGGTAGGCAACGGAGACGCTTGACGGAACGCTTGGTCGATCGTATCTCACCGGTCAAGGCCGCGCCTGCCGTCTTTGGGCAACACTCCGTTGCACGGATGCCGGATTCTAGCGCAGTCGTCGTGACAATGCATCACCCTGTTGAGTCATTGCATCAACCGCCTTACGTTCCGCGCGTCGTCTGCCCCCGTACCAGCCAAGGCCGCTGCACCACCCTGCATGAATCAGCCCCTGTCCGCCGACTCCGCACTGCCAACGGTCCCCGACAAGGGCACCGGCCTCCGCATCCTCGTCGTCGATGACGACCGGACGCTCCGGGAGGGGTGCGTGTCGGTCCTGCAGATGGACGGCCATACGGTCGCGTCCACGGGCCGCGGCGAGGAAGCGCTGGAGTTCGTGCGCCGGCGGCGCTTCGATCTGGTGCTGGTGGACCTCTATATGAACCCCATCTCGGGGACGGAGGTGCTCAAGGCCGCCGTCGAGGCCCACAAGGGCGTGATCGTGGTAGTCATGACCGGCAACCCCACCGTGGCCTCCAGCATCGAAGCGCTGCGCGCCGGCGCCTGGGACTACCTCCCCAAGCCGTTCTCGGCCAGCCACCTCCAGGTACTGGTGGGGCGCGCCGCCCACGCCGCCGCCGCCACCCGGGCCGACCGCGAGGTCATCAAGCCGGCGGGGTTGGTCACCCAGAGCGGGTCGGGGGAGGCCATGGCGCTGCTCGGGGTGTCGCCCAGCTTCCGCAAGGCGGTGGACCTGGCCCAGAAGGTGGCCGCCACCGACGCCTCGGTCATGATCTCGGGCGAAAGCGGCACCGGCAAGGAGATGATTGCCCAGTTCATCCACAAGCACAGCCGGCGCACCCAGCGCAAGCTGGTGCCGGTGAACTGCGCGGCCCTGCCCGACAACCTGCTGGAGTCGGAGATGTTCGGCTATCGCAAGGGCGCCTTTACGGGCGCTGATCGCGACAAGGCCGGCCTGCTGGAGGTGGCGCACGGGGGCACGCTGTTCCTCGACGAGCTCACCGAAATGACCATGCCGCTCCAGGCCAAGCTGCTGCGCGTGCTGCAGGATGGCGTGGTGCGCCGCCTGGGCAGCGAAACGCAGGATGCCGTGGTGGACGTGCGCTTTATCTCGGCCACCAACCGCGACCCGCAGGAGGCGGTGCAGCAGGGCATTTTGCGTGAAGACCTGTTCTACCGGTTGCGCGTGGTGCCCATCAAGCTGCCGCCGCTGCGGCAGCGCGTGGAGGACATTCCGCTGCTGGCCACGTTCTTCCTCAAGCGCTCGTGGGAGCGGCACCGCGCCAGCGGCGCCCCGGCGCCCGAACTCACGGCAGACACCGTGGCATTCCTCCAGTCGCGCCCCTGGCGCGGCAATGTGCGCGAGCTGCAGAACGTCATCGAGCATGTGGCGGTCATCGCCGACGCCAGTCGCCCCATCACGCCCGACGACATTCCCGTGTACGACGAGGCGCCGGCGGCCGCACCCGCCGAGTCGGGGCTGCCGGCGGGGATCATGAACGAGGCGTTCCACGTGGCCAAGGACAACCTCATCGCGCACTTCGAGCGTGAGTACATCACCCGCCTCACCTCACGGGCGGGGGGCAACATGTCCAAGGCGGCGCGGCTGGCGGGCATCGATCGCACCACGCTGTACCGGCTCATGGAGAAGCACGGCTACAAGCGCGACGCCCTCTCCGGCGCCGGCGACTGACCCATGGTGGGTAGCACAACGGGGCCCACACCGGGGCCGGCACCGGTTGCGGTGGACGTCGGCCCCGAAACCCTCGCCGCGCTCATCGCCCAGGGGGCCGCAGCGCTGACGCTGCCCACGGCGGGCAACGACCTGGCCGCCAGCGTTCACGCCACGCCCGACGAGGCGCTCGACCTGCTGGTGCGGGTCACCCACGACCTGCGCTCGCCGCTCGGGGCCATGCTGGTGCTCATCGAACGGCTGCGCACCGGCCAGGCCGGCCCCGTGACGCCGCAGCAGGAGGAGTTGCTGGCCACCTGCTACGCCGCCGCGCTCGGTGCCTGCACCCTCGCCCACGACGCGCTCACGCTGGCCCGAGCCGGCACCCGGGCACCGGGCTCCGGCGCCCCGAGCACCTTTTCGCTGGCCGTGAGCTGGCGCGCCGTCCAGGCGCTGGTGCGCCCCATTGCGGAGGAGCGGCGGCTGGTGTTGCGCTGGAGCGGGCCCGCCAACGACACCCGGCTGGGACACGCCGACCTGCTGCAGCGCGTGCTGCTCAACCTCGTCACCAACGCCCTCAAGTACACCGAACGGGGCATGGTGACGGTGACCGTGACGGACGTCACATCCGGACTCGTGCGCTTCGAGGTGGCCGACACCGGGGTGGGGCTGCCGCCGGCTGTACGGCACGCCCTGCAGGCCGACGACGTGCCTGCGGGGGCGACGCTCGGCCTCGGGATGTGCCAGCGGCTGCTCGCCTCGGCAGGGAGCCGGCTCGAACTGGTGTCCACCGGGCCCACCGGCACGCGTCTCACATTCACGCTGGTCCTGCCCTGCCCTGCCCGGCGTAATGCACGGGCTTAGCTTTTGCTGCACGTATCCGCACACCGCACCGCCCTGTGTGCGGCCCTCAGCCCTCTTGCTGACCTCCCCAGGTAGCCTGCTTCGATGAGCCAGCCATCTTCTGCCGCCCCCGCCGCCGCGCCCGACCTGCTCGAGCTTCGTGACAGCCGCACCGGCTCGACGTACAGCGCGCCCATCCGTACCGAAGGCCCCGAGGGGGACACCTACATCCGGGCCGCCGACATCAAGCAGGTCAAGCGCGAGGCCGGCGAGTTCGGTACCCTGAGCTACGACCCGGCCTTCATGAACACCGCGTCGTGCCGCAGCGCCATCACGTTCATTGATGGCGACAAGGGCATCCTGCGCTACCGCGGCTACCCCATCGAGCAGCTGGCACAAAACGCCACCTTCCTGGAAGTGGCCTACCTGCTGCGTCACGGCGAGCTGCCCGACCGGGCGCAGTACGACACGTGGGTGCACGACATCACGTACCACACGTACGTGCACGAGAACATCCGCAAGTTCCTCGAGGGGTTCCGCTACGACGCGCACCCCATGAGCATGCTCTGCAGCGCCACCGCCGCGCTCTCCAGCTTCTACCCGCAGGCGCGCGACATTCACGACCCGCAGCAGCGCTACATCAGCATGATCCGGCTGATGGCCAAGCTGCCCACCATCGCCGCGTTCGCGTACCGGCACGTGAAGGGGTTGCCCTTCATCTACCCCGACAATGACCTGAGCTACACGGAGAACTTCCTCTCCATGGTGGCCCGCATGTCGGAGCCCAAGTACGAGGCCAACCCGGTGTTCGTGAAGGCGCTCGAGGTGCTGTTCATCCTCCACGCCGACCACGAGCAGAACTGCAGCACCAGCGCCGTGCGCGCCATCGGCTCCAGTGGGGTGGACCCGTTCTCGGCGGTGGCCGGCGGCATTGCGGCGCTCTTCGGCCCGCTGCACGGCGGCGCCAACGAGGCGGTGCTGCGCATGATCAGCGAGATCGGCGACACGAAGAACATCCCCGCCTTCATCGAGGCGGTCAAGAGCGGCAAGGGCGAGCAGCGGCTCATGGGCTTCGGCCACCGCGTGTACAAGAGCTACGACCCGCGCGCCCGCATCGTGAAGCAGCTGGCCGACGAGGTGTTCGCGCAGGTGGGCATGGACAAGGACCTCGAGATCGCGCTCGAGCTCGAGCGCATCGCGCTCTCCGACGACTACTTCATCGCCCGCAAGCTCTACCCCAACGTGGACTTCTACACGGGGCTCATCTACCGCAGCATGGCGTTCCCCACGGACTTCTTCACCGTGCTCTTCGCGGTGGCCCGCGTGGCCGGCTGGATGGCGCAGTGGGAAGAGATGATCCTCGACAAGGAGCAGAAGATCGCGCGCCCGCGGCAGATCTACATCGGCGCCGGCGAACGCGA
>JBEILM010000088.1:0-15639 GCA_040379205.1 Gemmatimonas sp.
ATCCATCGCGGTCAGAAGCGCATTCACGAGCTGGGCCATCAACGACATCGTGCGTCACCTCCCATCGGGGTAGTCACGCAAGTCCCGCTCGGGACTTTACGTGCTGGTCGAGGTTGGCTCCGCTCCTACTGCCTGGCCTGCCCGCTCAACTCCGCTCGAGACGGCTGACGGGGACGTCGGTGTTGTTCGTCGTATGGGGACGAAAAAGGTGATGAAGGGAACGCGGTCGCCCGCGCTCTAACGGTCCAGATGCACCCACCGGTTCGTCGCGTCGAGCACCGCCAATACCGCGCTCGTCTCCGCGCTCTCCCGGGCTTCACAGCTTCCCGTGAGTACCGCCGGCTCGCGCCCCACGCGCGCCGCCACACTCACGAAGACAAACTCCCGGTCGAAGGCGCCGATCACCGTCGCCCCTTCCAGAGCCAAACCGCGCTCGCTTCCCGGACTCACCTTCATCGCGGCCACGATGGCCTGCACCGTCGCTCGCGCTGCCAGGTCAATCCGCGACCGCTCCG
The DNA here is from genome assembly GCA_040379205.1 of Gemmatimonas sp. GTDB lineage: Bacteria > Gemmatimonadota > Gemmatimonadetes > Gemmatimonadales > Gemmatimonadaceae > Gemmatimonas. Next base: position 516 of record JBEILM010000088.1, read on the forward strand.
TCTCCTGCCCTTCCGATTCCCCGATGTACTCGGTACCATCGCGCATCAGCGTGACCCGCACCAGCACCCCGCGCGAGCGCGATCGCCGAACCTCGACGTCCTCGAACACGAGCAACCGACGACCCGCCGAGATATCCGGGACCTGTCTCGCTTTCGCCAAGGACGATTCGATCCGCCCAACTCCACTTCCCGTGACAAACGGGGGAAACGGCGACGGCGCGGAAGCCGGCGCGGCGGCTGGCGCCGCCGAGGCCGGCGCAAAGGCCGATCCCAGGGGCGCGGCAGTCGACGGGCCCATCACGATGGCCGGCGGCGGCGAGGGCGGTGTGACCTGGGACGAGGTCCCGCCAAAGCCCACATCCGCCGTCACCGGGCGGGCGTCGGCCAATGGAACCCGCGGAGCCGCCCCCGCCGACTCGACGACCGCATCGAGCGCCCGCGGCGCATCGAGCGTGGTCGCGATCGAGATCTTCCGATGGTTGACCCGGATCCCAAGCTGCGCCATCAGCGCGCTCTCGATGTTCCGCACCGTGTTCTTCGGCGCGACCAGATCGGTCGTCAGGACGTGAATCTCCTCGACGGCCCCGGTCTCGTTGGGGACGATCCGTACCGAGATGATGCCGGGGAGCGTCGCAATCAGCTCTTCGGCTCGCCGAATGGGCAGCGCGCTCCCCGCGACAGCGCCGGAGGGATTCGGGGTCGACATCATGCCGAGGGTAGCGGGTATTAACAGACTGAACTCCGCAAATGAGTGACATCGATGGGAGCGGCGAGACCGTCAGCCGCCCGAATATGCCGCCGAGGCTGCCTTGCGGCAAGGTGAGCACGCTCCAAAAATCTTGTGGGAATTGGAGCTACAGCAAACGACTTCAAGCCTTGTCGAGGGCATACTCGCCCCCCTCCACCCCTTCGTACTCCCGCAGCTTCCGGTACAGCGTGCGCTCCCCGATCCCCAGCCGCTCGGCCGCCTTGCGACGGTTGCCCCCGCTCTCACGCAGGGCCGCTTCGATGGCCACCCGCTCGATCTCGGCCATGGTCATGTCCGAGGTCAGGGTGATCACCGTCGCCGGGGCCGTGTCGTCCCGCGGCTCGATCCCGCGGACCAGCCCGAACCCGCCCGATGGGATCACCTCGGTCAGACCGGCAGCCCCCGCCCCCCCAGCCGGACGGACCTCGCCGACCCACCCGACTGGCGCCGACCGCTCCTCCACATCCATCCGACGACGCAATTCCTCAACCTGCAACTTGAGCTCGACCAGCGAGCGGACGATGAACTCCAACTCCCGCCCCTGCACCCGCTCGGCCCCCTGCACCATCGGCCCGACCGGCACCGGGAGCCGCCGCCGCCCGCCGCCGTCACGAATGGCGCGCGGAATGTCCTCCGACAGGATCTCGCGCCCGTGGGCGAGCACCACCATGCTCTCCACGAGGTTCCGCAGCTCGCGCACATTGCCCGGCCACGCGTAGTCCACCAGCAGCGCGAGCGCGTCGCCCGAAATGCCGTGAAACTCACGGTCGTGCAACGCCGAAAACTCGGTCACGAACCGCCGGACCAGCACCGGAATGTCCTCGCGGCGCTCACGAAGCGGCGGCAGATACACGCTCAGCACATTGAGCCGGTAGAACAGGTCGGCGCGGAAGCTCCCCTCTTCGACGTGCTCACGCAGCGGACGGTTCGTGGCCGCGACGACGCGCACATCCACGGGAATGGCGTGGCTGCCACCCACACGCGTCACGTCCCGCTCTTCGAGCACCCGCAACAGCTTGACCTGCGTGGCCGGCGGAATCTCCCCGATCTCGTCGAGGAACAGCGTGCCCGTGTCCGCCAGCTCGAAACGCCCCAGCCGACGCTCGGCGGCTCCGGTGAACGCGCCCTTCTCGTGCCCGAACAGCTCGCTCTCGAGCAGCGTCTCCGGCAGCGCCCCGACGTTGACGGCGATGAACGGCTTGCCCCGCCGGGGGCTGAGGCGGTGCACGGCCCGCGCCACCAGCTCCTTGCCGGTGCCGCTTTCCCCCTCGATGAGAACCGTGCTGGTGACGGGCGCGATCTGCTCGACCTTCACGAGTACCTCGCGCACGGCCGCCGATTCACCCACCAAGCCGGTGAGTTCCGCGAGACGATGCCGCTCGAGCCGCCGGCGGATGCTGTCCGCCACGTCGTCGATGGACACCGGCTTGGGCCACGTCTCGCTGTACCCGATCTCGCGCAGCCGTGCGTGCATCCCCGGGTCGTCGACATCGGTGAAACCGACGACGGCGACGTTGTCCCAGAGCAGCTGACGCACCAGCGCCACGTGGGCGGCATCGAGCAGGGCCCCGGTCAACACCAGCACCGTGGGACGGGCCCGACGCAGATCGCCGCGCACGTCGTCCATCGGCGACAGGGTCACCGTGGGAATGCCCTGCGCCTCCAGCGCCGCGTTGAGCCGCACCGCCGGCTCGACGTCGGTCATGAGCACGGCGACGACGCCGAGGGCGCCGTCGTCCACGCCACCGCGCCGCGGGGCCGCCGCGGTGCGTGGCCGCTCGGTCACGCTTTCCCCGGACGCTTGTAGAACGGCAGCTTTACCACGCGGGCCGGCACCCGCTTCCCGCGGATATCCACCTCGAAGGCGGTCCCCACCACGGCCGCCGCTGTTGGCAGGAAGCAGGTGCCGATGGGCATGCCAAGCGTCGGGCTCATGGTGCCGCTGCACACCTCGCCCACCGGGACGCCGCCGTACACCACACCGTAGCCGTGCCGCGGAATGGCCCGCTCCTCGAGCGTGAAGCCGACCAGCTGGCGGTCGGTGCCATCCTGCTGCTGACGGATGAGCACGTCCTTGCCGAGGAAGGGTTCGGCCTTACCCAGCTTCACCAGCCACGAAAGCCCGGCTTCGAGCGGGGTGGTGCGATCGTCGAGTTCGTGGCCGTAGAGACACATGCCCGCCTCGAGGCGGAGCGTGTCCCGGCACCCCAGGCCACACGGCGTGACCTCGTCCGTTGCCATGAGCGCCTGCCACACGGCGGCGGCCTGCGACTGATCGAAGTACAGTTCGAAGCCCAGCTCCCCGGTGTACCCCGTGCGGGAGATGATGCAGGGCACGCCCGCCACCCGCCCTTCGGTGAACCAGTAGTACTTGATGCCGTCGAGCGGGACGTCGGCGAGCGCCGCCACGATGGCCGGCGCCTTCGGCCCCTGAATGGCCAGCAGCGCCATGTCGTCGGACACGTCGGTGAGCGTGCAGTCGAAGCCGGCGAGATGGGCCCGCAGGTGCGCCAGATCCTTGTCCCGATTGCTGGCGTTGATGACCAGCATCAGGTGCTCGGGGAACCGGTAGACCAGCAGGTCGTCGACGATCGTGCCATCGGCCCGCAGCAGGGTGCTGTACTGGACCTGTCCCACGGCGAGGGCCGCCACATCGTTGCTGGTCACCGTGGAGACGAAGCGGATGGCGTCCGGCCCCTTCACGAGCACTTCGCCCATGTGCGACACGTCGAACAGGCCACACGCCTCACGCACGGCCTTGTGCTCGACGGTGATGCCGGCGGGGTACTGCACGGGCATCTCGTAACCCGCAAAGGGCACGATCTTGGCCCCGAGGGCCATGTGCACATCGTGAAGCGGCGTGCGCTTGAGGGTCGGGGTCGGCACAGCGGAAGCAGTCGCAGTCATGCTCGGAGAAGAAGTCGCGGAGCCAGCCCGGGTGGCCGACGCTGAATAATGCCCAGTCCGGACGGAAGGTGCCAGCATGGCAGGGGGGCTGCCTCGAGACGGCGCGTGGCGGGACGATACTGAAGCGGCCCTCATTTTCCCGGCCCGCTTCCCCTTGCGGCGGCAATATATGCCTGATTGATTATACGTTAATACCATCCCCGCTCCGATTCATGAGGCCGTTGCCATGCTCGTCCGCCAGATCCTCGACCCCGCCCTCGCCCAGTACGCGTACCTGATCGGGTGCCCGCGCAGCGGGGAGGCCATCGTCATCGATCCCGAACGCGATATCGACCGCTACGATGAACTCGCCGCCCAGTACAAGCTGCGTATCGTGGCCGCGGCCGATACGCACATTCACGCCGACTACCTCTCCGGCCTCCGTGAGTACGCCGAACGGGGCGTCAAGGTCTACGCCAGCGACGAGGGCGGCCCCGAGTGGCGCTACGAGTGGCTGCTCGACTCCGACTACCCCTACCAGCTCGTGAGGCACGACGACCGGTTCATGGTCGGCAACATCGAATTCGTCGTGGTCCACACGCCCGGGCATACCCCCGAGCATGTGTCGTACGAGGTGATCGATCGCGGATCGGGGGCCAAGGACCCGATCGGCGTCGTCACCGGAGACTTCGTGTTCGTCGGTGACCTCGGCCGCCCCGATCTGCTCGAGGAAGCGGCCGGTGTCACGGGCACCATGATCCCCGGCGCCCAGCAGCTCTTCCGCTCGCTCTCGCGCTTCCGCCAGTTGCCCGAATACACCCAAGTCTGGCCGGCTCACGGCGCAGGAAGCGCCTGCGGCAAGTCGCTCGGCGACATCCCGATGTCCACCGTGGGCTACGAACTGCGCACGAGCCCGGCCATCGCCGCCGCCAGCTCCGAGACGACGTTCATCGAGTACATCCTCAGCGGCCAGCCGGAGCCCCCGTTGTACTTCGCGCGCATGAAGCGCGACAACAGGATCGGCCCCAGAGTCATCGGGACCGTGCCGACGCTACCGCGCCTGTCGCCGCGCGACCTCGGGGCGCTGGCGGGCCGCACCGATGTGGTGGTGGTGGACACGCGGCCGCGTGCCGAGTTCCTGGCGGCGCACTTGCCGAAGTCGCTGCTGGCGGAGCTCGACTTCCAGTTTGCGAACATCACCGGCTCGTACATCGAGGAGGAGACGCCGATCTACCTCGTGATCGATGAGTCGCGCGTGGGCGAAGCGGTGCGCATCCTGCTGCGCATCGGGCTGGACCACCTGCGCGGATACGTCACGCCCGGCGATCTGGCCGCCTACCAGGCGGAGGGCGGCGCGATGGCGTCCATCGAGGCCATCGGCATCGACGAGATGGAGCAGCGGCGCGTGGCCGGCGGTGTCCACATTCTCGATGTGCGGGGGCGCACGGACTTCGATACCGCCCACGTGCCCGGGGCGTACAACATCGCCCACACCCGGCTGCTGGCGCGCCTGAGCGAGTTGCCGAACGACGCGCCCGTGCTGGTGCACTGTGCCAGCGGCGCCCGGTCAGCGCATGCGGTGGCGCTGCTCGAGCGCCATGGCTACCGCCCCGTGACCGTGGCCGATCACTTCGTGAAGTGGCAACCCGCTGTGGCCACCTCTGCCTGATCGGGCAAGGGGCGACCACGGGCATTCCGGAGGGGCGACATCGCGTCGCCCCTTCGTCGTTCAGGCCCCAGCCAGTACCGGCTCCACGTCGGCCGCGTGGCCGGCGGGCTTCACCTTCTCGAACACCTTCACGATGCGGCCCGCCGGGTCGATGACGAACGTGGTGCGCTCGACACCCATGTACTTGCGGCCGTACATGGACTTCTCCTTCCAGATGTCGTAGGCCTGCAGCGCCACCTTCTCCTCGTCCGACACGAGGGTGAACGGCAGCTCGTACTTGGTCTTGAACTTCTGGTGGGACTTCACCGAGTCCGGGCTGATGCCGAGGATGACGGCCTTGTTCTTCGTGAAGCGCGGGAAGAGGTCACGGAACTCGCACGCCTCGGTGGTGCACCCGGAGGTGTCGTCCTTGGGATAGGCGTAGAGTACCACCCACTGTCCGCGCAGCGACGACAGCGTGAGCATCTCCCCGGCATCGGTGGGGAGGGTGAAATCGGGGGCCAGCTGGCCTTCGGCGATCGGCATGATTCGAGGAAACGGGAGTTCGGTTCGTATACGCGCGGGCGCGCCGGTTTACAGGGCTTCGTTGCCCATCAGGACGGCCATGATGGCTTTCTGGATGTGCAGCCGGTTCTCGGCTTCATCCCAGACGACGCTCTGCGGGCCGTCGATGACGTCGGCGGTGACTTCCTCGCCGCGGTGCGCCGGGAGACAGTGCAGAAAGATGGCCCGCGACGCGGCCTGGCTCATCAGCTCCGCATCCACCTGATACAGTGCAAACGCCAGCGCGCGCCGCGCCTGTTCCTCCTCCTGCCCCATGGACGCCCAGACATCGGTGGTGACGACATCAGCACCGGCCACCGCCTCACGGGGATCGCGCAGCAGGGTCACGTCGCCGCCCGTGGCGCGCGCCTCGTCGAGGAACCCCTGGTCCGGGTCGAACCCCTCCGGGCACGCCACCCGCAACGTGAAACCCAGGTGGGCAGCCGCCTCGATCCACGAGTTGGCCATGTTGTTGCCGTCGCCGATCCAAGCCACCGTCTTGCCGCGCACATCACCGAGGTGCTGCTGGATGGTGAGCACGTCGGCGAGCACCTGACAGGGGTGCGACAGGTCGGTCAGCCCGTTGATGATGGGAATGCTGGCGTACTCGGCGAGGTCCGCCACGTCCTGATGGGCGAACGTGCGGATCATGATGCCGTGCACGTAGCGCGACAGGACCCGGGCGGTATCGGGGATGGGTTCGCCCCGGCCGAGCTGGACGTCGCGGGGGGAGAGGAAGTGGGCCGTCCCTCCGAGCTGATTGGCGCCCACCTCGAACGACATGCGCGTCCGGGTGGACGACTTCATGAAGATCATCGCCAGCGCCTTGCCGGCCAGTGGCCTGCCTGTGTACGCCCCCGTCCGCATCCGCTCGGCGAGGTCGAGCAGGGCGAACGTCTCCGTGGCGGAGAAATCGGCGATGTTCAGGAAGTCGCGATGCGGCTGGGAGATGGGCGGCATCCGCACAAACGTAGGCGAATGGCCGGCCCACTCCAAGCGCCCCCTGACTAGAGGATGTACTTCCGCAGGTCCTCGTCCTCGCTGATCGGCCGGAGGCGCTCCCGGACCATGTCGGCATTGACCACCACCCTGTCCTTACCCCGATCCGGAAGCTCGTAGAGCACGTCTTCGAGCAGCGTGGTCATCACGGTGTGCAACCGGCGGGCCCCGATGTTCTCCATCCGTTCGTTCACCCGGGTGGCGACCCGGGCCAGCTCGGCGACCCCGTCGGTCCTGAACTCGAGGGCGGCGCCCTCGGCCTCCACCAGCGCCGCATACTGCTTGGTAAGCGCGTTCTCGGGCTCGGTCATGATGCGCACGAAGTCGGCCTCGGTGAGCGCCTTGAGCTCCACCCGGATGGGGAACCGCCCCTGCAATTCGGGAATGAGGTCGCTCGGCTTGCTCACGTGGAACGCCCCGGCCGCCACGAACAGGATGTGGTCGGTCTTCACCATCCCGTACTTGGTCTGCACGTTCGAGCCCTCCACGATGGGGAGCAGGTCGCGCTGCACGCCCTCGCGCGAGACGTCCGGCCCGCCGCCGTGGCCGCGTTCGCCGGCGATCTTGTCGATCTCATCGAGGAACACGATGCCCATGGCCTCGGTGCGCTCGAGCGCATCCCCGGTCACATCGTCGAGATCGATGAGCTTGTCGAGCTCCTCGTCGAGCAGGATGCGGCGCGCCTCGCTCACCTTCACGGTGCGCCGCTTCTTCTTCTTCGGGAGCATGTCGCGAAACCACTCGGCCATGCTTTCCATCCCCTCGGGCGCGCCGGGCATGGCAGCGCCGGGCATGCCCGGGCCCGACTGCAGGACCTCGATCTCCACCTCGCGCCCGTCGAGTTGGCCGTCGAGCAGCAGCGCCTTGAGCTTTTCGCGGGTGCGCTTGTGGCGCTCCACGGCGGCTTCGTGTTCGGCCTTCGCATCGGGCGACTCGCCGGTGAGCACCGGCGGCGTGGGGAGCAGCAGCTCAAGGATGCGCTCGTCGACCTTCTCGTTGGCGAGATCCTCGACTTCGGTTTCCCGCTCGCTGCGCACCATGTCGATGGCGTTCTCGATGAGATCGCGCACCATGCTCTCCACGTCCCGGCCCACATAGCCGACCTCCGTGAACTTGGAGGCTTCGACCTTCACGAAGGGCGCACCGGACAGCTTGGCCAGCCGGCGGGCGATCTCGGTCTTCCCCACTCCGGTGGGGCCGATGAGGATGATGTTGTTTGGCGAGATCTCGTTGCGGATGGACTCCGGCGCACGCTGCCGGCGCCAGCGATTCCGCAGGGCAATGGCCACGGCCTTCTTGGCATCGGCCTGCCCGACGATGTAGCGGTCGAGTTCGGTGACGATCTGGCGCGGCGTCAGGTCGGCGAGCCGCGCAATGGCCTGCTGGGTCCGGGGTGATGGCATACCATACGCTAACCACCCTCACGGCGCGGTGGGATGGCGCCGGGATACGCCGCCGGCCCCACGGGTCAGCTTGTCGGTTCCAGCACGGTGATGCGGGTGTTCGTGTAAATGCAGATCTCGCCGGCGATGGTGAGCGCCTTCTCCACGATCTCGCGCGGGGCCAGCGCCGTCTCCCGCATGAGCGCGCGCGCCGCCGACAGTGCGTAGGAGCCGCCCGACCCGATGGCCAGCACGCCGTCATCCGGCTCGATGAGCTCCCCGTTGCCGCTGAGCATGAAGCCGTGGTCGGCGTCGGCCACGATGAGCATGGCCTCGAGACGGCGCAGGACGCGATCGCTGCGCCACTCCTTGGCCAGCTCCACCGCCGCCCGGGGCAGGTTGCCGGGATAGCGCTCGAGCTTCTCCTCGAACTTCTCGAAGAGCGTGAGGGCGTCGGCCACCGAGCCGGCAAAGCCGGCCAGCACCCGGCCGCCCTTGAGCACGCGCACCTTCACGGCGGAGTTCTTGGCGACGGTGTCTCCGATGGACACCTGGCCGTCGCCGCCGATGGCAACCCGGCCGTCCCGGCGGACGGCGAGAATGGTCGTGGCCTTGATCTGAGGAAGAGGCATATTCAGGGAATGTATCCGATCGTCTATGCCGACGTGCTGGCCGCCCGCGCCTGCCTACGCCCGTTCTTCGACCCGTCGCCGGTCCGCCACTATCCCCAGCTCGACGAACTGGTCGGCTACGGCATCCGTGTGCTGGTGAAACACGAAAACCACCTGCCCACAGGCAGCTTCAAGGTCCGCAACGGCACCGCGTCGATCACGGCGCTGTCTCCCGAGGCCGCGGCCCGGGGGGTGATCGCGGCCACCACCGGCAACCACGGGCTTGGCCTCGCCTGGGCGGGCGCGCAGCGCCGGGTGTCGGTCACCATCTGCGTACCGAAAGGCAACAACCCGGAGAAGAACGCGGTGATCCGGTCCCTGGGGGCGACGCTCCTCGAGGTTGGGGACCGGTACGACGATACCGTCGTGGCCTGCCGGGAACTGGCCGAGCGTGAGGGGCGCACACTGATCCACTCTACGAACCACCGCGAGGTGATCGCTGGGGCGGGGACCCTGACCGCCGAATTCCTCGAACAGGCCCCGCAACTCGATGCGCTAGTGATTGCGCTCGGCGGTGGGTCGCAGGCGGTGGGGGCATCGGTGGTCGCCCAGACGCTGCGTCCGACGCTCCAGCTGTACGCGGTGCAGAGTGCGGGAGCGCCTGCCCAGCACGATGCCTTTCGCGACGGGCACCCGCGGGCCGGGGCGCCGGTTGCCACCTTCGCCGAAGGGATCGCGACGGGGTCGACGTACGACCTCACGGCCGCTGCACTGCGAGGCGCCCTTACCGACTTCGTGCTCGCCAGCGAGAACGCCATCGCGCAGGCGGTGCGCGACCTCTGGCGCATCACGCACAACCTGGCGGAGGGCGCCGGGGCCACCGGCCTCGCCGGGCTCCGGCTGCTGGCGCCGAGCCTCGCCGGCCGGACCGTGGGCATCGTGATGTGCGGCGGCAATCTCGATGCGGCGCGCGCAGTGGAGATCCTGAGCGGCGGGACGCCGACTACCAGCAGCACTTGTTGAGGCCGCACTGCCTTGCCGACAAGGTGAAGCGACCCGCCACGACATGGAGCATGACCGGCGGTGGATGCAGCGAGGACCCCAAGGCCGCGAGCTGATGAATCGGAGATACACCCGAATCGAACTTCACCCTTCGCCGACGACGCGTCGCCGTAGTATGGCCGAAGGACGAGCATGGGGGATTGACACAGCCCCCCCCTTTTTATGTTTACACTGGCCCCGTCAATTGGGGTCCCGCATGTGAATCCTTCGCCGGTTATTCCCGATGCGTGTACCGCTGGTTGTGCTTGTCGCCGGTCTTTTGGCATGTAGCCGTGATGCGTCCGAGAAAACCATCGAGAGGGCATTGGTGCGCGCGGGAGGTGCAGCCGAACTTGCCCCCGCTGAGCCAACGACGTCATTGCCCGCCAGCGAGGTTCTGTCGATCAGTCCGGCATTCGGGATCCCATACCGGGTGCGAGCGATACGTCGCCTGCTCCTCGTCGCCGATCAGGCGCGCGGCCCGACGCTGCACGTCGTAGAAGCAGAGTCCGGCGCTCTCCTCAGGTCTCTCGGTCGATGGGGTCGAGGCCCGGGTGAATTCGAGAGTGTCGTCAGCATCGACACGCTGAAAGACCCGAGCGGCGCCCTGAGCCTTTTTGACTACAACCAGCAGCGGATCACGATCCTTGCGATGGACTCTCTTGAGTCGAGCGGCATCCACGTACTTGAGACGGTAAGGCTGGACTGGCGACCGGAGAGTGTCGCGCACCTTCGAGACGGCCGTCTGTTGGTCGTGAATGCATCAGACAGCTCCATCGTGCAGGTCATCGACGGCAACGGGCGACGCATGCAGCATCGCGCACTTACGACGGTGAAGGTGCCGCCCAGCGACTCACTTTTCCTGCGTTCCGCTTACAAGGGTCGCATTTGCGGAGTTCGTGGCGAGCAGGCTGCGATCGCATTTCTCTTTACGTCAAACCTCTCGATTGTCGACATCGCCTCTGGACGAGACATCGCGGCCGACGTACCCCACGCTTTCGGTCCGTCGTTCATCGAGCCCCCCCTTATAGGCAAGCGGACATTCAAGGGAGGCGCTCCGGGCGTCCGCTACGCATACATCGATTGTGTCGCCACGGACAACGCGATCTACGCCTTGTTCAGTGGTCGACTCGTTGGCAAGTACGACCGCTCACGAGACAACGCCGGCAGGTACGTACATCGGTTCGACTGGGCAGGGCAACTGACAGCCAGCTGGAAGCTGGACCACGACGCCTTCGGACTCGCGGCGGTAGGTTCGACGTTGATCACGATTGCCGAGGACGATGCGCCCGCGCTCAAGCGAACACGGATGCCAGTTGAGAATCTTGACATGGGGGCGAAGTGACTTCCGGGTTGTCCGCATCGCACCGACGAGTCTTGAAGGTTGTGTTCGATCTTGCCTCCGTGGGGGCGCTTGCGCTCGTCGCAGTCTCGTTCGGGAAGCAACTCTGGCAACGTTTCCATACCGGAACGGCCGAACCGCCGCGTGTGACCACCGCGACTCTGGTGAATTGGACGAACTCCGGGATCTGGACGGGACCACACGCCGCCACGGTTCGGATCGTGAACTTCACCGACTACTCCTGCCACTTCTGTGCTCGGCAGGACTCAATCCTCGATGCCATAAGGTTTCGATATCCAGATCACGTCGCCGTTATCACCAAGCTCATTCCGAATCCGCAGAGCGAGATCGCAAGCCGACTTGCGATCATGGGCTACTGCGCGAGCCTTTCGGGGCATTTTGGCCGAGTCCATTCTCTGCTGTATCGCCTCGCAGACCGCAACGCAACCGAAGACGAGACCATGCGTTCCCTACGTCAACTCGCCGGTGCCGAAATTCATGATTCACTCGGTCAATGCATGTCCAAAGACAGCGCTATCGTCCGAGTCCGAGCTGACGTGTCCGATGGGAGGCTTCTGAATATGCAGATCACACCGGTCTTGGTGATCAATGGGTTGGTTCATCCGGGCGTTGCGGAGATGGAAGTGCTCGATGACATCGTGCTGGCTGAGATGCGTCGGGCCAAGCGCGACTTCCTGCAGAAGTCGCAGATGTGACCTCACGTACCCTGACAGGGGAGGAGTGCATGCGATTCGAAACATGGCTGAGACGAGTCCGGATGGTGTTCGCGGCGGCAACAATGGCGATGGCACCGTTTGCAGTAGGCGCGAACGGAGGCTGGAACATCGCGCAAGCCCAGGCATTGCCAGGCAATGGTGATGGCGGGTGCCGGAATGGTGAGACCGGACACTGCTCGTACTATGAGAACGGCGAGCAATGGTGGCGACTCGGCGCTTACTGTGCCTGGTATCGGCCAGACTGCGATACCTGTTGTCCGAAGAGCAATTCGACATGTCAAGGTCAGAACGGCTTCACTGACGACTTCGGTCAATGCGGCTGAACCATAGGCCAGCAACTGGGCGGTGACCGTGAGCCTTCGACTCACCGGACGATAGGGCCATTGGAATTCTGAAAGGGCGCATGGGGCTGTCGCACGGCGGCCCCGTGCGCCCTTTCTCCATCGTCCGAATCACGATCTGGAAACCACGGGGTGACGTCAGCCACAATCGAGTCTTGCAGCTGCGACGTCGAAGCAGGCGTGCGAACCGCCTCAGGCGCGCGGGTGCGCCTGCCGGTACACCTTCTTGAGCCGGTCCACGCTCGTGTGCGTGTAGATCTGCGTGGTGCTGATGCTGGCGTGCCCGAGCAGCTCCTGCACGGCGCGCAGGTCGGCGCCGGCATCCACCAGATGCGTTGCGAAGGTGTGGCGGAGTGAGTGCGTGGTGAGATCGCCCCCCTCCCCCACGGCGTCGAGCAGGGTGACCATGGCGTGCTGCACGGCCCGCGCACTAATGCGCGCCCCGCGCTCGCTGAGAAAGACGGCACCGCGCGCCAGCCGGCCGGCCTTCACCCCACCGAGCTTGGCGAGCTGCGCATCGCGCTTCACGAGGTAGTTGCGCAGGGCCCGCTGGGCGTGGTCGCCGAGGGGGACGATGCGTTCCTTGCGACCCTTGCCGCGCACCTTGACCTGTTGGGTGACGAGGTCGAGATCAGCGAGGTCGATGCCCCGCAGCTCCGACAGACGCAGTCCGCTGGAGTAGAACAGCTCGAGCATGGCGAGGTTGCGGACGTCGGTGAACTCGAGACTCTGGGCGCGCGTGGCGGCATGCTGAAGCAGCGTCTCGGCCTGCCGCCGATCGAGATACGCCGGCAGCGTGCGCGGCAGCTTCGGCGAGCCCACCGCGCGCGCCGGGTTCACATCGACGCGCTCGTCGCGGTGCATCCAGCGATAGAAGCTGCGCACCGCCGACAGCTGCCGCGCGATGGAGCGCTTGGCCAGCCCGCGCCGCACGAGGTGGGCCATGTAGCCGCGGATGCTGGTGCGCGACAGCTCGTTCCAGTCCCAGCCGGCCGTGCCATGCGTAGCCGCGAGCCAAGTGGAGAACTCCCGGAGGTCGCGGGTGTACGCGGCCAGCGTGTTGGGCGACAGGTCACGCTCCTTCTCGAGATGCTCGAGGAACTCGGCGATCTCGGTGGGGAGTGGAGTGGCTGTCGCCGGGTCGCTCATGGCTGCGGCACCGCCACGAGCGCGTGCTCGTCACGCCAGGCGCTGATCGTGGCCAGCCCCCGTTCGGCAAACAGCTCACGCTTGCGAGTCTTGTCCTTGAGCTCCTTGGCGGGAACGTCAGCGAGGTCGTCGAGCAGGCCGAAGTTGGCGTTCATCGGCTGGAAGTGGCGCGGATCGGCCTCGCGCAAATAGCGATACAGCGCGCCCATCATGGTCGTGGGTGGCGGCACCACCGGCGCCTCGCCGTACAGCATGCGCGACAGATTGATGCCGGCCAGGAGGCCGGTGGCGCTGCTCTCGGTGTACCCTTCGACGCCGGTGATCTGGCCGGCAAACAGCGTGGCGGGGGCATCGCGCAGCGCGAGGTGCGGCGACAGCGCCGCCGGAGCATTGACGTACGAATTGCGATGGATGCTGCCGAAGCGCAGGAACTCCGCCTCGGCGAGCCCCGGAATGAGCCGGAAGACGCGCGCCTGCTCGGGGATGCGCAGCCGCGTCTGGAACCCCACGAGGTTCCACATGCGACCGGCGCGATCTTCCATGCGGAGCTGCGCAACGGCCCAGGGCTTGTTGTTGGTGCGCGGGTCGCGCAGCCCGATGGGCTTCATGGGGCCGAAGCGGAGCGACTCCCGGCCACGCCGTGCCATCTCTTCAACGGGCATGCACCCTTCGAAGTACGGCACGGCGTCGAACTCGTGCGCCGTGAACTGATCGGCCGTCGTGAGGGCGTCGATGAACGCCTCGTACTCGTCGCGCGTGAACGGGCAATTGAGATACGCGCCCTCGTCGCCGGCCCCGTCCATGGTCTCCTTGCCCCAGCGGGAGGCACGGAAAGCGATGACCTGATCGATGGACTCGAACGACACGACCGGCGCGATGGCATCGTAGAAGGCGAGCGAGTCTACCCCGAGGCGCGTACGGATGCGCTCGGCGAGCGCGTCGCTCGTGAGCGGGCCGGTGGCCACGATGCCGACGTCAGGCAGCTCGGTCACTTCCTCGCGCGAGACCGTGATGCGCGGGTGGGCGTGCACCCGCTCGTGCACCGCCTGCGAGAACAGCTCGCGATCGACGGTGAGCGCGCTGCCACCCGGTACCCGGGCCTCGTCGGCGCAGGTGAGAATGAGCGAACCCAGCGTACGCATTTCAGCCTTGAGCAGGCCGTGCGCGTTAGAGGGTTCGGTGCTCTTGAAGGTGTTGGAGCACACGAGTTCGCCGAGCTTCTCGGTGCGATGGGCCGCCGTGCCCCGCACGGGGCGCATTTCGTGAATGACCACCGCGTGGCCGCGTTCGGCAAGCTGCCAGGCGGCTTCGCTACCGGCGAGACCGCCACCCACGACGTGTACGACGCTGTTTCGCATGCGTGAAGTCTAGGCGTGTGGCCTCAACGGCGGAACGGCGCGAGCGGGGGGCGAGCGGAACTGGGCGAGCGGAACGGCGCGAGCCAAACGGCGCGAGCCAAACGGCGCGAGCTAGACAGCGCGAGCTCGAATGCGCGAGCGGGTCACTGCGCTACCTTCGCGCCGTGACCCGCTCCCGTCGTGATCGGGCTGTTTATCTCGCGCCATTTGGTTCGCGCTGTCTAGCTCGCGCCGTTTAGCTCGCGCCGTTTAGCTCGCGCCGTTTAGCTCGCGCCGTTTAGCTCGCGCCGTTTAGCTCGCGCCGTTTAGCTCGCGCCG
>JBEILM010000089.1:0-15429 GCA_040379205.1 Gemmatimonas sp.
CGCGAGCGCGAGGCGACGCCGGAGACGCCAAGCTGGAACGTGGTGATCGTCACCACCGGCATCGCGCGGCGCTGGTTCCAGGATGGCGATATCCTGCCCACCGATACCCTCGTCGTGGACGAGATCCACCAGACGAGCGCCGAGCTCGAACTGTGCCTCGCGTTGGGCAAGCGCGTGGGGTGCCGCTACATCTGGCTGTCAGCCACCGTCGATCCGACGTTCTACGCCCGCTATCTGAACAGTGCCGACGTTCTGCAGGTGTCGGCGTTCGATGCCACGAAGGCGGCCAAGGTGGTGGTCGAACGCAAGCAGGCGCTCCAGTTCCTCGACGACAAGTTCCTGCAGAAGCTGTCCCGGTCGGAGCGCGGGGTCGCGATCTTCCTGCCCACGCGCGCATCGGTGGAGGAGGCGGCCGACTGGGTGCGTACGCGCTTCCCGCGCATCTCGGCGGCGCACTATCATGGCGGCGAACCCATTCGTGTCATTCGGCCGTTTCTCGAGGGCGTGATCCCGAAGCCGTTCTTTCTGGCCATGACGGCGGCCGGGCAGAGCGCGCTCAACGTGCCGGGGCTCGACACGGTCATCATCGACGACACGCGCTTCACCAACGTCATCGACCGCGGGCGCAATGTACTCACGCGCGTGCACCTCGGCGCCAACGAGATCCTGCAGATGGCGGGGCGGGTGCACGGGCGCGTGGAAGGCGGCCGCGTGTTCATCCTGAGCGATCGCGACATCCGCTTCGAGGCGCTGCGCCCCACCGAGCCGGAGTTCCAGCTCGCCGGCGACTCCGAGCGGGTGGCGCTCACTTGCGCCGACCTCGGCGTTCGGGCCGATGCACTGGAGTTGCCGGTGCCGCTCGATCGGGTGGCGTATCGCAAGGCCGTCGCCCATTTGCAGGCGCGCGGCCTCATCGAGAACGACCGCCTCACCCGCTACGGCCGGGCCGTGGAGGCGCTGCCGGTGGAGCGGGCGTGGGGCGAACTCATCGTCAATGGCGATGATGACCTGCTGCCGGCCCTGGCGGTGATGAGCGGCGTCGAGTCGCTGCACCGGATGACCCGCGAAGGACGCGACCTCGAAGGGCTGGTGGTGCGCGGCAGCGACCATCTCACGGCGTACAACGTGTACGCCGAGGCGTTTCGCGTGGCGGGCTACGTGGGTGAGGTGTACGGTCTGCCGCGGCACCTGTTCGATGCCGAGCGCATCGCGCACTGGGCCGAGCAGCGTGGCGTGCTGGTGAAGGCGCTAGAGGACGCGGCGCTGGCGATGGCGAGTGTGTATCGCTCGGTGGGGCTGCCTCTGCCGCTCACGCTGCCGTTGGCCGGGGCGGCGATGCACCGCGCCTTCGCCGATCTCATCGCGCGCTTCATGCCGTTCGACCTCGTGATTGAGGAGGAGACGGTCGATGGCCACGAAGCCCGCGTGTCCAAGACGAGTGTGTGCGGGTCGTGGGGGGCGGTGGCCGGCTCGCTGCGCTACTTCGCCGACCGGTTCGGCATTCCGCGGGCGAGCATCGAAGGCACGCAACTGTCGATGGACCTCGTGCGGCAGTACGCCGAACGCCATCCGCCGGAGTTGGCGCTCGATTCCGAGCGCAAGCAGTCGCCCGTGCTGCTCCGGCACCGGGTCACGTACTATGGCTTCGAGCTGTCGCGGGAGAGTGAACCGCTCCCGGAGTTTCCCCCCGAGCTGGCGGCGGGGGCACGGCACCTGCTGGCCGAAGCGGCGGCACGCGGCGAGTTGCGGCACAGCGGCGTGCGGCGCAACCAGCCCGTGGTGGAGGAGATTCGCGAAATCTGGCGGCGACTGGGGGGCGTCACGCCGCGTCTCGGGCAGGCGGAACTCACGGCGTGGTACGAGGGCCAGATGGGCACGGCGACCACGTGGGAGGCCATCCGCGCGCTCCCGATGCTGATCGATCGCCGGGACTTCGTGAGCGAGGCACAACTGGCCACGGCGCGGGCGCTGCCGGGCGCGGTGGAGGTGCGCGACCGCACGGTCATGCTGGAATACGATGTCGAGGAGCACGACGGACGGCTGCGGCCGGTGGTGCGCCTCCGGCTGCCGGAGAAGCTGGCGCGCACGCTCGTGCACGAGGAGTTGCCGGTGCTCGACCGGCCGCTGCGGTTCGTGGTGCCGCGAGGGCAACGCGGCGCGGTGCGGGCGGATGACCTGCTGGAGCTGCAGGAGCGGCTCGACCTGCCGTTCACCGACGAGGAGCGGGCGGCGCACGATCGTGGAAACGATCGTGGCAAGGACCGCGGCAACTCGCGTGGGCGGGAGGAACGTGGCCCCGGGAGACCGTCGCGCGGTGGCGGAGGGCGTCACGGCCCCGGCAAGGGCGGGCACCGCCACCCGGGCAAGGGGCGGCGGCGCTGACGTCGCCGCCGCGGCGTTTGCCTCGATTGGCGGTGGCCTGCCGCTAGGACATCAGACGCAGGGTGTGCCTCGGAGCCGAGACCGCGAAGCGCCGACCTTCGGTCACATACTGTGCCGCAGGGTCCGCCATCAGCGGGCGGCTGTACAGGTACCCCTGGCCGATGTCGCATCCGACGGCCTGCAGGTAGTCGTGCTGAAGCGGCTCCTCGATCCCCTCCGCCACGACCTCCATGGCGAGCGACTTGGCCAGCGCCACGATCGTGCGCACGAAGGCCGCGTCGCGGTCACCGCGCTCGATGCGCGTGATGAATGAACGGTCGATCTTGAGCTCGTCCACCGGGAAATACTGCAGGTGGCTCAGCGAGCTGTAGCCCGTACCGAAATCGTCGATGGCCAGCCGGACCCCGATGGCCTTCAGCGCCTGCAGCTTGCGCAGGCCGTCCTCGGGATCGCGCATGACATCCGTTTCGGTGATCTCGAGGATCAGTCGGTGCGGCGCAAGGCTGGAGGCGAGCAACGCGTGACGGACATCGTCCACGAGGGCGTCGCTGTCGAGCTGCTTGGCGGCGATGTTCACGCTCACCGATGGCTGGTCCCCGGCAGGGCCGGACCAGCGCACGGCCTGCTGGCAGGCCTCGATGAGCACCCACCGCCCCATGGCCACCACGAGGCCGGTCTCCTCGGCCACCGGCAGGAAGTTGCCGGGGAGCACGGTTCCGCGCGTAGGGTGCTGCCAGCGCAGGAGCGCTTCGAACCCCCGCACCTCACCGCTGGTAATGCGCACCAGCGGCTGGAAATCGAGACGGAACTCGCGCCGGTCGATCGCGAGGCGCAGGTCCGACTCGAGTTCGAGCCATTCCATCGCATGGCGATGCATGCTGGGATCGAAGCGGCGCACGCACGCCTTGCCCGAGGCCTTCGCCGCATACATCGCGGTGTCGGCGTTGCGCAGGACGGATTCTTCGTCGTCGGCCGGTTCGGCTACGGCAATGCCGATGGATACACCGACCGCGACTTTCCGGCCCCCGACGCGAATGGGTATCCGCAGCAGGTGGAGCAACCGGTCGGCGAGGATGTCGGGTTCAGTGACATCGTCGGCCGCTTCGAGTACCACGGCGAACTCGTCGCCACCGAGGCGGGCGACAGTCTCCCCCATCCGCACCGTACTGGCAATACGGCGGCCGATGACCTGCAGCAATTCATCGCCTGCAGCGTGGCCGAGCGAATCGTTGACCCGCTTGAAACCATCGAGGTCGAGCAGGATCACGGCGACCGTGTTGCGCGAGCGGCTGCGACGCTCCAGCGCGTGCCGCAGGCGATCGCGGAACAGTACCCGGTTGGCGAGCCCGCTGAGTTCGTCCTGGAAGGCCTGTTTGACGAGTTGGCCCTCCATGCGTTTGCGCTCGGTGATGTCCTGGATCATGCCGATCAGGCGGACGTCGTCTCCATGCCGGACGACGGACACCGTGAGCTGTCCCCACACGAGATGTCCGTCTTTGTGGAAGAAGCAGCGTTCCTGGGCGGCGGCTTCGCGCAGGCCGCCGAGCAGCTCGCGCGACAGCTCGCGGCAGGCCTCGACGTCTTCCTCGGGCGACAGTTCCGTGAACGATCGGCCCACCAGTTCGCGCGGCTCGTAGCCGAGTAGCGTCTTGTAGGCCGGGTTGACCTCGAGATAGACGCCGGTGGCCGACAGCACGTGAATGGCCAGGCCGGCGTGGTCGAAGAAGGCGCGGAAGCGGGCCTCGGTCTCGGCCTGGGCGCGCAGGGAGTGCCGCTCCATGGTCATGTCGCGTACATGCACGATCACCGCTTCGCTGTCGTCGAGCACGACGAGCTGCAGAATGACCACCGCCAGGATCTGCCGGCCATCCCTGGCATACAGACTGCACTCCTGCGGCTGGCCGACCATGTGTAGCGGCTGACCGGCACAGAGGAACGGGGCGATCGTGGCATCGTCCGGCCCGAAGAGGCCCAGCGCATCGACCGATTGCTGTACCGCTTCCGACGCCTGATAGCCGAAGAGCCACTCGGCCTCGAGGTTCCAGGCGATCACCGTCCGATCGCGGCGTCGCACGGCGATCATGGCCAGCGGACACTCGTCGAAGAGCAGGCGATAGCGCTGCTCGCTCTGCTGGAGGCGCTCGAAGCGCTCCTGCAGCTCACGCGAGAGTTCGTCCATGGCCGCGGCGCCGAGTTCCTGCTCACGATCGACGTCGTCGAGCAGCGTACTCACCGCCTCCAGCACCGGGAGGAGCTCCGGGGCCAGAGGCGCATCGCCGCAGTGGCGCCGGAGTTGCCGGCGCACGTACGGATGCACGTTCAGCGCTCCGCCAACGTGGTCACGATCATCGTCTGGTTGTGGAGCACGGCGTCGGGGTACGCGGCGCCGTCGGCGAGCTTGTCGGGAGTGGTGCGCATGAGGCGCACGAGGCTGCCCTCCGGAATGTCGCCGGCGAAGAAGAGTGTGCCGCGTGCCTCGTCGATTCCGACCACGGTGCGGACGGCCACCGGGGCCTCACGCGACCGGCGCACGGCGAGGGGGAAGAGCAACGCGCTGCCCGGGAGTTCGCTGGCGAAGGCGCCGAGAAAGCGGGTGTACACGTCGAGGGCCCGTTCACCATCGAGTTCGTGCACCGCCGCGATGCCGGCGCGCGTCACCACCCGCTGCGGCCCGAAGTTGTCCCAGCCTCCCGCCGATCCTGTACCCACGACCAGGTTGTCGCCGGCGAGTCCAATGGCCACCAGCCGATGCCGCTCGGGGGACGCGTTGAGCCCGACCACCGATTCGGTGAGGGCGGTACCATTCGACGCCAGGCCCCCGCTCACGCGAACACCCGGTGGCAGTCCGGGATTGAGTGCGTCGAGAAAGGCGTCCGCATTGAACGCGATGTCCTCGGCGAACAGCAGCACGTGCCGCAGCCCGGGGACGTCGGAGAGTCGTTGACCCAGGGTGGCGCCCAGCGCGGCATTCGCTTCCCTGGTCACCCCGTCGAGCACGATCGGAATGACCCGGGTGCTCGAGAAGGTGAGGAAGCTCACGATGGTCACCTCGTCGGTGAGGGCGCCGGCGTGGAATTGTCCGCCGCCTGAGGCATAGACGTGCTGGGCCTTCGGCGCGTGCGCGGCGAGCGCCGTGAACCAGGAGGCGGGCGGGGCATGAACCGGGCCAAGGGAGAAGACCAACTGGGCCGACGTGGTGTCGGCCGCCAGCGGGACGTTCCACCCGGAAGCCGGTGACCAGTGATGGGTGTGGACGTCTATGACGATGCGGGAGAGTGCCGACGGCGCCGCCAATCGGACAACGCGGCCTCGCTCGAAGTATCGGCCGCTGGATTCCGAAAGCTGATACGTCCCAGGGCTCATCTGTCAGCGATAGGACCGTTCGGTCCCAAAAACGGCAGATTCCGAGTGGGCCCGGTCGAGGGGCGAGTCGGTCAGTGTTCCATAAAGTGTTCAATGGCATGAAATTGGGCGCTTTGGAAACTGCCTCTTGCGCATTGGACCACCTGGTCCTATCATCCCCCATAATGTCAGACCGCCGAACGCAGATCCTCGACGCTGCCGCGACGCTCATTTCGGAGCGTGGATTCACATCCACCTCGGTCGATGACGTCATCAAGGGCGCAAAGCTCAGTGGGAAGAGCCATTTCTATCACTACTTCAAGTCCAAGGACGAACTGGGCTACGAAGTGCTGAACCGGCAGTTCGAGCGGTTCGCCGAGCGCGGTCTTGCGATTCTGCGCGAGCCGATGATCGACCCGCTCGAGCGACTCAACCTGTTCATCGACGCCGTGGTGGCGCTCCAGTCGGAGAGCGGCGGGCGCCGTGGGTCACCGTTCGGCAACCTGGCTGCCGAGCTGGCGGATGCGCACGAAGGGTTCCGGGTGCGTATCGAAGCCGTATTCGAGCGGTGGGCGAGTCAGATCCGCTCCCTGCTCTGGGAAGCGCGCCCGCAGCTGCAGGATGATGTGGACGCCGTGCGGATGTCGCGATTCATCATCGCGGCGCTCGAAGGGGCCGTGCTGATGACACGGGTCAAGCGGGATCTGTCGGTCCTCGAAGGCATTGCCATCGATCTCAAACGTTTCATCGCCATGCACGTCCGCGACGGCGCGGCTGTGCAGCACAACCGGAATCACGAGTAAGTCGCATTCCGGTGCGGGTGCATGACGGGGACACTCTCGTGGACATGTCGGTCCCGAACGTGGCAGGTTGACGGCGGCGGTCGCGCTGGGCGCGGCTTTGGAGAAGAGTCATGGTGAGCAGGAACGAGCAGGCAGTGCAGCAGGCGGTGGTGGAGCGCGAGAGCGCGACGATGGAAGATCGGACCGCCGACCGGGCCGCCCGTCGGGCGCAGTTCGAGAAGGAGGCGCTGGTGCACCTCGACGCCTTGTATTCCTTCGCGCTCAAGCTCGCCCGCTCGCGCGACGACGCGGAAGACCTCGTCTCCGACACCCTGCTGCGGGCCCTCGAGCGCTGGGAGCAGTACCACCTCGGGACGAACATCCGCGCCTGGCTGTTCACGATCCTGTATCACGTGTTCGTGAGCCGGAAGCGCCGCATCGACGCGCGTGAAGTGCAGCAGCCGGAGGACACGGAGGGGTGGGCGCTGTTCGAGGCCGTGGGCGAGGCCGATCCCGAGGGGCGCTTCTACGACTCGTTCCTCGATGACGAGATCACGCGCGCCATCCGTTCGCTTCCCGAGGAGTACCGGTCGGCGGTCGTGCTCAGCGACCTGCAGGGGCTGCGCTACGCCGAGATCGCCAACGTGCTCGGCGTGCCCGAGGGGACCGTGAAGTCCCGGCTCTTTCGCGGCCGTCGCCTGCTGCAGCGCAAGCTTGCGAACTATGCGGTGGAGATGGGCTACCTGAAGGAGTCGGTGGTGCGGGCCGTGCTCTCGCCAAGCGTCACCACGCTCGTCAACGCCTGATTCGCACGCTGGCGGACGATCAGTCTGCCAGCGCGCGGGCCTCGCGCGTCAGCTCGGCGAGTGCCCGCTCCACGGTGCCGCTCCACCGGTGCAACTGGCCACGCAGGGCGGCCAGCTCCTGTCGGGCCGCCACCGAGTGGGCCACCGCGTCATCGTGCATCGCGGTGAGTTCCACCACCCGCTCGCGCATGACGTCCAGTCGCGCCTCGGCCTCGTCGCGCTCACGCTCGACCTCGCCGAGGCGTTCGTACATGCCGGCCCGGGTCTGCGTGAGCAGTGTGCACATGGCGCGCCAGGCATCGCGCTCCAGCACCGTCTGCTGACGGGCCACCGCGTCCTGGGCCAGCCGCTCGCGCAGGCGAACCAGTCGTTGCACCAGCGACCGGTCGGTGCCCACGGCCGTGCCGGGGCCCAGCATGGCCAGCGCCGTCTGCAACTCGTCGTCGAGATCGGCCGCGCGACGCGCCTGTTCGTCGCGGGCGGCCCGCGTTTCGTCGAGTGTGGCGAGCGCCTCCTGCAGGGCGCGCAGTTCCACGGCAATGCGACGCACCCCGCGCACGTTGCCCTCGGCCACGAGCCAGCGCAGCGAGGCCACGAAGCCGCGCTCGAGCGTGAGGTCCGGCTCAGGGGTCGGGATGGCGTCCATGGTGCCGGAGGGGGTGCCGGGCGTGGTCATGCCGGCGATGGCCGCGAGACGGTCATCGGGGCTCCGCCGTGCGGGCCCGGTGCCGCGCCGCCTTGGCCCGGTTGCCGCAGGTGCCCATGTCGCACCAGCGCCGGAGGCCGTTCTTCGTGCTGTCGAGGAATACGCGATGGCAGCGCGGATCGGCACACCGCCGCACGCGCGGCAGTTCCTCGCCGATGAGCGTGTCGGCCGCCGACTCGACGATGGGGATCATGAGCCCGGCGAAGGCATCGCCCGTGGGCACGAAGCTCCGGGCATAGCCGCCGTCGGGATCGGGATCAAGTCGGCGAGTGCCGGCACTGCGCCCCAGTACGCGGTTGATCTCGACCACGGCATCGTCGCGCACCCGTTCGGAGGTCTCGCCGCGTTCGGCGAGCGCCCGCAGGGCCGCCCGTACCCGGCGCGCATCGACGAGGGTCGCGGCGGCGGCGGCCGGCTGCAGCACGGCGCGGCGACGGATGCCGGCCGCCCGCTCTTCGTCGACCGCCAGCTGCTGCTGCAACCAGGTGAGGAGCGCTTCGAAGTCGCGCAGCAGGTCCCCCCCGGGCATTTGCGCGGCGGCGTCGGTGTTGACGAAGTCGAGCCAGAGTCGCGTCCGCGGAGGCACAGGTCCCGGTTGGCGTTCGCGCGAGTCGCGTCCGTCGTCCGGTGTGCGGCAGGACGGGCGGATGGTGGAGACGTGCGGAAGAGGTTACTTGTCTACGTGGCTGCAAGCAAGCACCCGCCATGGCGCCGGACCCTGATCTCCCTATGAATTCACCATTTACGCGGGTGGTGGTGGGCTCCACCAACCCGGTCAAGATCGCTGCCGTGCAAGCCGTCCTCGACCGCCTTGCCCCCGGCTGTGCGGTGGAGGGGGTGGCGGTGGCCAGCGGCGTACCCGCGCAGCCCATGGGCGATGCGGAAACGCAGGCCGGGGCGCGGCAGCGCGCCCGTGAGGCGCTGCGCACGACGGGCGCAACGCTCGCCATCGGCCTCGAGGGCGGCGTGGTCGAACAGGTGGACGGGACACTCCGCACCTGCGCTTGGGCCGTCGCCGTCGACCCGGCCGGCGAGGAAGGGGTCGGGGGATCGCTGTCGATGCCATTGCCGGAGCGGGTGGCCCAGCTCATCCGGCAGGGGATGGAGCTCGGGCACGCCATGGACGTCGTGGCGCGCACGGTGGGCACGAAACACGGCCGTGGGGCGGTGGGCATCCTCACGGCTGGACTCGTGGATCGACAGCGCGCCTACGAACCGATGGTGGCGTACGCGCTGGCGCCGTGGTTGGCGCCGGAGTTCTATCGCTGATGCCGCCGGCGCGCGGTCACGAGGGCGGTCGGTAGACCAGCATCGGCACGTGGGCGTGCCGGATGACCTCGTCGGTCACGCTGCCGAGCATGAACCGCTTGAAGCCGCCTCGACCGTGCGTGGCCATGGCGATCGCGCCCACCACCGGACTAGAGGCCACGTCCAGCAGCGCCCGGGCCACGCTCATGTCGGTGAGCGCCACCGTCTGCGTGCCCGGCGGGCAGGTGGCGGCAATGCGGGTGAGGTACTGCTCGCGTCCGGATTCCTCGGCCACCAGCGCGCTGTCATCGGCGAGCAGCGCCTCGGCGCCGAAGGGGGCCATGGGAATGGAGTGCGGCACCGTGACGGCCACCAGCTTCATGGTCATGCCGGCGACTTCCGCGAAGGTGCGCGCGTGCGGGAGCATCGCTTCGGCAAAGGGCGACCCGTCGAGAGGGCAGAGCAGGGTGCCGGCCGGCAGGGCTGCCGCAGCGTCCTCCGTGGCCTCGCTGCCGACGTTTCGCACCAGCAGCACGGGTGTGGTGGCGCGGGAGAGGAATGCGGTGGCCACGCTCCCCAGGCGCAGCCGCTCGAAGCCGCTGCGGCCATGGGTGGTCATGATGACCAGGTCGACGGCGGACGAGAGGATGTGCTCCTCCAGCGCCTCGACGATGGTGCCTTCGAGGAGGACGCCGGTGGCGCTCACGCCATCGGACGTGAGGCGCTCGACCGCCGCGTGCAGCAGCCGCCGGTCGTCGTCGAGCCGGCTCTGCATCATGGCCTGGTCGTACACGGGAATCGCGACTTCCCCGGGCACGAAGGGAATGAAGGCGCTCGGGTCGTGCACGAGCGCGAGCGCCACGGTCGCGCCGGACCGTTTGGCCAGCGCGGAGGCGATAGGAATGGCCCGGGCGCTGTGCGCCGAGCCGTCGTAGGGCAGAAGGATGTGTCGGTACATACCTTGAGGGTGCACGTCGAACCGGATTTCGGCCAGTGGGAAACCCCCGACGGTCTGCCGGCGCGGCCAACTCGTTACCATCCACCAGCGGGACCATGACCGTACGCCCCTTCCTGATCACCGAGCGCGTCCGCTGGGCCGATGTCGACCTGGTTGGCATCATGCGCTTCAGTGCCGTGACCCGATTCGTGGAAATGGCCGAGCAGGAGCTGCTTCGGGAGGCGGGGCTACCGTACCGCCTGATCTTCGACGCGCCCGAGATCTGGATGCCCCGCCGCCATCTGTCGGTGGATTACCTGGCTCCCGCCCGTATCGACGATCTGCTGACGCTGGTGACGTACGTATCGCGGCTCGGGGACACGTCGCTGACGGTGAACGTGGACCTCCGGCACGAGGATGGGACCCTGGTGGCGGGGGCGGCCATGGTGGTGGTGTGTGTGACGGTGGCCGAGTTCGCGAAGCGGCCGTTGCCGCGGGTGGTACGAGACGCGTTGGCCCCGTTTGCCTGCACGGTGGAGGAGGCCCGCTCGGCCCCGATTCGCTAGATTCCCGGAATGGCGCACCCGACGACTACCGCACCCGATTCGACCTACGTCCGCAAGGGATTCGGCCTCAAGGCCGAGGTTCAGGACACGCTGGCCACCGACTACACCGGCCATCTCGTGGACCTCCTGCGGGCCCGCGACTACACACTGCAGGCCGGCGACATCACCATCCGCCTCGCTCGCGAGTTCGGCTTCTGCTATGGTGTCGAACGGGCGGTGGATTACGCGTACCAGACGCGCCTCAAGTTCCCCGACAAGCGGATCTTTCTGGCCGGCGAGATCATTCACAACCCGCATGTGAATGCCAAGCTCAAGGAGATGGGGGTGGAATTCCTCTCGGCGAGCGGCAAGGGCTTTGACTACACGCCCGTGCGTCCGGAAGACGTGGTAATCCTGCCGGCGTTCGGCGTGACCATCCAGGACTTCCAGACGTTGCGTGAACTGGGGTGCGTGGTGGTGGACACCACCTGCGGCTCGGTGCTCAACGTGTGGAAGCGCGTGGAGGTGTATGCGCGCGACGGCTATACGTCGCTCATCCACGGCAAGTACTACCACGAGGAGACGCGGGCGACGGCCTCGCAGGTGGAGAAGTACCCCGGGGGCCAGTACCTCGTGGTGCGTGACATGGCCGAAGCGGAGCTGGTGATGGACTACATCGAGGCGCGGGCCGGGCGTGAGACACCGCGGCCGACGCTGTCGCGCGAGGCGTTTCTCGCCAAGTTCGCGAAGGCGGCGTCGGACGGGTTCGATCCCGACCGGCACCTCGAACGTGTGGGGGTGGCCAACCAGACCACGATGCTGGCCCGGGAGTCGCTGGCGATCGGGGTGGCGGTGGGCGATGCCATGGCGCGCGCGCATGGGGAGTCGCACCGGGCCGAGCATTTCCGCACCTTCGACACCATCTGCAGCGCCACGCAGGACCGGCAGGACGCCGTGGTGGAGTTGCTGCGCGAACCGCTCGACCTGATGGTGGTGGTGGGCGGGTACAACTCCAGCAATACGATCTCGCTGGCGGCGCTGTGCGCCGAGCAGGTGCCCACGTACCACATCGCCGATCCCGACGAAATCGACGTGGCGACCAACGCCGTGCGGTTCCGCCGCATCGGGCCGCATCATCACGAGGACGCGATGGCGCCCTGGTTGCCGCTCACCGGCGCCTTGCGGGTGGGCATCACCGCCGGCGCGAGCACGCCGAACAACAAGATCGGCGAGGCGGTGGCGCGCGTGTTCGCGCTGCGCGGCATCGATCCGGCCACGATCGGCTGACCGGCATGTGGCCGGACACGGCGCTCAGGCAATCCCTCTCGTGAGGTCCTGAGCGCCGGTGCACATTGGAGGGGTTTCCCGCGTCCCACTCACCGAGGCCCCGCCACATGTCGACGTCGCACGACGCCCCCGAGCCCCTCACGCCCCCCGGTCACGATCCGCGGTCCCGCCTGCAACTCGTTGGCAAGGTCGCCATCGTCACCGGCGCGACGCGCGGCATCGGGCTGTCGATCGCCACGACGCTGGCCCGGGCCGGCGCGCGGGTGGCCATCTCCAGCCGGAAGCCCGAGCATGTGGACGCCGTGGTGCAGGCGCTGCGGGCCGAGGGGCGCGACGTGGTGGGCATTCCGGCCAACATGGGCAAGGCCGCCGATGCCCGCGAGGTCGCGGCCCGGACCGTCGAGCACTTCGACGGCATCGACATCATCGTCAACAATGCGGCCACCAACCCCATCTTCGGGCCGCTGCAGCAGGCCAGCGATGAGGCGTTCGACAAGATCTTCGCCGTGAACGTGAAAGGCCCGCTCGAACTGTGCCGCACCGCGCATTCGGTAATGGTGGAGCGTGGTGGCGGGGCGATCGTGAACATCGCCAGCATCGGGGCGGTGACGCCGGAGGTGGGACTGGGGCTGTACAGCATGAGCAAGGCGGCGCTGGTGTCGCTCACCAAGGTGATGGCGCAGGAGTGGGGCGCCGACGGCATCCGCGCCAACGTCATCTGCCCCGGGCTCATCAAGACCAGGTTCTCGCAGGCGCTCTGGCAGGATGCACAGATCGCCGACAAGGTGCTCGGCCATCAGCCCATCCCCCGCATCGGTGTGCCGGATGACGTGGCGGGGCTGGCGTTGTTCCTGGCCTCCGATGCGTCGGCGTACTGCACCGGCGGCGTCTACATGGTGGACGGCGGATACCTGTCGTGAGCAGAACGACGGTGGCGCTGTCGGCCGACGAGCTGGCGGCCATGCTCGACACGGCGCGGCGATTCGTGCGGGAGGAGCTGGTGCCTCTCGAGCCCATGCTGCTGCACGGACGCTGGGCGGAGATCGAGCCGGTGTTGGCGGGACTGCGCGCGCGTGCGAAGGCGTTGGGGCTCTGGGCGCCGTTTCTGCCACCGGCGTACGGCGGGCTGGGATTGCCGCTCGATGCGTTCGCGCGGCTGAGCGAGGTGCTGGGGTGGTCGCCGTTCGGGCACTACGTGTGCAACTGCCAGGCCCCGGACGTGGGCAACATGGAGCTGCTGCTGCAGTTCGGGACGCCGGCGCAGCAGGCCACCTGGCTCGCGCCGCTGGCGGCCGGTGATATTCGCAGCTGCTTCGCGATGACCGAACCGGAGCACGCCGGTTCGAACCCGGTGATGCTGTCCACCACCGCCGTCCGTGACGGCGACGACTGGGTCATCAACGGCCACAAGTGGTTCACGAGCAGCGCCGACGGCGCGTCGTTCGCGGTGGTGATGGCGGTGACCGATCCGACGGAGAGCAGCCGTCACGTACGCGCCAGCCAGATCATCGTGCCGATCTCCACGCCGGGGTTCACGCTGGTGCGCAACATCGCCGTGATGGGAGAGAGCGGCGGGGGGTGGGCAAGCCACGCCGAGGTACGCTTCGACCAGGTGCGCGTGCCGGTGGGCAATCTGCTGGGCACACGCGGGCACGGCTTCGCGCTGGCCCAGGAGCGGCTCGGGCCGGGGCGCATTCATCACTGCATGCGATGGATCGGCGTGTGCGAACGCGCCCTCGACCTGATGTGCCGGTATGCGATGGTGCGCGAAATTGCGCCCGGCGAGCGGCTCGCCGACAAGCAGCAGGTGCAGTTCTGGATCGCCGAGTCGCGCATCGAGACCCATGCCGCGCGGCTGATGGTGCTGGACGCTGCCACGCGCATGACGCACGACGGGCAGGAAGCGGCCCGCGAGGTGATCGCCTACATCAAGGTGTTCGTGGCCAACACGCTGCAGCGCGTGCTCGATCGGGCCATTCAGGTGCACGGGGCGCTCGGCATGACCGACGACACGCCGCTCGCGTGGTGGTACCGGCATGAGCGCGCAGCGCGCATCTACGATGGCGCGGACGAGGTGCACAAGACGGTGATCGCGCGGCGGGCGTTGCGTCCATATCTCGAGGCGGCCCGCCGGCAGTGAGGGGCGCACCATGAGCGAGACGATCGACATGCGCGTCGGCGAGGCGATCGACACCGAGGCGCTGCGGGCGTGGCTGGCGGCGACGGTGCCGGCCCGGATCCCCGCGGGCGCCGCGCTCGAGGTGCGTCAGTTTCCGACGGGTTTCTCGAACCTGACGTATCTGGTGACCGTGCGTGACGAGCACGGTGCGCGGGCGTATGTGCTGCGCCGTCCGCCGCGCGGCGTGAAGCCGGGCATCGCGCACGACATGGCCCGCGAATACGGCATCCTGGCGGCGTTGTACCCACTTGGGGTACCGGTGCCGGAGCCGGTGGCCTGTTGCGACGAAGCGGCCGTGATCGGCGCGCCGTTCTACCTCATGACGCATGTGGATGGCCTGATTCTGCGTGGGGCGCCGCCGCCGGCGCTGGTGGACGACACGGCGTCGCTGCCGGCACGCATGGCGGCGCTGAGTCGCACGTTCGTGGACACGCTGGTGCAGCTCCACGCGGTTCCGGTCGAAGGGACGCCGCTGGCCACGCTGGGCCGCCCCGTGGGCTACGTACAGCGTCAGGTAAGTGGCTGGACGAAACGCTGGCAGGCGGCGCGCACCGACGACGTGCCGGACCTCGACGCAGTGGCGGTGTGGCTCGAGGCCAACCGGCCACCCGAGACAGGGGCCGTGCTCGTGCACAACGATTTCAAGCTCGACAATCTGGTGCTGTCGCCGGATGCGTCGCAGGTACGCGCCATTCTCGACTGGGAGATGGCGACGATCGGCGATCCGCTCATGGACCTCGGCACCGCGCTGGCCTACTGGGTGGAAGCGGGCGATGCGCCGGTGTTTCGCTCCCTGGGGTTGGGCATCACCGCGTTACCGGGGTGCTACACGCGGGCGCAGCTCGTGCAGGCGTACGGCGAGGCGAGCGGGCGCGATGTGAGCGGGGCGGCGTTCTACCAGACGTTCGGGCTGTTCAAGGTGGCCGTGATCGCGCAGCAGATCTACGCGCGGCACGTGCAGGGGCTGACGGCCGACGGGCGGTTTGCGAAGCTCGGTGTGGTGGTGGCGGCGCTCGGGGAGCGGGCGAGAGAGGTGGCGGAAGGGGGACGGCGGAACGGCGCGAGCTAGACGGCGCGAGCCGAACTGCGCGAGCTAAACCGCGCGAGCTAAACCGCGCGAGCTAAACCGCGCGAGCTAAACCGCGCGAGCTAAACCGCGCGAGCTAAACCGCGCGAGCTAAGGGGCGCGAGCCAAAGGGCGCGGGAGGGCTCACC
>JBEILM010000090.1:0-15384 GCA_040379205.1 Gemmatimonas sp.
GGTCGCCCAGCGCAGCGACGTGATGCCGAGCGGCTGCAGCAGGCGGCGCGCGAGATAGTCGACCACCGCCTCCCCACCGAGGCGTCGCTCGAGCGCGAGGCCGAAGATGTTGGGGTCGCCGCTGTAGACGAACGTGCTGCCACCCGGATAATCCACGGGGGCCGGCAGGTAATCGAGCCACCCGGACAGATCGTTCAGCTCGCGCAGCCCGCTCGTCATGGTGAGCAGGTGCCGATACGTGATGCGCGATTTCATGGGATCGCTGCGCCACTCGGTGAGGGCGCGTTGCGCAACCGGCTCGTCGAGGTCGAACAGCCCGTCGGCCGCGGCGATCGCGCCCAGCATGCCGGTGAAGCCCTTGGTCGCGCTGGCGAGCAGCTGGATGCGGTCGGCGCTCCCGCCATTCGTGTACGACTCGTCGAGCACCTGCCCGCGGTGTAACACGAGAAACGTCTGGCCGCCCATCGAGGTGCTGTACGCCTTGGCGGCGGCGATCGCCTCGGGAGTGGGGCCAGCGGCCGGGGTCGCGGCGTCCGGTGGTGCGGGCGCGGCCGGACCGCCGGAGGCGCCACAGGCGGCACCGACGAGGGTCACACTGAGCAGGGCGACGCCCATATGCATCATTCGTGACACCGGGACGCGGCTTATTGGCAAGGGATCTCCGAGGGGCGGACTGGAGCGGATCGGTGCGGGCGGGACCGGACCGCGCGTGGGCATCGTGGCGCAGTGATCGGGCGGTGTGCGTGGGAACACGCAGCGGGCGGAGTGGCCCTACGTTCTGCACGTACGGAGCCCCGGGGGAGACCCACGGTGACGACGCAACGCACGACACGGCCGAACAGCTGATTCCCTACCGCGCAACCCGGCGACTCACCTTCGGTGCTCGACCGCTCGGTTCGAACGCGTCATTGCTTCAGTCGCGCCGGCGACGGCGACGATCCGACGCCACGGGACGGTGCGACGAAGCGCCGGCCCGAGTCGGCGCCGCCTCCACGGCGGTCACCCGTGGCGCCCCGCCCAGCACCGCCGTCCCCTCGGCGCCGGCCCGGGCCACGAGCGGCTGCAGCTGGCGCAGCCGTGCGGCGCCGGCGCGTACCGACGGAAAGCCAATCGTGACGGCCGCCGCCGCCCCGGTGTGATCCCACACCGGCGCACCCATGCCGTACACGTCGGCGTACCACTCCCCGCGGGCGATGGCGACCCCGGAACGCCTGACGTCATCGAGCTGCTCCATGAGCGTCGGCAGTTCGGTAATGGTGGCGGGCGTGTAGCGGGTCAGCGTCTCCCCCAGCAGCGCCCGCCGCTCTCCCTCGGCGAGCCACGCCGTGAGCACCTTGCCGCCGGCGGAGGCGTGCAACGGCGGATGGCCCCCGAGCACACCCGGGACCACCAACGGCTGCGGCGCGTAGACGATGTCGACCGTGGTCGCGATGGCGCCGGACCGGACAACCAGGGTGGCACATTCCCCCGAATCCCGCGCAAGACGGATGAGGACGGGGTGCAGCGCCCGCTGCAGCGATGAGGACTGTTGGGCGAGGGCGCCAAGGGCCGCCAGCCGGATGCCCAGACGGTACCGCCCGGTACGTTCGTCGTAATCGAGAAACCCGGTCTGCTCGAAGGTCCGAAGCAACCGGTAGACCGAACTGCGCGGCCGACCCAGTCGCTCGGCGATGTCGAGTGCGGCAAGTTCGGGAGTGCGGTCGCTGAACAGCGCGAGCACCGTGTTGAGGGTGGCGAGCATGGCGGAGGATGGAAGGCCGGCGCACAGGCACGGTGCGCAGGCAAGCTAGGGATCCGGGAAGCAGTGGGGAATGGCGGGCTCGGGCGCGCGTGCCGGACGCGCGCGTCACGCCCACAGCACGTCCAGGCGAGGGGGCTTGCGGAATTCGTGCCCGTGGGGGCGGCTCGGACGCTCGGGGTCGAGGCGACAGTGCGGATGCCGGCGAAAGAGCGCGAGGAGCGCGGTGCGCGCCTCCACGCGAGCCAAGGCCGCCCCGAGGCAGAAGTGCCGGCCGAATCCGAATGCCAGATGCGGCGTGGGATCCGCACGCGCCGGATTCCAGCTGTCCGGAGCGCGATAGTGGGCCGGGTCACGGTTGGCCGCCCCCAGCATGCACTGCACGATCGCGCCCGCTGGAATTGGCACGCCGCCCAGCATCACCGCCTGCGGCGCATAGCGGCTGCACGTCTGCACGGCCGGTTCCCAGCGGAACGTTTCCTCCACGCACCGGTCCACGGCGTCGGCGTCGAGGTGGCCGACGCCCAGCGCCGACGGGTGCGACAGGATGGCCCAGAGGATATTGGCGATCGAGGCCTCGGTGGTTTCGATGCCACCGAAGAGCACAATGAGCGCGTTGGCGGCAATTTCCTCGTCGTCCAGCAACCGTGGATGCGCCCGCGCGAGGGTGTGCAGCAGCGCACTCGACGCGACGTCGGGGGCGCGCAGGATCGGCTGCAGCGAGGCGCGAAAGGCGAGGACGGCCGCCTCGGCACGGGTACGCGTCTCCGGGTCCCCCGCATAGTTGATCAGCGCGTCGGCGAACGTGTCGTACCACTCGCGCAAGAGCCCGTCCCCGGCCGGGTCCAGTCCCAGCACGCGCGCGACGGTGGCGACCGCCACGGGCGCCGCGTAGGTGGAGCGCAGGTCCGCGCCCGAGGCCGGGAGTGCCCCGACGTGCGCCGCGACCACGTCATTCACGAGAGGCGTGAGCGCGTCCGCGGCCTTGGCGTTGAACGGGGGCGCGCACGCCGATTTGTAGCGCCGCTGCGGCGCGCCCTCGGTTGAGAGCATTTGCGGCCCGAAGGTCTCACGGATGGGGGACCGGGGATCGTCGGTGCGGAAGCGCATGGTGTCGCGCAGCACCTCCATCACGAGGTCGCGACTGGTGACCAGCCACTGCCCAATGGCTGGCGCCCAAGTCACCGGCTCGGTGGCCCGCAGGCGATGGAAGATCGGATAGGGATCATCGGCCAGCTGGTCGATGGTCACCGTGGCTCCGATCGGGAAGGAGGTGGGAGCGGACATGTGGTGGGCGGATGCGGGAGAAGCCGGAGCGCCGGCGGTTCCGGTACTCCGTGCCGAACTGGGGACCACGCGGCGCGGTGGGGGATGAGGAACCGCTGGACAGTGCTGACGGCACTTGCTTGCCGAAGTCCGGCCCCAGCGGTACGATAGCGTGCATACTTTGAGACTGGATCTCAATATATGAGAACATCTGGTCGCGCGCCTACCACCGGTCCCCACCGCCCATGCCCCGTCCCAGCCCAAACGCCCACGTCACCGCCCTGCTCTGGGGTGGCGGGTTGGCCGTCCTCGCGGCCACCGCGGCCCCCGCCCTTGCCGACTCGCCAGCCGCACCGGGAACTGCCCCCACGGTCGTCCCGCGCCTGCAGGCCGATTCCATCACCGGTACCGTGGCCGATACACGCGGCCGTCCCGTCGAAGGCGCGCGGGTGCTGGTGGTGGGCACCAGCGCCACGGCACTCACCGACCCCCGTGGCCGCTTCCGCCTGACCGGCGTTGGCGGCACCGATCGGACCGTGCGGGTGACCGCCATTGGCTATCAGGCGCAGTCCCGGACCATTGGCGCGGGGAGCGCCACGCTCGCCTTCGTGCTCAGCGAGCTGTCGGTGAACCTCGACGAGGTGGTGGTCACCGGCACGGCCGGTACCGTGGAACGGCGGGCGGTGGGCAACGCGATCACCAAGATCGATGCCCGCGGCACCTTGGAGCGGATGCCGGTGACCGACGTGTCGCAGCTGATGAACGGCCGCGCCTCGAATGTGGTCCTCACGGCCAACTCCGGCATGGCCGGCGCGGGGACCAAGGTCAATATCCGCGGCCGCAACAGCCTCGCCCTCACCGGCGCGCCACTCGTGTACGTGGACGGCATCCGCATGGACGCCGCGCAGGCCTCGGGCCCGGCGATTCAGGGGGCCAACGTTGTCTCCCGCCTCAACGACATCAACCCGGCCGACATCGAGTCCATCGAGATCATCAAGGGCCCCGCCGCCGCCACGCTCTACGGCACGGAGGCCTCCAACGGCGTCATTCAGATCATCACGAAATCCGGCCGCGCCGGGGAGAAGGCCCGCCTCTCCTTCACGGCGGATCAGGGGACGAACCAGTTCACGGACCCGGCCGGACGCATCCCGACCAACTATGCGCGCTCGCCGCAGGGGCAGATCCTGTCCTTCAATGCCGTGGACAACGAACGCACACTGGGGAACAGCATCTGGCGGACCGGCCAGTTCCAGCGGTACGCCCTCGGCATCGATGGCGGCTCGGGGCCGGTCAGCTATCGCGTGGGCGGCGTACTGCAGGATGACGAAGGGATCGACCTCAACAACCGGCAGCAGCAGTCGTCGCTCCGCGCCAACCTGCAGTTCCTGCCGCGCCCTACCCTGACGGCTCGTCTCGACCTGGGCGTGGTGACGGGCAAGACCAGCTTCGCCCCGCAGGAAGGGGCCGGCGCCCCGCTGTTCAGCGCCATCAACGCCAACCCGCTGACCGCGGGCTCCCCCAGCCGCGGCTTCTTTGCCGCGCCCCCCGAGGTGCTCTACGGCGTCAACGACGTCTTCCAGCTGCTGCAGCGCACCACCGTCTCCGCGCAGCTGCAGCACCAGTTGGGCAGCCGCCTCACCCAGCGGCTCAACATCGGCACCGACCTGGTGCAGGAGAACAATCAGAACATCGTGCGCCGCATGACCCCGGATCAGGCGCGCTTCTACAGCCCGGCGGTCGCAGCGGGGCGCAAGGATGTGCAGCTGCGCGACGCGCGCACCAACACGCTGGACTACAGCGCCTCCTACAACGCCACGCTCCGGGAGGGGCTGACCAGCCAGACCAGCGTGGGCGCGCAGTACTTCGGCCGCCTCTCGCGCTTCACCACGGTCAGCGGCCAGCAGTTCCCCGCACCGGGGCTCAGCACCATTCTGGGCACCTCGGTGCGCACCGGTGGCGACGACTTCATCGAGAACACCACGATCGGGACGTACGCCCAGCAGCAGCTGGGCTGGCGCAACCGGCTCTTCGTGACCGGCGCGGTCCGCGTGGACAACAACAGCGCGTTCGGCACCGACTTTCAGGCGGCGACCTACCCCAAGATCAGCGGCAGCTGGGTGGCCAGTGAGGAATCGTGGTGGAAGGGCGGCGTGATGAACACGCTCAAGCTGCGCGCCGCCTACGGTGCCGCCGGCCAACAGCCCGACGCCTTTGCGGCGCTGCGCACACTGGGGCCCGTGACCGGCCCCAGTGACCAGCCGGCCCTCACCACGCAGGCCGTGGGCAACCCCGACCTCAAGCCCGAGCGGGGCACCGAGCTGGAGCTGGGTTTCGACGCGGGACTCTTCCAGGACCGCGTGGCCATGGAGTTCACCTGGTTCCGGCAGAATCGCCGCGACGCGATCGTGCTGGCGCCGGTCCCTCCCTCCAGCGGCTTCATCGGCACGCGCTTCACCAACCTCGGGGCCATCCGCAACGACGGCTTCGAGCTCCGCACCACGGTGGCGGTGCTCAATGGCCAACGGCTCGGCTGGGATCTCACCGCTACGCTCAACTCGAACGAGAACGAGATCACCGATCTGGGCGGGCAGCCGCCGATCTTCGTGGGCACCTTCCCGCGCGCCCAGCAGCACCGCGTGGGGTTCCCGGTGGCGGCCTTCTTCGGACAGCGGCTGACCAGCGCCACGCTGGATGCCAACGGACAGGCCGCCGACCTTCAGTGCGAGAGCCCCGCCGGCCCCACACCCTGCGCCACCGCGCCGCTCACCTTCCTTGGCCGCTCCACCCCCAAGTACGAGGGTGCCGTGACCTCCACCGTTCGCCTCGGCCAGCGGCTCCGGCTGTACACCATGGTCGACTTCCGGCAGGGGATGCGCCGCTTCGACACCAACCTCTGGGCGCGCTGCACCGTGTTCCGGCTGTGCCGGCAGAACCACTTTCCGCAGGAGTTCGATCCCCGCGATGTGGCCTACGCGCAGCGCGGCAGCGCCCTGGTGCTCACCAGCGGCTTCATCAACGACGCCTCCTTCGCCAAGCTGCGCGAGATCTCGGTCTCGTACGACCTGCCCGACGCCCTCGCCCGCCAGGTCCGCGCCTCGCGCGCCTCGCTGCTGCTGGCCGGCCGCAATCTCTACACCTGGACCCGCTGGACGGGGCTGGACCCGGAGACGGAACAGCCGGGTGGCTTCGGCGAGCTGACCGCCAGTGAGCAGGCCAACCTGCCGCTCCCGCGGCAGCTGCGGTTCTCTCTCAACCTGACCTTCTGAGGCGCCCGGTGCCTATCTCCATGATTCCCCGTACCCGCGCCGCGCGCGCCGTCGTGCGCGCCAGTACCCTCGCGCTCCTTGCCGTCACGGCCGCGTGCGGCTCCCTGTTGGACGTGGACATTCCCAGCCGCGTTCCGGCCAGCGACGCCGTCGTGCCCGCCAACGCCGCCATTCTCATGAACTCGGTCATTGGCGAGTTCGAGTGCGCCTTCGGCGGCGCCGTCGTGAGCGGCGGCACGCTGGGCGACGAGTTGGCCAACTCGTCTACCGGCAACACCACGTGGCAGGTGGACCGCCGCGACATCGCCACCAGCTCCACCATCAGTACCGGCGGGTGCGGCGGGCTCGGTCCTTTCGGTGCCCTCAACGTCACGCTCTGGCTTTCCAGCGAGTTGCAGAAGGGGCTCGAAACGTGGTCCGATGCCCAGGTCACCAATCGCCGCCAACTGCTCGCCACCAACGCCGCCTACGCCGGGTATGCTCTGGTGCTCCTCGGCGAGCAGATGTGCACTGCGACTATCGATGCCGGACCGGAGTTGACCAAGGCGCAGGTGTGGACGCGCGCCGAGGAGCGCTTCACGGCAGCCATTGCCGACGCGCAGGCCAGCAACACCGCGGACATCCTCGCCATGGCGTACCTCGGCCGCGCCCGCGCCCGTCTCAACCAGGCCCGCTTCCCCGAGGCGACGGCCGACGCCCGGCAGATCCCCGCCAACTTCGTGCGGAACGCCACGTTCTCCAGCGCGGACCCCCGCCGCTTCAACCCGGTGTTCAATAGCAACAACCAGACCGCGGGGCTCACGGTGGGCCCGGTGTACCGGGCCATGACTTTCGCCGGCGTGCGCGACCCGCGGGTGCCCGTGACCAATGCCAACCGCACCGGCTCGAACAACTCGGACTCGCTCTACCTGCAGACCAAGTACACGAGCTTCGCGTCCCCCATTCCCATCGCCAAGTGGGCGGAGGCGCAGCTGATCATCGCCGAGGCCGAGCTGGCGGCGGGGAACCTGCCGGCCGTGGTAGCGATCATCAATACGCTGCACGCCCGCACCACCCCCGCCCTGCCCCCGTTCGCTGCTACCTCAGCGGCCGAAGTGCGGGCCCAGCTCACGTACGAGCGGCGCGCCGAGCTGTTCCTCGAGTCACAGCATCTGGGCGACTATCAGCGCCTGTCCCTTCCGTTCGTGCCGGCCACGGGCGCACCGTTTCCCTTTGGCGGCGGCTTCTACGGCACCAATCGCTGCTTCCCGCTCCCCGACCTGGAGCGCACGACCAACCCCAACCTGAACGGCCAGCGATGACCGTCCCCACACGCCCCCGAGCGCTCGCCAGCGCCGTCCTGCTGCTTGCGGTCGCCCTGCCGCCGGCGCTGGCACCGGCCCGGGCCGAAGCGCAGGGACGCGAGCGGGAGCGGGCGTCCGGGGGCGTGGCGAGAGGAGACAGCGCCCGCATCACGGCCATCGCCGACGCCCTGTGGGGGCGCATCGTGGCCAATGAGGCAGGGGTGCGCCTTCGCACCGGGTTGCCGGTGCGGCGCCTGCCGGTGCCGTCGCTCGAGGAAGCGGAGGAGGACGCGATCTTCGGGCGGCGGATTCTGGCGCAGCTGGACAGCGTCGGGCAGCCGCCCGTGGGGAGCGAGGCCTGGAGTCTGGCGGCCGTCACGCGGGCGCGCGCGGACGTGATGGCCGCTGAAGCCGATGCCTTCTGGTTCCGCAACCCGGTCTCCCCTTATGCCAACGATTTCGTCGGACTGCATGCGATCCTGGGCGCCCAGCGCTTTGCGGCCCCCGACGACCTGACCCGCTACCTCGATCTGGCCGGGCAGTATGCCGGGGTCGTGGATGCGGTGCATGGCTACTTGCGGGGGCAGGTGCGGCACGGGTACCGCATGCCGAAGCTCGAGGTGATGGCGGCCGTCACGCTGCTGCGGCAGTTCCGCACCGAGCCCGTAGGCAGCCCGCTGACGGTGGCCGAGGCGCGGTTGCGCGGGGTGCGCGGGCAGGACAGCGCGGCCGTGGTGCGCTTTCAGGAGCAGCTGGCCGCCGAGGTGGTCGACCGGGTGAACCCGGCGTTCGACCGGCTCATCGCGTGGCTGGAGGGGCCCTACCTGGCGGATGCCCCCGTCACCGTGGGGCTCGCGCAGTATCCCGGGGGAGAGGCCCACTATCGTCGGCTGGTGCGCGCGTCGCTCACCTTCGACCGGACACCCGAACAGATCCACGAGCTGGGGCTCCGCGAGATCGCACGCATCACCGCCGAACTGGACTCGATCCGCCAGACGCTCGGGAGTACGGCGGGGGATGCGGCGGGGTACACGGGCACGCGCGACGCGTTCCATCAGTACCTGCGCACGGCCCCACGCTTCGTGCCCTCCTCCCCCGACGTCATGCGCGACAAGATGCTGGGGCATCTGGCAACGCTGCGCCCTCGGCTGGGCGAGCAGTTCGCCGACATCCCCCGCGCCCCGTACGATGTGCGACGACTGGACCCGTCGCTGGAGGCGGGGATGACCTACGGCTACTACCGCCAGCCGTCGGCCGCCGACTCCACGGGGGTGTACTTCTTCAACGGCGGGCAGCTCGCGCAGAAGACCACGGTCTGGTTCGAGGGGCTGGCCTACCACGAGATTCTCCCCGGGCACCACTTCCACCTGGCGCTGGTGCAGGAGGTGCTGGCCAACAAGCATCCGCTGCGCCGCAACTATGCCAGCACGGCCTACACGGAGGGGTGGGGCGAGTACGCGGCAGCGCTGGCCGAGCTGATGGGGGGCTACCGCGATCCGTACGACCGCTACGGACGTCGCATCATGGAACTCAACAGCGCGGCGCGGCTGGTGCTCGATACCGGGCTCAATCTGCTCGGATGGAGCCACGAGCGCGCCATCGCCTACCTGCGCGCGAACTCGGTGATCTCCGACGCCGAGGTGGCGTCGGAAGTGCTGCGCTACTGCTGCGACATTCCCGGCCAGGCGCTGGGCTACCGGATGGGCATGTTGACGTTTCAGCGCCTGCGCACGCGCGTCGAGCAGGCGTTGGGGCCGCGCTTCGACCCGCGCGCCTTCCACCGGGTGATTCTGGCCGACGGGCCGCTGCCCTTCTTCGCGCTCGAGCAGCGCGTAGACGCGTGGTTGGCGCAGCAGCAGGGCGCGCGCTGATTCCCGGGGGCTCAGCCAGCCCCCATCCTCACCACCGGTCGTGTCCGTGCCACATCCTCCCCATCTTCCTGCCGAATCCGGCGCACGTGCCGCCGCGGTGCTCGTCGGCGCCCTCGTTGTCTCATCATCGCTGGCGACGCCACTCGCGGCGCAGACAGCCCCGATCAGCCCGGTGCGCCGCGCCGTCTACGACGCCTACCTCGATTTCGATCAGCTCGTCCAGGGCGGGCGGGTGGTGCCGGGGTGGATCCCGGGCGGCACCAGCCTCTGGTACGCCGAGGGCGGCCCCAACGACCGTGTACTGCAGCGTGTGGAGCTGGCCACCGGGCGCACCACGCCGCTGCTGGATGCCGAGCGGCTGCGGCGCGCCCTGACCGAGCGGTTGGGGTACGAGCCGGCCGGGCGCGGCGTGCCGTTTGCCCAGCTGGCGTTCATCAGTCCGCAACAGCTGCGCTTCGAGCTGGAGGGGGACAGCTGGCAGCTGGACCTCGTCACCTATGCGCTGACGCGGCTGCCGCGCCCCACGGCCAACGAGGGCGATCGTCTGGCCACCAGCGAACTCACCCGGCAGCGGCCGCAGCCCTTCTGGCAGGAGTCCTTCACCGGCGGCGGAGAGACGCGTAACCTCGAGCGCCGCTCTCCCGACGGCCGCTGGTACCTCGGTGTACAAGGGCACGACATCGCCCTGCGCTCGGCCACCGATGGGCGCACGCTCATGCGCACCACCGACGGCACCGCCGATTCGCTGTGGACCGTGGAGACGCGCCGCTGGGAACCCTGGTCTCCCAGTGGGACGCGCTTCGTGGCGCAGCGCCACGATGTGCGCGGCATGCAGAAGATGCTGGGCGCGCAATGGCTCAAGATGTTCGTGGAGCCGCTGGAGACGCGGTGGACGCGGGCGGGCGGCGTGCTGCAGGCATCCTCGCTCTATGTGCTCGACGTGGTGTGGGGGCGCCCCATTGCGCTGCGGCTTGGCGAGACGCGCGACAGCTATCTCGAGGTCATGGGGTGGTTGCCCGACGAATCGCGCGTACTGGTAGCCAAGTACGATCGCCTGCTGCACAGCGTCGAGGTGTGGGCGGCGGACCCGTCCACCGGCGAGGCCCGCGTCATCATGAGCGAGCGCTCCCCCACCTTCCTCACCAACCACCACGAGGTGGTGTGGGGCGACGATTTCCCGTGGACGATGCTTCCCGACGGCACCGGATTTCTCTGGCGCTCGGAGCGCGACGGCTGGGATCACCTGTACCGCTACGACCTGAATGGGCGGATGGTGGCGCGCCTCACGCAGGGCAGCTTCCCCGTGACGTCGGTCGTGCGCGTGGACCAGTCGCGCGGGTGGGTGTACGTCATGGCGCAGGGTGACCCGGCACGCCCGTACGATCGGCATCTGTATCGGGTGCCGCTCGCGGGCGGGGGGGCGGCCCAGCGCCTCACCGAGGGGTTGGGCATGCACGAGGTCACGATGTGCCCGCTGGCCGACTGCTTCGTGGACAGCTGGTCCTCCCCTGCCGGTCCGCCGCGCACGGTGCTGCGCCGCAGCGACGGCGCACAGGTGACCGCGCTGGGCGAGGCCAGCATCGACCGGCTGCGTCGTGTGGGGTGGACCCCGCCGCGCGAGTACGTCGTGAAGGCCGCCGACGGGAGTACCGACCTGTGGGTCACCATGTACCTCCCCTTCGACTTCGACAGTACGCGCTCGTATCCCGTGGTGGAGTTCCTCTACGCGGGGCCGCAGGTCGCGGTGCGCCCGACCACCTTCGCGGAACCCGGACCGGCGCAATACAACCGCGCGCTCGCCAATCTGGGCTTCGTGGTGGTCACGCTCGACGCCCGCGGGACCCCGGGACGATCGAAGGCATTCCACGATGTCGTGTTCCGGAAGTGGGGCACCTTCGAGATCGCCGACCATGCGGGCGCCATTCGCCAGCTGGGAGCGCGACTCCCCTTCATGGATCTCACCCGCGTGGGCATCTGGGGGCGCTCGTGGGGCGGGCATTACGCGCTGCGCGCGCTCGCCCAGGCCCCGGACGTCTATTCGGCAGCCTCGGTGGAGGTCCCCGGCTTCGATCCTGTGGGGAACCAGCTCTACGAGACGTATCTTGGATTGCCGCAGCAGAACGCGGCGCTGTACGATCAGGCCAACGCCATCCTGCTGGCCCCCAAGGTGCGCGGCCACCTGCGACTCATGAGTGCCCTCAGCGATGTGGCCACCTTCCCCGAGACGATGCGCATGTCCGAGGAGCTGGTGCGGCTGGGGTTCCAGCACGAGCTGTCGATCTTCGCCAATTCGGGCCATGGTCAGGTTGGCCAGACGGCCCGCTACAACGACGAACAGCGCACGCAGTTCTTCGTGCGCCACCTGCGCCCGTGACCCTTCAATGACTCGCTCATGACTGTCGTCCGCCGCGTGCGTCGCACGCTTCCGCTCGTCGCCCTCGTGGCATCCATCGCGCCCGCCTCGTCACCCGGGCAGGTGCCCGACGCCACCCATCTGGTGGCGCAGCACACCGTCACCATCGAACGCACGGCGATGACGGTGTGGCCGCACATCGTGGAGCCGTCGGCGTGGAAACAGGGCAACCGGCTCACGCACGCCGGAGGACCGTGGGGCACTGCCGGTGAGGTGTTCGCCGCACGTCCGGCGGCCGGGGGCGCCCCCGACTACTACCTGGTGAACGCGGAACTCGTGCCGTACCGCCGTCGCACCATGAAGCTGGTGGGGACGGATGGAACGCTCATGGGGTTCGCGACCTATTCGCTCGAGGAGCAGGATGGGCGCACCACGGTGCGCTACGATGTGTTCGCGGAAACGCGACTGCCGGCGGGGCTGACGCCCGGGGCGGCGGACACCGCGCGGGCGCGCGCCGCGGCGGGACTGCGCGCTTCGGCGCAGCGCTTCGACGCGGAGCTGGCGACACTCAAGCGGCTGGTGGAGGCGGGCCCGCCGGAGCGCACGGGCTACGCTACGACCCCCGACGGCGTGCGGCTCTGGTACCGCGAAGTGGGGCGCGGCCCCGACGTCGTCCTGGTGAACGCCGCCAACTATTTTGCCGCCAGCCTGGACGCCCTGGCCTCCGACACGCGGCGTGTGGTGACGTATGACATCCGCGGACGCGGACGCACCGACTCGGTGCCCCCGGACAAGATGGGAATTCTCGAGTTCGATGCGGTGGATCCCGAGGTGATTCGCCAGGCCGTGGGCGCGGACAAGGTGACCATGGTGGGGTGGTCGGGCGGCGCGCTGGCGGCTTATCGCTACGCCGAGCAGTTCCCGACGCGCGTCTCGCGGCTCGTGCTGCTGACCCCGGTGGGGCCGCGCTTCTCCCCGTGGTGGGAGGACATGCGGAAGAACTCGGCGCCCAAGCTTGATCCCGCGTTGCAGCGGCGCATGGCCGCCCGGGTCGCCGCAGGCGAGTTCGCGGGAGACGAGGTGGGGCGGTGTCGGGCCGGGGCGTGGATGGGGCTGCGGACCAACTGGCCCGACTCCACCCAGTGGTATCGCGCCCCCGATGTGTGCGATTCCCCCAACGAGATCGGGTCGCGCTACAACGATTTCGTGCCTCGGCTCATTGCCAAGCTGGGATTGTTCGACTTCCGCGAGGGACTCTCCCGCTTCGGGCTCCCCCTGCTGGTCGTGCACGGCGACCGCGACAACCCGCCGCTGGGGGGAAGCCGGGAGTGGGTGGCCGGCATGGCGCAGGGGCGCCTGCTGGTGATGCCCGGTATGGGGCACTGGCCGCAGTATGAGCGACCCGCCGAGCTGCTCGCGGCGCTGCGCGCCTTTCTCGACGGTGGGTGGCCTACGGGCGCGGTGGCGGTGCCCAAGGCGCCGGCAGCGAAGGCACCATGATCACCCCCCGAACGGCCGTGGTACGGGTCGCCGCCGCCGGTCTGGCCGTGGCGACGCTGGGTGGCGCGCCCTTCACCGCCCTGCCGGCGCAGGGGGCGACCAGCACCGACACCTCGCTGCGCCGTGCGCGGGCGCTATTGCGCGAGGTGGGACTGGTGGACACCCACAATGACCTGCCATGGGTGCTGCGCCTCGACCCCACGCATCCCATGGACCTCACTGCGCGCGACCTGCGCACGCGCGGCACTGGTGACACCGACCTGCCGAAGCTGCGGGACGGCGGGGTGGGCACGCAGTTCTGGTCGGTCTATGTGCCGAGTGACCTCTCGCCGCTGAACGCCATGCGCGCCCAGCTGGAACAGATCGACCTGACCCGGCGCCTCATCGCCCGCTATCCGCGCGATCTCGGGTTCGCCGCGAGTACGGCCGACATTCGCCGTGTGCGCGCCAGCGGACGGATCGCCTCGCTGCTCGGGATCG
Organism: Gemmatimonas sp.; assembly: GCA_040379205.1. Classification (GTDB taxonomy): domain Bacteria; phylum Gemmatimonadota; class Gemmatimonadetes; order Gemmatimonadales; family Gemmatimonadaceae; genus Gemmatimonas. The sequence continues at coordinate 13,758 of JBEILM010000090.1, forward strand.
AAGGCGGTCACGTCATCGCCAACTCCCTGGGAGCGCTTCGCGCGTACTACGACCTTGGGGTGCGCTACATGACGCTCACCCACTTCCACTCCACCGACTGGGCCGACGCGGCGACGGAGCTGCCGCGCCACGGAGGGCTCACTCCCTTCGGCCGCGAGGTGGTGCGCGAGATGAACCGCCTCGGCATGCTGGTGGACATTTCGCATGTGTCACCCGCGGCGATGAGCGCCGTGCTGGACGTGACGGAGGCCCCGGTGATCTTTTCGCACTCGTCGGCGCGCGCGCTCACCGACCACGTGCGCAACGTCCCCGATTCCATCCTGCAGCGCATGGCGCGCAACGGTGGCGTGGTGCAGGTGAACTTTGTCACGGTATTCGTGTCCGAGCCGCTGCGGCGCTGGTCGGAGGCGCTCATACCGCGCCTGCAGCGGGCCACGAGCGACAGCGCGGCCGAGCGCCTCCTGCGCGAGTGGATCGCGACGCACGGCCCAATGCCACGCGCCACCCTGAAGGACGTGGCGGACCACGTGGAACACATTCGCCGCGTGGCGGGGGTCGACCACGTGGGAATCGGCGCGGACTTCTACGGCGCGACCGGGCCGCTGAACGTGGTGGAGGGCATCGAGGACGTGTCGCGCTACCCGGCGCTCTTTGCCGAGTTGATTCGCCGTGGCTGGAGCGACGCGGACCTGCGCAAGCTCGCCGGCGGAAACGTCCTGCGGGTGTTCGCCGGGGCGGAGCGGGTGGCGGCGCGGCTGCAGCGCACGCGTGAGCCCTCCACCGCCACCATCGAGGCGCTGGACGGGGCGAAGGGTCCCGCCACACCGCCGGGAGGCCACTGATGCTGAACGGGCTCTATACGCTACTGTCGCAGCCGTTTGGTGGAGCACTGCTGGGCGGCGTCCTGTTGGTGCTGGGAGGGCTGGTAGCGCTGGCAACCCGTCGCCTCGGTCGGGCGCTGCGACTGGTGGCGCTGGCTCCCGCGCTGATCGGGGTGGTGCTCACCGCCATGGGCATCAAGGGTGGCCTCGACCAGCAGCGCGCCATGGCGGCGGTGCCACCGCCGGGGAGGCTGGTGGATGTGGGAGGGTACCGACTGCACCTGCTTGCTGAAGGGAACGCGCGCGGCGGCGCGACGGTGGTGTGGATCCCTGGTGCTCATGAGCAGGGGAACGCGCTGTACCACCTGCATCGGGCCATGCGCGGCGAGACGCGATCGATCCTCTTCGATCGGGCGGGTACGGGGTGGAGCGATCCCGGCCCCTTTCCCCGGCGCACGCGGGTGGAGGCGGAAGAGCTGGAGGCGCTGCTCCGTGGTGCGGGCGAGCCAGGACCCTTCGTCCTCGTCGGGCATTCGTACGGCGGCCTGTTGGCGGCCAATTACGCGCGCCGCTATCCCACGCGGACGGCGGCGGTGGTGCTGCTAGACGCCACGCCCCCCGATGCGTTCGTCTACGCCCCGGTGTTCGGGGCCGTGGCGGCGCAGGGGCTGGTGATGCAGGGACGCCTGACGGGCATGCGCACTGCGTTCGGCCTCTGGACGCCGCGACCGCGCCCTGGCCCCAACGCCCCGCCCTTCCTGCGCGCGCGCGACACGCTGCTGGCCGACGTGCGCGAGGCGATGAAC
>JBEILM010000091.1:0-15367 GCA_040379205.1 Gemmatimonas sp.
CTTGACGATACGGCGCAAGACGGACACCGGCCAGCGACGCTATCGTAGCGGTGTCCTGTATCCCTTCACCCACGGGAGCCATCATGTCCGAGAACGCTCGTCCGGGAACACCGGTGCGTCACTTCGCCATCAACGCCGCCGACTGCGCGCGGGCGGCGCGCTTCTACGGCCACGCGTTCGGATGGCGGTTCAATGCCTGGGGGCCCCCCGACTTCTTCATGATCGAGACCGGCTCGACGCCGGACACTCCCGCGGTCTTCGGCTCGCTGCAGGCGCGGCGTACGCTGGTTCCGGGAGAGCGCATGATCGGGTTCGAGTGCACCATTGCCGTGCCGGACATCCACGCTGCCGAACGGGCGATCGTGGAGGCCGGCGGCACGATTCTCATGCCGATTGCGACGATTCCGACGGTGGGGCACCTGCTCTGGTTCCGCGACACCGAAGGCAACGTGGCGGGGGCGATGCAGCCCGACCCTACGCCCTTCGCGCCAGCCTGAGCGTCGTCGGCGCGGGCCCCCGGTGGCTGCGTCGGCGGGGGCCGGTCAGCGCCGCACGAGCGCGATCGGCAGGGGCATGTCCTGTCCGCACTTCACCAGTACGCTCTGCTCCACGCTGCGGTACCCGTCGACGGAAACGCGCACGAGATAGCGGTCCTCGCGCAATTCGAGGAGCGTGCCGGTGGCCACGTCGATGCGCACGGTGGACTGGTACGCCTCGCCGGTGATGCGCACGACGGCCTCTCCGCGGGCCGCTCCGGTGAAGCTGAGCGCCACCCGGCCGGTGAAGGTGGCCGCGCGATTGCGCGGGTCGCAGTTGTCGGCGGCGGTCGCCGACGGACGGGTCTCGCCGGCGGCGGGAGACGGCGGCACCCGCGTGAGCTTCGGACGGCAGGCGGCAAGCAGCGCGACGGGCGCGGCGACCGCGACCAGCAGCAGGCGCCGGCTCACGCGGGCTCCATGGCCTTTTCGGCGGCGGCCTCGGCGAGCCGCGCATGCAGCGACACCGCATCGAGATATCGGCGCGCCTCCGAGGCCAGCGCCGCGCCCTGCGCGGTGCCCGCGTCGTCGAGCGACGCCACATTGATGCGCACGTTGAGCACCGCGCCCTTGCAGGCCGCCTCGGCGAGGAGCGCGGCCACGCAGGCGTCGCTCACGGCGTTGGCGTTGCCGCGCTCGGCCAGGGCAACCGCCAGCGCCGCCACCGCCACCGCCTCGCGGGCCGTCTCGAGCGGTACCTTGGCCGCGAAGAGCAGTGCGTCACGCACGGCGAGGGCGCGGGTTTCCTGCTGGGCATCGGTGTCCTTCGGCAGCTGGTAGGCGGCGCGAACGCGCTCGTAGGCGGCGGCGTCGCGTTCCACGAGCGCCGACAGCGTTCGACGCCGGGCCGCCGCCTCCAGGGCGATACGGTGCATCTCCTCTTCCACCATCGCGTACTTCTTTCTTCCCACGGTTAGGCCGGAGACCATCTGGGCCAGGGCGGCAGCCAATGCACCCGCGTGCGCGGCCACGCTGCCGCCGCCGGGCGTGGGCTCGGGTGACGCCACCCGCGACAGGAACCGGTCGACCGATTCGCCACCGGCCACCGCCTCGCGCACTTTGGTTTCGAGCAGCATGTGGCGCCCGAATCCGCGCAGTTGCACGTGGCGGGCTCCGGCCTCGAGCAGGACGCGCTCGGGGATCAGTCCCACCAGTTCACTCCACGTCGGCGCCACGCCGTGGGCGGCCGCCTCGCTCTTCACGACCTCGAACACCCGATGGAGCGGGGTCTTTTCCGTGTCGACGAGATTCATGGAGACCTGGGCCTGGCCGTCGACCTCCATGCCGAGTGCTTTCACGTACCGCAGGCCACCCGACGATCCGCGAATGGCCTTGGCGACCTCCTTGGCCACCGGAAGGTTGCTGGCCGGCCCGAGATAGATGTTGTAGGCCACCAGAAACGGGCGGGCGCCCACGGCGGTGGCGCCGGCGGTGGGGTGCAGGGCAGCGTCACCGAAATCGGGGCGACGGGCGGCACTGGTGCGGACCTCGTCGCGCAGACCCTCGAATTCGCCGCGACGCACGTCGGCGAGGTTCTCGCGCGCCGGCGTGGCGGCGGCCCGCTCGTAGAGGTACACCGGGATGCCGAGCGTCTGCCAGGCCTGCGCGCCAAGCTCGCGGGCAAGGGCGATACAGTCGTCCATCGTCGCGCCCTCGAGCGGGATGAACGGCACCACGTCGGTGGCGCCGATGCGTGGATGCTCGCCCTGATGCGCCGTGAGGTCGATGCGGTCGCGGGCGACGCGCATGCCGGCGAGAGCGGCCGGTACCGCGGCCTCGAGCGAGGCCACGAAGGTGATCACGGTGCGATGGTGGGACACGTCGCTTGACACGTCGAGCACGTGGGCACCGGGGACGGCCGCGATCGCGTCACGGATGGCGGCGATGACGGCGGGATCGCGGCCTTCGGAGAAGTTGGGAACGCACTCGACGAGCGGCACGGGCGGGCGGGTGGAAGGGAATCGACCGACCCCGAAAGCTATCGGGGGGCCATCGGCGCGCGTGAGGGATCACGGCGACGCCGGCGACTCAGGGCACGCGATCGTTGAGGATGTCGAGAAACCAGTCGTGCAGCAGGCCGTTGCTGGCGACGATGGTGCCGCCGACGAGCCGCGCGTCCTGTCCCTCGAGGTCGGTCACCCGCCCCCCGGCTTCGCGAACCAGCAGGACACCGGCCGCGAGGTCCCACGAGTTGAGCCACAGTTCCCAGAACGCGTCGAAGCGTCCGCGGGCCACGTCAGCGAGGTCGAGGGCCGCCGAGCCGGCGCGACGCATGCCGGAGACGACCGGCATGAGGCGGCGCACCATGCGCAGGTATTCGTCGCCGCGGGTGACGTCCTTGAACGGAAAGCCGGTGCCGATGAGCGCCCGCGGTGGTTCGGCGATGCTCGAGACATGCACGCGCGCGCCGTCCACGAATGCGCCGTCGCCGGCCGTGGCGGTACAGACGCCGCTCCTGGCCACGTCGTGCATCACGGCGGCCTGTGGCACCCCATCGAGGGCGATGCAGATGGAGACGCCGTAGTTGGGGAAGCCGTGCAGGAAGTTGGTGGTGCCGTCGAGCGGATCGACGATGGCCACCAGCCCGTCCTCGGGGTTGCCCTCGTGGCTCAGCTCCTCGCCCACGATGCGCAGGCCGGGGATGCCCGCCAGCAGCCGCTCGCGAATGCGTTCTTCGGCCCCGAGATCCACGTGGCTGACGAAGTCGGTGATGCTCTTGGCCTCCCAGGTGATGGCCCGATGCGTGCGGGCCTCCTCGGCGATGAACTGGGCAGCATCGGCAGCGGCGTGGCGGGCCGCCGCCAGCCAGCGGTGGCGATCGGGGTGAGGCTGGGACATGAGGGCGCAGAGCAGCAGGAAGGGGCACACGACGAGCCGCCGGCGCAGCGGACGCCGCGCGGCAGTACCTCGACCGTCCATTCAAAACTAACTTTGCGACATGGCACGCATCTTCAGCGGTATCCAGCCTTCGGGCGAGCTGCACATCGGCAACTATCTCGGCGCGGTCAAGAACTGGGTCCAACTGCAGGTCACCCATCCCGGCGCCACCTACTGTGTGGTGGATTACCACGCCATCACCGGCGCCTACAATCCCGAGGTGCTGCGCGCACGCCGGTGGGGGATGGCCAAGTCGTTGCTGGCGGCGGGGATCGACCCGGCTCAGGCGTCGCTCTTCATGCAGAGCGACGTGCCCGAGCACACCGAGCTGTCGTGGATCTTCACGACGATCACGCCGCTCGGCGACCTTGAACGGCAGACGCAGTTCAAGGACAAGTCGTCGAAGCTGGAGAGCATCCCGGCCGGGGTGCTGATGTATCCCGTGCTCCAGAGTGCCGACATCCTGCTGTATCGCGCCGAGAGCGTGCCGGTGGGCGAGGATCAGATCCAGCATCTCGAGTTGGCGCGCGACACGGCGCGGAAGTTCAACGCCAAGTTCGGCGTGGACTACTTCCCCGAACCCAAGCCGCTGCTGACGCCCACGCGTCGCATCATGGGGCTCGACGGCAACGCCAAGATGTCCAAGTCGCTGGGCAACACCATCGGACTGCTGGAGACCGACGAGGAGATCTGGCAGAAACTGCGCCCCGCCATGACCGACCCGCAGCGCGTCCGCAAGAGCGATCCGGGGCGTCCGGAGGTGTGCAACATCTTCCAGCTACACAAGGCGTTCAGTGCCGAGTCCACGCAGGAGCATGTGGCCGAGCAGTGCCGCACCGCCGGCTGGGGGTGCATGGACTGCAAGAAGGTGCTCCTGGAGGGGATGGTGCAGGAGCTGACGCCCATCCGTCGCCGCTCCGAGGCGTTGGATGCCGAGCCGGCCCGGGTTCTGGATGCGCTGGCCGATGGGGCCCGTACGGCCCGGGGGCTGGCGCAGGAGACGATGAGGGAGGTGCGGGAGGTGATGGGGCTCAATGCGGTGACGGTGCCGACTCGCTGAGGGTGGTGACCGGCTGACGTTGCCGCGCCACGCGCGCGATCGTCTTGGTGACGGACCGCACAGGGGCTGACCTTCGTCCTCCACCCACTGCCACCGTGGCAATCGAACGCATCATCAAGGCTGCCGTCGAACGGGGCGCTTCCGACGTGCATATCAAGGCGGGCGATGCGGTGCGGGCCCGCATCGACGGGCGGCTCGTGGCGCTCACGAAGCAGGCGCTGACAGCGGAGCAGACGCGCGCGATCGCCCTGCACTTCATGAGCACCGACGCCGAGCGGACCACGGTGGACACGCTCAAGGATCATGACTGTTCATGGGCGGCGCCGGGCGTCGGACGGTTCCGCGTGAACATTCTGCGGCAGCGGGCCGCGCACTCCATCGTGATGCGCGTGATTCCCGAGACCGTGCCCACGGTGCAGACGCTGCGCCTGCCGCCCGTGCTCACGCGCATCGCGCACACCGAGCGCGGGATGGTGCTGGTGACGGGGGTGACGGGGTCGGGCAAGTCGAGCACGATGGCGGCGCTGGTCAACGAGATCAACGCGTCGTACGAGAAGCACATCCTCACCCTCGAGAACCCGATCGAGTTCCTGCACGGCGATCTGCGCAGCTCGGTGACGCAGCGTGAAGTGGGGATCGACACTGACAGCTTCCGCATGGGGCTGCGCGCCGCGTTGCGACAGGACCCGGACGTCATCCTCATCGGCGAAATGCGCGACGCCGAGACGATCGACACGGCGATGAAGGCAGCCGAGACCGGTCACCTGCTCATCTCCACGCTGCACACGCCGGATGCGCAGAGCACCATCATGCGCATCGTGGCGATGTTCCCGCCGGAGGAGCAGGCAGTGGTGCGCATGCGTCTCGCCGAGTCGCTGCACGCGGTGGTGTCGCAGCGGCTGCTGCCGCGCAAGAGCGGGCAGGGGCGCGTGGTGGCGGCCGAGGTCATGATCGTCACGAGCACCATTCGCGACCTGATCGCCGAGGGCAACATCACCGAGATTCGCGACTACATGGCCGATGGTGCCCAGTACGGCATGCAGACCTTCGACCAGCACCTCACCGAGCTGGTGAACAGCGGCGAAGTCGACTTCGAGGTGGCGAAGAACGCCGCCACGAATCCGGCCGACTTCGAGCTGAGCTTTCGGATGGGGCGGAGCGCCGCTCCGGCGGGGGCGACCGGGCCGGCGATGGCGAGCCCCGCCCTCGCAGCGCTCCCGGTGCCCCCCGCCTCCCCGCCTGTCCCCACGGCGAAGACCCCCGCGGTCGCGCCGGGCCCGACCCCACACGCTGCCCCGGAGACACGGCCGTCCCCGGTCCCGAGTCCGCAGGGGCACGACACGATGAGCAGCCTCACTGCGAGCGTGAACGACGGGTTCGACAGCGGCTTCGAGAGCCTGTTCGGGGTGTAGCATCGCGTCGGGGCGTGGGGGCGCCGCGATCGGTGTGCCGCAGTAGGTTTCCTGCATGACTCCTTCGACGCTGGGCGGGCTCATGGTGCCCGCCGTGACGACCTTCACGGCCAGCGGCGATCTCGATGGCGCCGCCTTTCAGCACAACCTCGACGCGCATCTGGCTTTCGGTATGGACGGCATACTGGTGGCCGGGTCGAGCGGTGAGTCGGCGCTGCTCGATGACGCGGACCGTCGGCGGCTGCTCGAATGGACTCGCGCGCGTGTTCCCGCCGACAAGTGGCTGCTGGCCGGCATCGGCAGCGAGAGCACGCGACAGACCATCGCGCGCGCGCACGATGCGAAGGCCGCCGGGGCCGATGCCGTTCTGGTGATCTCCCCGCATTACTTCCTGAAGCGCATGACGGCGCCGGCGTTGCTCGGGCATTTCCGCGCGGTGGCCGATGCGAGTCCGTTGCCGGTGCTGCTGTACAACATGCCGGCGTACACGCACATCGTGCTGAGCCCGGCCTTCGTGCACGAGATGGCGCTGCACGAGAACGTCGTCGGCATGAAGGACAGCGCTGGCAATATCCCGGTGCTGCAGCAGTATCTCGCGGCCCAGAACGCGTCATTCCGTGTGCTCACCGGCAGCGGCGGCACCGTCGTGCCGGCGCTGGAGGCGGGGGCGTCGGGTGCGATTCTGGCAATTGCCCTGTTCGCCGGGCCGGCGGTGCGCCGCATGGTAGACACATACCGCGCGGGCGACCACGTGGCCGCCGCCGCCATGCAGCAGGTGCTGACGCCGCTCGCGACCGACATTGCCGGCGCACTGGGGCCGGCGGGCATGAAGGCGGCCATGTCGCTGGTCGGGCTGCACGGTGGTCCGCCGCGTTCACCACTGCTGCCGGTGGAGGGCGAGGAGCTGGCGATCGTCAAGGCGCGACTGGAGGCAGCCGGGCTGCTCTGAGGGGTCCGGCGCCTCGCCGCGGCGCCGGTGTGCGAAACCGATGCTCGCGGCTTGCGTACGCCCTTGCATGCTCGCGCTCGCGTTGCTGTTCTCGGCCCTGCTGGCCGGTCTCCTCCTCGTGCCCTTGGGCCTGCCCGGGCTCTGGGTCATGCTGGGCGCGACGCTCGTGTATTGGCTCGCGGTGCCCGCCGGGGAAATCGGGCTGGTCACGCTGCTGGTCGCCTCCGCGCTGGTGGTCATCGCCGAGGTGCTCGAATTCAGCGTGTCCGGCCGGTACGCTCGCAAGTACGGGGGCTCGCGCCGAGCCGCGTGGGGCGCGGTTATCGGGGGAATCGTCGGGGCGTTCGGAGGGGTGCCCCTGCCGGTGGTCGGCTCGATGATCGGCGCATTTGCCGGGGCCTTCAGCGGGGCGCTGCTGGCCGAGCTGACGGTGCCCCGCGCGGTGCGGGGCGAGCCGCTCCGTGTGGCCACGGGTGCGCTTCTCGGTCGCGTGGTGGCGGCAGGGCTGAAGGTGGGGTTCGGGCTGGCGCTCGCGGGGGTGGTAGGCGTCTCCGCACTCTCGGGGCGGCTTGCGGGGACCGGCTAATGGCCCCGGTGGCAATTGCCGCCGCCGCATTGCTTCGAGGCCCCCAGGGGCTAGATTCCCTCAACGCCCCGCGGACCGTCCGCGGGGCGTTTTTTTGTGGGCGGCCGGACGGCTGCCGGAGAGCTGATCGCATGTTCGATTCGACGACGCGCACGCTGGTCGTGGTGGGCGCGCAGTGGGGCGATGAAGGGAAGGGCAAGCTGGTCGACGTGCTCGCCGAGCGCGCCGACTGGGTTGTGCGCTACCAGGGTGGCGCCAACGCCGGGCACACCGTGCACATCGGCGACAAGTCCTTCATCCTGCACCAGATCCCGAGCGGCATCCTGCACCCCGGCGTGCGATGCGCGATCGGCAACGGCGTGGTCATGGACCCGGAGACGCTGTTCACCGAGGTCGACGAGCTGATCGCCGACGGCGTAGATGTGGAGGGGCGCCTCTACGTGAGCGAGCGGGCGCATCTGGTCATGCCGTACCACAAGCTGGTGGACAAGGCGAGCGCGGACAGCAAGGCGATCGGCACCACGGGGCGCGGCATCGGGCCGGCCTACGAGGACAAGGTGGCACGTCGTGGCGTGCGGGTGCTGGATCTTCGCAACGCCGAACGCCTGCGGGCGCTCGTCACCGCGGGCGTGGAGCGCGCGAATGCGCAGCTCGAGCGCTCGGGGAGCGATGTGCGCGCCTCGGTGGACGAGACGCTGGCCATCCTCAACGGGCTCGCGCCGCGCCTGCTGAGCCTTGCCGAGGACGTGGGGCTGTGTGTGCACCGGGCCATCAGGAGTGGCGCGGCGGTGCTCATGGAGGGCGCGCAGGGGTCGCTGCTGGACATCGATCACGGCACGTATCCGTTCGTGACGTCGAGCAACACCACGGTGGGTGGCGCGGCCACCGGTGTGGGCATCTCCCCCATGGCCATCAATGCCGCGCTCGGCGTGGTGAAGGCGTACACGACACGTGTAGGTAATGGTCCGCTGCCGACCGAGCTGGAGGAGCCCCTGCACAGCCACGTGCGGCAGCTCGGGCACGAGTTCGGCGCCACCACGGGGCGTCCGCGCCGTTGCGGCTGGTTCGACGGGGTGGTGGTGCGCTATGCCGCGCGCGTGAACGGCCTGACCGGGCTGGCGATCACCAAGCTGGACGTGCTCGACACGCTCGTGCAGGTGGCGGTGTGCACCGGCTATCGCGTGGGCGGCGAAGTGTACACGGAGTTCCCGGCCGATCTCGCGCTGCTGGAGCAGGCGGAGCCGATCTACGAGTGGTTCCCGGGGTGGCAGCAGTCCACGCAGGACGCGCGCAAGCTCGAGGACCTGCCAGCGGCGGCGCGAACCTATCTCGACCGCTTGGAGCAGCTGTGCGAGACGCCGATCGCGTTCGTGAGCGTGGGGACGCGGCGCGACCAGATCATCGGCGTGCACGCGTCTGTCGCCTGAGGTTGTGCCGGTGAGCGACGCGCTGCGGCCCGAGCCGGCGCCGATCGATGTCGCGGTGGTCGGGGCTGGCCCGTGCGGGCTGGCGGCGGCGATCGCGGCCCGTCGGGCCGGGCTGAGTGCGGTGGTGTTCGATCGGGGATGCCTCGTGAACGGCATCGCGAGTTACCCGACCTACATGTCGTTCTTCTCGACGGCCGAACGTATCGCCATCGGCGGCGTGCCATTCCTGATCGCCACCGAGAAGCCCACCCGCCGCGATGCTCTCGCGTACTACCGAGGGGTGGCCGACGTGTACGACCTCGATGTGCGGCAGTACGAGACCGTCGAGACGCTCCGGCCAGTGCGGGTGGATCCGCGGCCGGGGCAGCCGGAGCCGGCCCGCGGGGCCCGCTGGCTGTTGCGCAGCGTCACCCGCGGGGGCGCCGTGCGCGAGACGGCGGCGCACGCGGTGGTGATGGCCACCGGGTACTTCGGACGTCCCAATCGCCTCGGGGTGCCCGGTGAGGACTTTCCGCATGTGCGCCATGGGTACGCCGAGGGGCACGGTGCGTGGCGCGAGCCGGTGGTGGTCGTCGGCGGCGCGAATTCGGCGGTGGACGCGGCGCTGGACATGCACCAGGCGGGCGGACAGGTCACGCTGGTGCACTTCGCCGACACGCTCGATGCCAACGTGAAGCCGTGGGTCCGTCCCGTGATCGAGGCGCGCCTGCGCGACGGCAGCATCCGCGGGCAGTTCCGCTCGCGGGTGGTGGCGATCGAACCGGACACGGTGGTGGTGGAAAGCCCCGAGGGCCCGCTCCGAATCCCCGCCACGCAGGTGTACACCATGACAGGGTACCTGCCGGAGACCGGCCTGCTCGAGCAGATCGGCGTGCCCATCGACGCCGACAGCGGCATCCCGACGCACGACCCGCTCACCATGGCGACACCGTTCCCGGGTGTCTACCTTGCGGGAGTCATAGCGTCCGGCAATCAGGCCAATCGCATCTTCATCGAGAATGGCCGCGACCATGGTGACGCGATCATCGCGCACCTGCTTCGCTGACCCGTCATTCTCCTCCCGTTCCCCGTACCAAGCCGAATCATGTCCAGCTATCCCGATGTGATGGACAAGCTCGTGTCGCTGTGCAAGCGGCGCGGCTTCATCTTCCAGTCGTCCGAGATCTACGGCGGCACGGGATCGGTGTGGGACTACGGGCCGCTGGGTGTGGAGCTGAAGAAGAACATCAAGGACCGCTGGTGGCACGCGATGGTGCGTTCGCGTGACGATATCGAGGGGCTCGACGCGGCGATCCTCATGCACCCGCGCACCTGGGAGGCGAGCGGCCACGTGGCCGGCTTCGTCGACCCGCTGGTGGACTGCAAGACGTGCAAGGGGCGTTTCCGCGCCGACAAGCTGGAGGACGCCCGCTGCCCGCAGAAGCCGAGCAAGCAGCCCGGCCAGCACGATGCTTGCCAGCTGACCGAGGCGCGGCAGTTCAACCTGATGTTCAAGACGTACATGGGCGCCCTCGAGGAGAGCGCGAGCATCGTCTACCTGCGCCCCGAAACGGCGCAGGGCATTTTCGTGAACTTCCTGAACGTGCAGCAGAGCATGCGCCAGAAGGTGCCGTTCGGCATCGCGCAGATCGGCAAGGCGTTCCGCAACGAAATCACGCCCGGCAACTTCATCTTCCGGACGCGTGAGTTCGAGCAGATGGAGATGCAGTTCTTCGTCGAGCCGGGCACGGACATGGAGTGGTTCGAGACGTGGAAGGCGTTGCGTATGCAGTGGCACCTCGACCTTGGCCTGTCGGCGGACCGTCTCCAGTTCCACCAGCATGGCGCGAACGAACTGGCGCACTACGCGCGCGCCGCGTTTGACGTGACGTTCGACTTCGGCGGGACGCTGGGTCACCAGGAGATCGAGGGCGTGCACAACCGCTCCGACTTCGACCTGACGCAGCACCAGCAGTACTCGAGCAAGAAGCTCGAATACTTCGACCAGGTGAACAACAGGCGCTACGTGCCGTACGTGATCGAGACGTCGGTGGGCGCGGACCGCGTGACGCTGGCGGCGCTGGTGAACGCGTACCGTGAAGAGGCGGTCGAGGGCGAGGCCGAGGGGCGCGTGGTGCTGGGACTGCACCCCGCCATCGCGCCGATCAAGGCGGCCATCTTCCCGCTCACGAAGAAGGACGGCCAGCCGGAGATGGCCCGCAAGATCGTGGAGGACCTGCGTGGCGCCTTCCCGGTGGACTACGACGAGACAGGGTCGATCGGCAAGCGCTATCGCCGCCAGGACGAAGTGGGCACGCCGTTCTGCATCACGGTGGACGGGCAGAGCACGGGCGACCAGACGGTGACGGTGCGCGACCGCGACTCGCTGGTGCAGGACCGCGTGGATGTGTCGCAGCTCACGGCGTACCTGGCGGGGAAGCTGGTGGGCTGACACCGGCGTCCCGGTGGCCGCCGGGAACGGCGGTTTGGGTCGCCGCCGGTGGCGGCGCGATCGACGACTGGATAACCGGGGGATTGGCCGGTGCGATGCGCGGATGCTGCGCGATGCACGGGCCAATTCTTTTGCAATCCTGTGGGTGATCGCGCCCGCATGGCGGGCGCCGCGTCTGTGGTGACCGACGCAGGGAGGCAGCGTGTGGCACTCACACTGTCCATGGCGCGCAGCGAGTTGCGCACACCGGCCGTAGCCTGCAACGTAGGCGTGATCGCTCCCACCTGTCCCCGACCCTTACCTGCCCATGCTTTCCCTGCGTTCGTTGACGCTGCTCGTGCTGCCGGCGGCAGCGCTGATGCAGCCGCCCGTGCGACCGGCCACCCGGCCCGCGCCCGCGCCGCTGGCCCCGGTCACCCTCGACTCGGCGTTCCGCTCCCAGTTCCGCTGGCGCAGCATCGGCCCCGATCGCGGCGGCCGGTCGATTGCGGTGAGCGGCGTGAAGGGGCGCAAGAACGAAGCCTACTTCGGGGCCACCGGCGGCGGCCTCTGGAAGACGACGGATGGGGGGGAGACGTGGACGCCCGTGACCGACGGACAGATCACCAGCGCCTCGGTGGGCGCCGTCGCGGTGAGCGAATCGAACCCCGATGTCGTGTACATCGGCATGGGCGAAAGTGCGATCCGCGGCAACATCATGCCCGGTGACGGCATCTACAAGAGCAGCGACGCCGGCAAGACGTGGAAGCATGTGGGCTTTCGCACCGTGGATGCGATCTCGCGCATTCGCGTGCATCCCACGAACCCCGACATCGTGTATGCGGCGGTGTTCGGCAAGTACAGCGTGGCCAGCGAGGAGCGCGGCGTCTACAAGAGCACGGACGGCGGCGCGACGTGGAAGCGCGTGCTGTTCCGCGATCCGAAGAGCGGCGCCGTGGACATCGCGATCGACCGCACCAATCCGCAGGTGCTGTTCGCGGCCACGTGGGAGGCCTACCGCAAGGAATACCAGATGTCGTCGGGCGGACCGGGCTCCGGGCTCTGGAAGAGCACCGATGGTGGCGAGACGTGGACCGAGATCACGCGCAACCGCGGGTTGCCCAGTGGCCTCGTGGGCAAGATCGGCGTGGCGCTCACGGCGGCCAATCCGAACCGCGTGTATGCGCTGATCGAGAACGAGAACGGTGGCCTGTTCAAGAGCGATGACGCTGGCGCCACGTGGACGTTCGTGAATGGCGACCGCAACATCCGCCAGCGCGCCTTCTACTACACGCATCTCTATGCCGATCACCAGAACGCCGACCTGGTCTACATCCAGAACGTGTCGTTCTTCAAGTCGACGGACGCCGGCAAGACGCTCACCAGCATCGGCGCCGGAAGCCACGGCGACTGGCACGACCTGTGGGTGGACATGGACGACCCGCAGCATCTGGTGGTGGCCAACGACGGCGGTGGCACCGTGACGTTCAATGGCGGCGGCAAGTACACCGAGCAGGACTTCCCGACCGAACAGTGGTACCACGCCATCACCACCAAACACGTGCCCTTCCACGTGTGCGGCTCGCAGCAGGACAACAGCACCCTCTGCACGCCGATGAACTGGAACCTGGGCCGCCAGAACGCCGCGCCGGGGCAGGAGGCGCAGGGCGGCATGGCGGTGTCGTACCAGGTGGGCGGCGGCGAGCCCGGCTACATCGCGCCCGACCCGCTCGACCTGGACGTGTTCTATTCGGGCACCAACAACGGGGGCTACGTCGACAAGTTCAACCGCCGCACCGGGCTGTCGCGCGAAGTGAACCCGTATCCGTGGTTCTACTCCGGCGAGCCGTCGAAGGAGATCAAGGAGCGCTGGCAGTGGACGTTCCCGATCCTCTTCTCGCAGGTCGACCCGAAGCTGCTGTTCGTGTCGTCGCAGCGGCTGTGGGCCACGCGCGACGGCGGCCGCACCTGGAAGAACCTGAGCCCGGACCTGACGCGCCATGCCCCGGAAACGCAGGAGAAGTCGGGTGGCCCCATCACGGGGGATATGAACGGTCCCGAGGTATACGGCACGATCTTCTCGGTGGGGCCGAGCAAGAAGGACGTGAACGTGATCTTCACCGGCTCCGACGATGGGCTCGTGTTCGTCACACGCAACTTCGGTGTGACCTGGACGAACATCACGCCGAAGGACATGCCCGAGTTCGGGCGCGTCTCGCAGCTCGATGCGTCGGCGTTCGATGCCGGTACCGTGTACATGTCGGTGCGCCGGCCGCTGCTCAACGATCGCGCCCCGTACATCTTCAAGAGCACCGATTACGGCAAGACGTGGACGAAGATCGTCAACGGGCTGGGTCCGGAAGACTACGTACACGCCGTGCGGGAAGATCCCACGCGACGCGGGCTCCTGTATGCGGCCACACAGCACGGGGTGTACATCTCGTATGACGATGGGGCGAACTGGCAGAGCCTCAAGCTCAACATGCCCGACGTGCCGGTGGCGGACCTGATCGTGGAGCGCGACGAACTGGCGATCGGTACACACGGGCGCGGGTTCTGGATCCTCGACAACATCGCGCCGCTGCGGCAGGCCACGCCGGCGGTGATGGCGAGCCGGGCGCACCTGTTTGCACCCGCCGTCGGCCAACGGTCGTCGCCGGGCACGACGCTCAGCTGGCGCTTCGCCGAGCGGCCGAAGCGGGCCACCCTCGCGATACTCGACTCGGCGGGTGCCGTGCTGCGGGAGTTCGAGGGTGACACGGCGACCCCGGCGGCCGGTGGCACCGCCGGCCGTCGCCGCGGCACGTCATCCACGTTCCCGCTGCGTGCCGGCCTCACGCGCTTCACGTACGACCTGCGCGCGACGGGCATCGAGAGCTTCCCGGGGATGATTCTCTGGGGCGCCGGGACAGCGGGGCCCGCGCTGCCGCCCGGGCGCTACACCGTGCGGCTCACGGCCGATGGACAGGAACTCAGGGCCCCGCTCCGTATCGAGCGCAGCCCGCTCATTGCCGATGTCACCGACGCCGACCTGCGTCGCCAGTACGCGTTCGGCAAGCAGGTGCGCGACAAGACCAACGAAGCACAGCGCGCGGTCATCGAGATCCGGCGCGTGAAGGCGCAGCTCGACGACCGTCTCAAGCGCGCGGCCGATGACGCGGCGCTCAAGAGCAAGGGTGAAACGCTGCGGACCAACGCGTCCGCCGTCGAGCAGAACGTCTATCAGGTGAAGAACCAGAGCGGGCAGGATCCGCTCAACTTCCCGATCAAGGTCAACAACCGCCTCGCCAACCTCCTGTCGATGGCGGAGCGCGGTGATGGGCCGCCGGGTACGTACATGCCGGAGATCCTTGGCATCCTGTCGAAGGAGCTGAAGGAGTATCAGGCGACGTTGGAGACGGTGTGGAAGACGGACCTGACGGCCGTGAACGCGGAGCTTGCGCGTCTCAAGCTGCCGGCGCTCGACCCCAAATGCACGGTGATGACCGGCTGCGGTGCGACGCCGTGATCGCGCGGTTCCGCGGAGCGGTGCTCGGCGCGCTCGCACTGGGCACCACGGGGTGCGGGCCGAGCCTGCAGGCAAAGGCGGTCAAGGCGATGGATGGGTGCCTGGCCGTACGGAATGCGCCGTTCATGGCGGGGCGGGCAGCCGAGGCGCTGGCTACGCCGCTGCCGGCCGAGGTCGATTCCCTGGCGACGAGGACCGCCTATTCGTTCGGTTTCCGATTGTATCAGTCGGCGGTGGACGCCGCGGACACCCAGGCGGAGCTGACGTGCGCCATGGAACTGGCCTCCCACTATGAGGACGACCAGGTACGCAGGTGGCTGAGGACGTTCCTTCGTCACCCCGACCCCCCGGTGGCGCAGCATGCGCAGCGGCTTCTGGAGCGGCAGTTGGCACGGATCGGCAAAGCGTCGGCAGCGGCGCCGTGAGTGCGTTGCCACACGGCCGCGTCGTGCGGGCATGACATGCGAACGGGGGGGCCGCCAAGTGGCGAGGCCCCCCGTGAACGACCGGCCCGTTGGTCAGCGCTCGATCTTGACGCCGAGCATGCCCCACGGCTTGTAGAACTCGAAGCTCGGGTCGTCGCCGCCGCCGCCGCGGTTTTC
>JBEILM010000092.1:0-15318 GCA_040379205.1 Gemmatimonas sp.
ACCTCCAAGCCCTCACGGACTGCCGTGCCCTCCGTGTGCGTCGGTCACCTCCAAGCCCTCACGGACTGCCGTGCCCTCCGTGTGCGTCGGTCACCTCCGTGCCCTCACCGTCCTCGGTGCCCTCCGTGTGCGTCGGTCACTCAAACCAGTCTCGCAAAGCAAACCGGCCCCGGAGCATGAAGCCCCGGGGCCGGTACACTACCGCACTGCCGCGCGGCTTACTGCAACGCGCCGAAGCTCATGCGGCCGTTGCGCTCGGCTGCCGAGCGGCAGGCCGTGGGCGCACCGGCGCCGTTGAGCTGCCAGATCTCCACGCGACGGTTGGGCGACTGGGCCGTCCGGTCCGGTGCCGGGACTCGGGGGCGCGGCGACGGCGGCGGCTCCTGCTCGTTCTGCCCGTCACGCACCAGCACGCACTGCTCGCCGAAGCTCGACGTGACAATGCGGTCTTTGATGGATGCGGCGTCCTTGCCGGCGAGGCGGAGCAGCTGCTTGGTCACGGCTTCGGCGCGGCTCTTGGCGAGCTTGTTGTTGTACGCTTCCGAGCCGTACCAATCGGTGTGCCCCTCGATCGAGATGCGCAGCGACGGGATACGGCGCAACGCGGCGAGCACCACCTGCAGCGAGTCGTTGCCGGCCTTCTTGATGATGGCACGGTCGAAGTCGAACAACGTCTGGTCGAGCGCGAGGCGCGCGACCGGCTTGACCGTGCACTCCACGCTCGCCTGCTCGCTCTTGGTGCTGCCGTAGGCCGTCTTCGACGCCGTGATCGACGTGGTGCCGGCCGCGTTGCAGGTGACCGTGCCGTTGCTGACCGACGCGATCGACGCGTTGGCCGAGCCCCAGGTGATCGCGCCGAGGTCGACGTTGCTCGCGTCGACCGCCTTGGCGGTGAAGCTGATCGTCTGGCCGACTTCGGCCGAGCCGCTGCGTGGGCTCAGCGTCAGCGTCCACGCCGGCGGCGGCACGGTGACCGTCGACGACGCCGTGCGCTCCAGCTTCTTGACCGTGCCGCGGCAGGTGATGGTGGCCGTGCCGTACTTGACAGCCCGCACCTTGCCCGTGTTGTCGACGGTGGCCACCGACGGATCACTCGACGAGCAGGTCAGGTTCTGCACCTTGCGCAGCTCGATCGGCCGGGCCTTCATGTCGACCGCGCTGAGCGCGAACTGGCGATCGCTGCCCGCATTCACCGTGGCGCTGGCCGGGTCCATCTTGAGCGACCAGTCGAACGGCACGGTGCTGGCACAGGCGCCGCGCAGCGCGTAGCTGACGCCGGCCCGCAGGCCCAGCTGGCGCGACGTGCCGTCGATCTCCTGCTCCTGCGGCGACGGGTCGTAGTCCATCAGGCCGTCGAGGCGCGCCCCCCACTTGCCGCTGCCGCAGATCTTGAGCCCGACCAGGCCCGTGAACGCGTCCTCGTACTCATTGGCCGTGGTGCGGCCGGCAAACACCTGATTGGTGTAGCCGGCGCCGAGGATGAGCGCGGCCTTCTTCGACTCGGTCACCGGGATCGTGAGCGTGCCGAGACCGCGGAACGGCCGGTACGTGATGGTTTCGAACGGGTTGCGGCTGGCCTTGGTGGACGCGACCTGGATGTCGCCCTCGACACCGAGCCACTTGTAGACCGACATGCCGAGGCGGCCACCGACGCCGAAGGCGTCGTCGATGCGGATCGCTTTGTCCATCTTGGTGAACTGGCCAAAGGCGCCGATTTCGATCCGTTCACCCAGTGACTGCGCCTGAGCCGCTGGCGCCAGCACGGCGGCGGCAAGCATCGTCATTCCGACGACGGTTTTCTTCATGAGACCCTCCAAGAGGAAGCAGGAAAGGCGGGCAATGCATCGCCCGTGTCTTCCCCGGATCCAGTCCGGGGACGACTCGCAGTAAGGTAAATCAAGGCTGCGCGCCACGACACGCCACGCGCGCCTCTGCATAGAGATTGGACCGGCCCGTTGGTTCACACCAGCGGGAGCCGCTGACAGATCGGCGGGGATACCCTTACACCGCGAGCAGGCGATCGAGTTCGGTCCGGATGGCGTCGACCGTCGGAATGACGGCGGCCAGAAGATCGGGATGGTACGGCACCGGGACATCGCGCGGGGCGAGGCGCTGCACCGGCGCATCCAGCTGCCAGAAGGCGTCCTGGGCCAACGTGCCCGCAATCTCGGCGCCGAATCCCGCGGTGAGATTGTCCTCGTGCACGATCAGGCAGCGCCCGGTCTTCCGGACCGACTCCAGCACGCACTCCCGGTCCCAGGGCGCGATCGTCCGCAGGTCGATGAGCTCGATCCGATTCCCGAATGATTCGATCGCCTCGGCGCAGCGGTGCACCATGGCGCCCCAGGTCACGACGGTCGCGTCCGTCCCTGCTTGCACCACGCGGGCCCGGCCAAGCGGCAGCAGGTACTCGTCACCCGGATACCGTGCGCTGCCGTCGCCGGTCATGAGCAGTGACCGATGCTCGAAAAAGATGGTGGGGTTGGGGCTGCGCATGGCCGCCCGCAACAGCCCCACGGCGTCGGCGGCGTTGGAGGGCATGACCACCTGCCAGCCGTACGCATGCGCGAAGCGCACTTCATCACTGAGGGAATGCCAGGGGTCGCCTACGTCCTTGCCAAAGCCGCCGGGCATGCGCACCACGATCGGGGCGGCGAAGCGATTGGCGGTACGCCAGCGCATCGTGCCGCAGTTGTTGAGCTGCTCGGTGGCCGGGTCGGCATACTTGCGGAACTGGATCTCGGCTACCGGAACCAGCCCGCTGATCGCCATCGCGACCGCGCGCCCGATGATCCCTTCTTCACTGAGGCTCGTGTCAAAGACGCGGTCGGCGCCGAACTGCTTCTGCAGCCCCTCGGTTACCAGGTGCACACCGCCCTTGCGCCCCACATCCTCGCCGAACACGACCAGCTTGGCGTTCACCGCCAGCTCGTGACGCAGGGTGCGACGAATGGCTTCGGCAAAGCGCAGCAGGTCGCCGCCATCGTCGGGCACTTCGGTGCCACCGAGCGCGTCGCGCTCCTCGCGGGAGAGGCCGCCCATGGCCTCGTACGCCGTGCCGGACGCGCCGTACACGTGCTGCGCCACCGTCGCGGGATCGGGCATGGGGCGCGACCGGGCCGCGTCTAGCGCCGCCTGCACATCGCGCGCCACTTCGGCTTCCAGCGCCTGCCACTCGGTCTCGCTGAGCAGCGCCGGCACGAGATAGTCGCGCAGGGCCGGCAGTGGATCGCGGGCGGCGTCGGCGGCGATCTCGGCCTCGGTGCGATAGCCCTTCTGGTTGTCCGGCCCCGAGTGGCTGGACAGCCGCGGCACCGTGAGGCGCACCAGCGCCGGGCCGTCCCCGCGGCGGACGTGGGTGACGGCCTCGTGCAGCAGCCCCGAGGCCTCGTGCGGATCGGTGCCGCTGCCATTCAGCACGAAGAGATTCGTGAACGACGCCAGGTTCCTTGCGATGTCGCCGCCCGGTGTCTGCATGTCGCCGCGCACGCTGATGCCGAGGTCGTTGTCCTCGATGTAGAACAGCATCGGCAGCTGGAGCGTCGTGGCCATCGTGAGCGCGGCCCAGAAGCCGTTGGTGGCCACCGAGCCATCGCCGCCGAGCGACACGCTGATGCTGCCGGCATAGCTCACGTCTCGCAACGTATCCCGATGATACACGATGCTCTGGGCCCAGCCGGCCGCCGGCGTGTACTGCGAGCCCACGTCGCCCGACATCGGCAGTACCGTGCAGCCGTGCCGATTGGGCAGGTTGCACACCACGCCGATATCGCGGCCGTCGCTGAATCCACCCGCACGACCGAGTGGACTGCCCAGCGCGTCCTCGAGGCTCAGGCCGACGGAGAGGAGCAGGGGGCGCGAGCGATAGTAGGCGCCAGCGCCATCGTGCGCCCCGGTGAGTAGCGACCCGAGAATGACCTGGGCCATGTCGTGGCCGCGAGCCGAAAACTGGTACAGTACCAGATGCTCGCGCGGCACCGTCGCGCGGTTGCGATTGGTGGTCTCCTCGACCTCATCGAGCAGGCGCGAGGCGAGCGTCGTGTACGCAATCCGCCGCCAATCGAACCCCGGGCGAGGTGTCCGGACGGCGGCGACGGCAGCGCGGGGCAGGGGGCGTACGGCAGGCTTGGCTGGCATAGCCCAATAATCTGCCTAGCGCGTCTCTCTGGCGGGAGTTTCCACGTAAGCCCAGACGCTGGTGGGTCCCGTGCGCTGAGCGACGGAGACGACGAGTCGTGCCGTCGAGGTGGTGGCCGGCACGCCGATCCCCACGGCAAGAAGGAGCAGGTTGCCCGCGAGCCAGACCGACGTCCAGCGTTGGACCAACCCGCGGCTGCCCTGCAGGACAAACGCGATGGCCGCCGCGCCATTGAGCAGCAGCAGGCCCGCCAGTGACCAGGTGAAGGCTCGCCAACCCATTCCGGCCAGCCACTCGGTGAGTACCGTGTCCATGCGCCACGACTCCGTCGTCTGAGGTGGGACCACCCGACGACAATACGCCCCGAAACGCGGAATGGCGAGCCCAATGGTTGCGGTTGGTCCATGGGAGATTCCTGCTACTTTTGACGGATGTCTTCTCCTCCCTCCTGTCTCCTCGTCGAGCGGGGCGATGGCGTCCTGACGCTCACGCTGCACCGTCCCGACGTCCTCAACAGCTTCAATCGCGAGATGGCGCAGGCGCTGCATGGCGCCTTGCAGGCCGCCGCCGACGACGCCGCGGTCCGGGCGATCGTACTGACAGGCGCCGGGCGCGGTTTCTGCGCTGGCCAGGATCTGGCCGAGGCGCTGCCCTCGGACGGTGGCCCCATGCCGGATATCGGCGAGATCGTGAAGGCCAGCTACAACCCCATCATTCGCGCCATTCGCACCATCGAGAAGCCGGTGCTGTGCGCCGTGAACGGCATTGCCGCCGGGGCGGGCGCGAACCTCGCCTTTGCCTGCGACCTCACCATCGCGGCCGACGACGCGAGCTTCGTGGAGAGCTTCGCCAAGCTCGGCCTCATTCCCGACACGAGCGGCACCTTCTTCGTGCCGCGCCTGGTGGGGATGCAGCGCGCCACGGGGATGTTCTTCCTCGCCGAGAAGATGCCGGCGCCCAAGGCAAAGGAATGGGGGCTGATCTGGGACGTGGTGCCCAGGGCCGAACTCATGCCCACCGTGATGACGCTCGCGCGGCAGCTCGCCACGCAGGCCACGCGCGGCTTCGGGCTCACCAAGCGTGCGCTCAACGCGAGTTTCGGCAACACGCTCGATGCGCAGCTGGAGGTGGAGGCGCAGGCCATGCACGAGGCCGGGCGCACGGCCGACTATGCCGAAGGGGTGCGGGCGTTCCTGGAGAAGCGTACGCCGGTGTATCGCGGCGCATGAGTGCGGACGCGGTGCAGGTTGGCGTCGTGGGTGCTGGGGCGATGGGCGCCGGGATCGCGCAGGTGGCGGCGGTGCATGGGCACCCGGTGGTGCTTGCCGACGCCCAGCCGTCGGCCATCACGCGGGCCCGTACCGGGCACGAGAATGCGATGGCGCGCGAGGTGGAGAAGGGGCGGCTGACGCGAGAAGCCGCCGATCAGGTGCTCGCCCGGTTCACATACGTCGAGGGGGTCGGCGAGAGCGATCTGGCGCCGTTCGCGGCGTGCGGGTTCGTGATCGAAGCCATCGTCGAGCAGCTGGCGGCGAAGCAGGTGCTGTTCCGTCTGCTCGAGGGCGTGGTCGGGAGCGAGGCGACGCTTGCGTCCAATACCTCGTCGCTGTCCATCGCCGCGCTGGCCGGCGCCTGCCGCCACAACGGGCGTGTGGTGGGCGTGCACTTCTTCAACCCGGCGCCGGTCATGCCGCTGGTGGAGATCATTCCCGCCATCAGCACGGATACCGCGGTGGCCGACTCGGCGCGTGCGCTGGTGGCGTCGTGGAAGAAGGTCACCGTGATGGCGGCCGACACGCCGGGCTTCCTCGTGAATCGCGTGGCGCGCCCGTTTTACGGCGAGTCGCTGCGCATCCGTGAGGAGGGCCTCGCCGACTGTGCCACCATCGACTGGGCGCTGCGAACCTTCGGCGGCTTTCGCATGGGGCCGTTCGAGCTCATGGACTTCATTGGGCTCGACGTGAACCACGCCGTCACGCGCTCGGTGTTCGAGGGCCTGTTCCATGACCCGCGCTACCGCCCGAGCCTGCCGCAGCAGCGGCTCGTGGAGGCGGGCTGGCTGGGCCGCAAGACGGGGCGCGGCTTCTACGACCACCGCGCGGGCGCGACGGCTCCGGCGCCGCAGGAAGATGCCGCCCGTGGGCAGGCCATCGTCGATCGCGTGCTGGCCATGCTGGTCAACGAGGCCGTCGATGCCGTGCACCTGCAGCTCGCCACGGTGGAGGACATCGAACTCGCGATGACGACCGGGGTGAACTACCCGCGCGGGCTGCTGGCGTGGGGCGACGAGATCGGCCCTGCCGCCGTGCTGGCTCGGCTGGAGGCCCTGCTGGCCGAGACGGGCGATCCCCGCTACCGGCCCAGCGTACGCCTGCGTCAGGCGGTGGCCAACGGGGCGTCGCTCCGCGACTCACGGCGGTACTGGTGACGCCGCACACGCCGCACGACGTCATCGCCCATCTCATGCGGCGCGATGCCTTTTCGCAGTTGCTGGGCATGGAGGTGCTCGAAGCCGACCTTGGCCGTTCGGTGGTGCGCATGCGGGTGCGCCCCGACCTGGTGAACGGCTTCGGCACCCTGCACGGCGGCGCGCTGTTCTCGCTCGCCGACAGTGCGTTCGCCTTTGCCACCAACGCCGGCGGCATGCTGAGTGTGGCGGTGGACTGCACCATCAGCTTCCCAGTGGCATGCCGGCCCGGTGACGTGCTGACTGCCACGGCGGTGGAGCAATCGGCCACCAACCGCCTCGCGTTCGTCGAGGTGACGGTCCGCAACCAGGACGACGTGGACGTGGGCTACTTTCGCGGCACCGTGTATCGCACAACGCGTACGCACGACCTCACCTGACTTCACCCGAACGGACCGGCGGCGTGCCGGGAGACCCATGGCAACTGCAGGACGACAGGCGTGGCTGGTGGATGGCATCCGAACACCCATCGGCAATCTCGGCGGGGCGCTGAGCGCCGTACGCGCCGATGACCTGGCAGCGCACACCATGCGCGCGCTGCTGGCGCGCGTGGCCGAACGCACACCGGGCTTCGACGCGACGCAGATTGCTGACGTGGTGCTGGGGTGCGCCAACCAGGCGGGCGAAGACAATCGCAACGTGGCGCGCATGGCCGCGCTGCTGGCGGGGCTGCCGGTGACGGTGCCCGGCGAGACGGTGAACCGGCTGTGCGCCTCGGGGCTGAGTGCGGTGGCCCACGCTGCGCGCGGCATTCGCAGCGGCGAGGGTGACGTATATGTGGCCGGCGGCGTGGAGAGCATGACCCGCGCCCCGTTCGTGCTGTCCAAGGGCGCCACGCCGTTTGCGCGCGACGTGCAGCTCTTCGACACGAGCCTGGGATGGCGCTTCGTCAACCCGACGATGAAGGCCTTGCATGGCGTGGACAGCATGGGCGAGACGGCCGAGCACGTGGCGGCGCAGTATGGCGTCTCGCGCGCCGACCAGGATGCGTTCGCGGTCCGCTCGCAGCAGAAGGCGGCGGCGGCACGCACGAGCGGGCGGCTGGCCGAGGAGATCGCGCCGGTGCACATCCCGCAGAAGAAGGGCGACCCGCTCGCGGTGCGCGACGACGAGTTCCTGCGCCCCGACACGACGATGGACACGCTGGCCAGGCTGAAGCCGGCGTTTCGTCATGATGGCCAGGGGAGCGTGACGGCCGGCAATGCGAGTGGCCTCAACGACGGTGCCGCCGCCCTGCTGCTGGCCTCCGATGCCGCAGTGGCGGCGCATGGCTTCACGCCGATGGCACGCGTCGTGGCCAGCGCGGCGGCTGGTGTGGAGCCGCGCATCATGGGGATGGGGCCGGTACCCGCCACGCGGCTCGTGCTGGAGCGCGCCGGGCTCACGCTGCAGCAGATGGATGTCATCGAGCTGAACGAGGCGTTCGCCGCGCAGGGGCTGGCGTGCCTGCGCGAACTCGGGGTCGCCGACGATGATCCGCGCGTGAACCCCAACGGCGGTGCCATCGCCCTTGGCCATCCGCTCGGCATGAGCGGCGCGCGCCTGGCGCTCACCGCGGCGCGGCAGCTGCAGCACACCGGCGGCCGCTACGCGTTGTGTACGATGTGCATCGGCGTGGGGCAGGGGTACGCCGTCATCCTCGAGCGCGCCTGAGCGGCCGGCCGTGATCTACGCCTTCGACGACTTCATCCCCGTGGTGCACGAGACGGCCTTCGTGCACCCGCAGGCCGCCGTGACCGGCAACGTGATCATTGGCCGCGACGTGTATGTGGGGCCGAACGCTGCCATCCGCGGCGACTGGGGCGGCATCGTCATCGAAGACGGCTGCAACGTGCAGGAGAATTGCACCGTTCACATGTTTCCCGGCGTGGTGGTCACGCTCGAGGCGGGCGCCCACATCGGGCACGGGGCCATCGTGCACGGGGCCCGCATCGGCGCCAATGCGCTGGTCGGCATGAATGCCGTGATCATGGACAACGCCGTCGTGGGGAGCGGCTGCATCGTGGGCGCGCTCTGCTTCGTGCCCAGCGACATGGTGATTCCTCCCCGCAAGGTCGTGGTGGGAAATCCCGCGAAGATCGTGAAGGACGTGAGCGACGAGATGCTCGCGTGGAAGTCGGACGGGACGGCGCTCTACCAGCAGTTGCCGGCGGCGATGCGCGCCGGCTGGCGCCCGGTGGAGCCGCTGCGAGAGCTCCCTCCCGACCGGCCCGTGCAATCCGCCATCCTGAAGAATTGGAAAGCCACCCAGCGCACCCGAGAGGACTCCCGTTGATGCTGTTGCTGCAGAACTTCGCCTTGGGCGAGTGGGTCGAAGGCACGGGCCCCCGCACCGATCTCATGCACGCCGTCTCCGGCGAGAAGATCGGCGAGACCTCGAGCCATGGCCTCGACTTCCGCCAGATGATGCACTTCGCGCGCGCCGTGGGCGGCCCCGCCCTGCGCGCGTTCACGTTCCATCAGCGGGCGCTGATGCTCAAGCGCATCGCCATCGCGCTTATGGAACGAAAGGAGGAGTTCTACCCCCTGTCCTACATGACCGGCGCCACGCGCGCCGACTCGTGGGTGGACATCGAGGGGGGCATCGGGACGTTCTTTGCCTACGCCAGCCGCGGGCGTCGCGAGTTCACCAATGAGCGCTTTCATGTGGAGGGGCCAGCCGAGCTCCTCTCCAAGGGTGGCAGCTTCGTAGGGCGGCACATCCTGGTGCCCATGGAAGGCGTGGCCGTGCACATCAATGCCTTCAACTTCCCGGTGTGGGGCATGCTCGAGAAGCTGGCGCCGGCGTTGCTGGCCGGCGTGCCGTGCATTGTGAAGCCGTCCACGACGGGCTGCCATCTGACGCATGCCGTGTTCAAGGCCATGCTCGACACGAAGGAGCTGCCGATCGGGGCCCTGCAGCTCATCTGCGGTGAGGCGCGTACGCTGCTCGAGCACGTGGAGGAACAGGATGTCGTCGCGTTCACCGGGTCGGCGGCCACTGGTCAGAAGCTCAAGGCCAGCCCGGCCATCGTGCAGCACTCCGTGCGCTTCAACATGGAGGCCGACTCGCTCAACTGCTCCATCCTCGGCCCCGACGCGGTGCCCGGCACCGAGGAGTTCGACCTCTTCATCAAAGAGGTCGCCCGGGAGATGACGAGCAAGGCGGGGCAGAAGTGTACCGCCATCCGTCGCACCATCGTGCCGAGCGGCCTGGAAGAGGCGGTCATCGCGGCGCTGTCGAAGCGGTTGGGGAGCACGACGATCGGTGATCCGACGGCCGAAGGGGTGCGCATGGGGCCCCTTGCGTCGCGCGCCCAGATGCGGGCGGTGGCGGAGAGCGCCAGTGCCATTCGCGCGGCGGCGGAGCGGGTGTACGGCGGCGGAGACTTCGCGGTGGTGGGGGCCGACCGCGAGCGCGGCGCCTTCTTCGCGCCCGAGCTGCTGTACTGCGCGGAGCCGCTGCGGCGCCACGAGCCGCACGATGTCGAGGCCTTCGGGCCGGTCAACACCATCATGCCCTATCGCGACCTGGGCGAAGCGGTGCAACTCGCGCGCCTGGGCAAGGGCTCGCTCGTGGGTTCCCTCGTCACGCACGACCCGAAGGTGGCGCAGGAGGTCATTCTCGGAACGGCCTGCTACCATGGGCGCATGCTGGTGCTGGACCGCACCAGTGCGAAGGAGAGCACCGGACACGGCTCGCCGCTGCCCAACCTCGTACACGGCGGTCCCGGGCGGGCCGGCGGTGGTGAGGAGATGGGCGGCGCCCGCGGGGTCACGCACTACCTGCAGCGCGTGGCGCTGCAGGGAAGCCCGAGCATGATCACCGCGATCACGCGCGAGTGGACCAAGGGCGCCGAGGAGAAGCAGGACACGGTGCATCCGTTCCGGAAGACGTTCGATCAGCTCGAGGTGGGTGACACGCTCATCACGAAGTCGCGGACGATCACGCTCGAGGATATCGAAGCCTTCGCAAAGCTGAGCGGCGACACCTTCTACGCCCACATGAGCGACGACGATGCGCGCAGCAATGGCGTCTTCGAAGGGCGCGTGGCCCACGGCTACTTCATCGTGTCGGCGGCGGCCGGGCTCTTCGTCGATCCCGACCTCGGGCCGGTGCTCGCCAACTACGGGCTCGAGAAGCTGCGCTTCACCCGCCCGGTCTATCCGGGCGACACCATGCACGTGCGCCTCACCGTGAAGCAGAAGACCGCCAAGGACACGCCGGAGGGGACCATCCCGCAGGGCGTGGTGGAGTGGGATGTGGAGGTCATCAACCAGCGTGACGAGCCGGTGGCCGTGTACAGCATCCTCACGCTCGTCAGGCGCGGGTGAGCACACCGGCGGCGGGGAAGCGCTTCGACCGGTCGATCGTGGAGGGGCCGATCGGCGCCGCGGTGTGGAAGCTGGCATGGCCGACGGTGCTGCAGAATATGATCGGCGGCCTGCAGGGGGTGATCGACCACGCGATGGTCGGTCACCTCGTGGGATTCCAGGGTAACGCCGCGATCGGCGTGGCCTTCCAGATCTTTCTGGTGGTGGTGGTGTTCATGGGGTCGGTGTTCACCGGCATGGGGGTGCTGGTGGCGCGGTTCACGGGCGCCAACGACGAAGCGGCGGTCAACCGCGCGGCGTCGCAGGCGTTTCTGGTGGCGGTGGCGTTGAGCGTGGGCATGCTGGCGCCGGTCGGCTGGTTCGCGGCGCCGGCGTTGCTCGCCATGGTCAACGCGGCCCCGGCCGTGCAGCGTGAGGCGCTGGGCTACCTGCGCATCATGTTCCTGTTCAACATCGGCATGATGAGCTTCTTCATGCTGAGCGGTGGCCTGCGCTCGGCCGGCGATGCCAGGACGCCGCTGCGGCTGGGGGTAGCCATGACGGCCATGAATGTCGTCTTCAACGTGATCTTCATTCGCGGCGTGGGGCCGATTCCGTCGTTCGGGACCGCGGGAGCCGCGATCGGGACGGTGCTGTCGGGAGGGTTGGTGCTCGCGTATTCGCTCTGGCGGCTCTTTGGTGGGGCGTGGGTCATCAGCTTCCGCGGGGTGTCGTGGCGCCCACACTGGCCGACCATCCGGCTGCTGTTTCAGGTGGGGCTTCCTGCGGGGCTGCAGGGCATTGCCATGAACGTGGCCGGCGTGCTGTTGCTGCGCTTCATCGGGGCTACGGCACAGAGCGCCGAGGCGCAGGCCGCGTACGCACTGGGGTACAGCGAGCTCTTCTCGTTCGTCACGTGGACGTCGGTGGGGCTCATGGGGGCGGCCAGTGCCGTCGTCGGGCAAAATCTCGGGGCGGGGTTTCCCGAGCGCAGTCGCCAGGCGGTGCACAGTGCGGCGCGGCTGGGCCTCAGCATGGCCGCAGTCATCGGGTCGCTCTTTCTGCTCATTCCGGCGCAGCTCTTCGCGCTGTTCGGGGCCTCCAACGCGGCGGTGCTCGACGTCGGCCGGGGGTTGCTGGCGTTCCTCAGCGTCTCGGGGCTGTTCATCACCGTGGCCTTGACCTACACCGGTGGCCTGCAGGGCAGCGGCGATACGCGGTCGCCGCTGTTCATCTCGCTGCTCTCGCAGTTCGCGCTGCCGATCGGGTACCTGACGGTGGTGCAGCAAACGCGCCAGCTGCAGCCGACGGATGTGTGGCTGGCCATCGTGATGGGGCACGCGATGCGCTGCGCGCTGAGCGTGTACCGGTTCGAACGGGGGAAGTGGCGGGAGCTGGAGGTGGGGGCGGTGAGGGGGTAGGACCGCCCGAGCGGATGCTCAACCCGCAGGCAGCAGGGAGAAGGGGGGCTGGCAGGAGGGAGCGGGGGCAGGGCGCCGTCCGCACGTCAGGGCTTTCTGCCCCCTGATCTTCTCCTTTCTGATGCCGTGGGGTTCAGTCGTCACGAACCCGAAACACGAGATCCGCATATCGCGTCACCCGCGCCACCCCCACATCCCGGGCCAAGGCGTCCATCGGCTCGACGAGCTGCGTCGTATAGTACCCCGGCACATTCAGGGGATGCGAGCCCGGGCCGCCGAACCAACTGCGGATGATCACGCTTTCGGGGGTGCGCGGGAGCGCCTGCACGTGGCGCACGAACGTGGCGAACGTCCCGGCGCGGATCAGATAGTCCTCGACGTTCGACGTGTAGAGCACCGAGACCGCGTCCCCGCGTTGCCGCAGCATCGCCGCCACGGCCGGCAGCACTTTCGGACCGGCGAGGTCGCCCACGACGGGAATGATCAGGTTGCGCCGTTCGAGTGACTGCACCACGCGAAAGGCGGTCTCGCTGGCGAGATAACTGCCCTGCCGGCCGTCGAGGTCGCGTTCGGCGAGCAGCTGCCCGAGCGTCGGGTAATACGGCCGAGGGGCGCGTCCGGTGCTGGTGAACCGGAGGCCGATGCCGTCGGTGATGAACGCCCGGTGGAATCGCGTGATCGTAGCGAGGTCCTGCGAATCGAGCGGGATGCCAAAGGTCGTGAGCCGTGCGCGAACGGTGCGCAGCGCCGCCTCGACGCTGGCGGCCGTGACGGGCGTCCGCGCGGCCCACGCCACGAGGCTGTCGACGGGCCACGCGAGCACGCGGGCACTCGGCGCCGGCGCAGGACGCCCGAGCCACAGGGCCAGAAACTCCACCCGGCTGCTGGTGGACGTGAACAGCGCCTTGAACAGCAGGTGATGCAGGAGGTTGTCGCGCCGCACATCGGCGATGATCGCGAGGCGCGGTGCCACCCGCGCGAGGTAATTGAAGTTCTGGTCGGGCCCGACGCCGATGTACACGCCGCCCCGCACGCCGCGCCGATCGAGAACGGTGAGCGGGTGCAGGAGGCTCTGCTCGTTGGAGATGAGGTTGTCGGTGTCGAAGTAGCCGCCCCGATCGCTGAGACGCGCGGAGAGGGCCGCGAATTCGGTGGGGGAGAGACTGTCTGGACGTTGAGCGGGGAGTACGGCGCTGAAAGCCAGCTGGGCGGGCAGGGCGAACAGCGCGAGCCGGAAGAGCGCGAGCGGGAAAAGCGCGAGCGGGAATGGCGCGAGAGGGTGGGGCGTGGCGGAGGGAGACGGACACATCGTCACGGGGCTACTTCCGCCGCAATTCGCGGCCCGCCGTCGTCCAGATCACGATCACGCCGCAGCCGGCGTGGCGGCCGGCGAACTCGCCGGGCACGTCGCTGGCGCCGGTGTAGACCTCAAGTCCCTGGATGTCGCGCACGGGAATCGTCGGGCCGAAGGCGTTGTCCTCGCGCTCGTCCACGATGTACTCCGGGGCGCAGCCCATGGGCGCGCGCGCCATCTGCGCCGTGCAGCTGCCGCCGGCACACGAGAAGCGGATGCCGCGCAACGTACGCATGGCGTCCTGCAGCGTGAAGAAGTTGTTTCGCTCGAAGTCCTCGCGCGTGAGATACTGGCCGCGCCCGGTCGCACGACGGCGCTCGAAGTCGAGGAAGCGACGGCCCAGCGCCGGATCAGCGGTCACCGCGACGTTGGGAAGGCGCTGTGCGCTGGCGGTGTCGGTGGCGGTCGACGCGCCGAGCGGCTCGAGTTCGAGGTCCCGCTCCATCCGTTCCCGGGCTGCGAACGCCAGGCTGACCGAGCCCCGGGCGTAACCCGACGCGCTGACCAGGAACCGGTGGATACCGACCTTGAGTCCCCCGAGGTTGAACCGGCCGGCAGAGTCCGTTCGCGTGCTGAGTCCGGCGGTGGTGGCGGCAATGGTTGCACCGACGACGGGTGCCCCCGAGGTTGCATCGACGATCCGACCATGGAGTGACGCCCCCTGTGCCCCTAACGGTGCGGCGCATGGTGAGGCCGCCAGCATCCATGCCAGGGCGCCGGCCACGAGCAGTGTCCTCGAGCGCTTCGGGCAGTTCGGGTGGGGACAAGCGTTCGGCATAACGGATCAAGCAGCGCTGAAAGGGGACGAACTGTATCGGTTTACGACGGTTTCGTCACAAACTGATTGCGGATTTGGGAACATCGCTGAACATTAGCGAGCATCGCAGGACCGGTTGGCACGACGCGTCAAACCGGGACCGGTTTCCCCTTCAGAGTCAGGAGCCTGCATGTTGCACTGTCTGCGCCGGTTGCTCGCCGTCGCTGGAGCTGCCGCCGCGCTGCCGTTATCCGGCCTCGCGGCCCAACAGACCGCCTCGATCACGGGCCGAGTCACCACGGCCGGCCAGCCCCTCGGCGGCGCTCAGGTCGGGATCGTGGAGCTCGGGGTTGGCAGCGTGACCGATACCCAGGGGCGATACACCTTCACAGTGGATCCGGCGCGCGCCGGAGGCAAGCCGGTCACCCTGCTAGCCCGCACGATCGGCTACCGGCCGGTCAAGCACGTGGTCACCCTGACGGCGGGACGCATCGAGCAGAACTTCGACCTCGACAAGGACGTGCTCAACCTCGAGGCCGTGGTCACGACGGGCGTGTCGGACGCGACGTCGCAGCGAAAGACGACGTTTGCCGTAGCCGCGGTGGACAACCAGCAGATCAAGGAGGCCCCCGCCTCCTCACCGCTGGGCACGCTCAACGGCCGCGTCGCCGGGGCCAGCGTGACCGCCGTGAACGGTGAGCCTGGCTCGGCGCCTCGCATCCGCCTGCGCGGCCCCACGTCGCTCACCGGCGGCCAGGATCCGCTCATCATTGTCGACGGGACCATTTCACGCATCTCGCTCGCCGACATCAACGCCGAAGACATCGAGCGCATCGAGGTCATCAAGGGCGCCGCCGCCAGCTCGCTGTACGGCTCCGACGCCGCCAA
>JBEILM010000093.1:0-15222 GCA_040379205.1 Gemmatimonas sp.
GAGGTGGTGGAGACCAACACCTTCGGCGCCAACCGCCCCAAGCTCACCCAGTACGGGCTGGAGGGGCAGGTGGCCGCCATCAACACCCGTGCCGCCCAACTGGCGCGCGAGGCGGCCGGGGAGCAGCGGCTGGTGGCCGGTGCCGTGGGCCCGCTGGGGCTGCGGCTCGAGCCATATGGCCCCACCAGCCGCGAGGAGGCGCGCGGTTACTTCCGCGAGCAGATGGCGGCGCTGGCCGAGGGCGGGGCCGACTGCTTCGTGCTGGAGACGTTCGCGGACCTCGACGAACTGGAGCAGGCCATTCTGGCCGCCCGTGAGGTGAACGCCGCCATGCCCGTGATTGCCCAGGCCACGGTGGGTCCCGAGCTGCGCACCGCCTTCGGGGCCACCCCCGAGGACATCGCCCGGGTGCTCGACCGGTGGGGCGTGGACGTGATCGGCCTCAACTGCTCGGTGGGGCCGCAGACCATCCTCGAGGCCATCGAGCGCATGGCGGCGGTCACCGACCGCAAGCTGAGCGCCCAGCCCAACGCCGGCATGCCGCGCGACGTGGGCGGGCGCAGCATGTACATGGCCAGCCCCGAGTACATGGCCACCTACGCGCGCCACCTGGTGCAGGCCGGGGCCAAGATCGTGGGTGGCTGCTGCGGCACCACGCCGGAGCACATCAAGGCCATGGTGGAAGGGGTGCGCCCGCTTGCGCCGCGCACCCGCGTGTCGGTGGGGGAGACGCGCGAGTTCGCCGTGCCCGGCGAGCCGGCCAAGGGGCGGGACCCGGTGCCGCTGGTGCAGCGCTCGCGCTTGGGGGCCAAACTGGCGGCGGGCACCTTCGTGACCAGCGTGGAGATCGTGCCGCCGCGCGGTGTGGATACCGTGAAGCTGGAGCACGACGCCGCGGCGTTGGCCAAGGCGGGCGTGGACGCCATCAATGTGCCCGATGGGCCGCGGGCGCAGAGCCGCATGGGGGCCATTGCCACGAGCCTCATCATCGAGCGGCACGGTATCGAGGCGGTTACCCACTACGCCTGCCGCGACCGCAATCTGCTGGGCATGCTCAGCGACCTGCTGGGCGCCTCGGCGCTGGGGTTGCGCAACCTGCTGCTGGTGACCGGCGACCCGCCCAAGATGGGCCCCTATCCCGATGCCACGGCGGTGTTCGACATCGACGCCATCGGGCTCACCAACCTGGTCGCCAAGCTCAATCGCGGGCTCGACCCCGGCAACAACCCCATCGGCGACCCCACCCGGTACGTGATCGGGGTGGGGGTGAATCCGGCGGCGATCGATCCGGCGCACGAGCTGAAGCGCTTTCACTGGAAGGTGGAGGCCGGTGCCGAGTACGCCATTACGCAGCCGGTCTTCGACCCGGCGCAGCTGGAGGCGTTTCTGGAGAGCGTGCAGGACGTGCGCATTCCGGTGCTGGCCGGCATCTGGCCGCTGGTGTCGGCGCGGAACGCGGAGTTTCTGGCCAATGAGGTGCCGGGGGTCACGGTGCCGCCCGAAGTGCTGGGGCGCATGCGCCGCGCCAACGACAAGAGCAAGGAGCACGCGCTGGCCGAGGGCATCGCCATTGCCCGCGAGGCACTCGCTCGCGTGCGCGGCGCGGTGCAGGGAGTACAGGTGAGCGCGCCGTTCGGCAAGATCGAACTTGCGCTTGAGGTGTTCGCGTGAACGTGCGACGTACGCAAGCTCCTCTCTGGTGAAGAGGTCTCGTCAAGACGGGTGTCATTGTGCGTCAGGCGGTGGCCTGCTCGGTGGATGAAACAACGGGCACTTCGATGCCGTCAGCGTAGCGCACGCCGCGAAACACGCCCCGACACTGCTCGGGGGCGTTGAGTGTGCGAAAGCGCTTCTCCGCAACCGGCAGCAGGCGCCAGATGATCGCCGTGGCCCCGGGAGGAAGACCGGTCTGACGGCCGCGTGATGCCGTCCCGGAAGAGCTACGCAGGATAGCGGCCTCATCCGAAGGGCGATGCCCTGGGACATCTGACATAGCGGAACCAATGCGACGCGTGTGTCGAGAGCCATGTGATGTTCGGCTGCGTACTGGTCGGCGACCGCTTGGTAGTAGCGATCCCGCAGCGTTACCGTTGCCTTGGTGCAACAGTACGAACGAAACCAGTGGTGTTCGTCGCTGCGGATCATTTGTAAGGCGTTTTGGCGTAATGGTTTGCGTCTGGTCTTGGTGGTTTGCACTTGTGGCACGGTCCCTGCTCTGCAATGTGTAGGTGGAAAACCTGTTTCGATTATACCATTCGGGGGAAAGAGATGCGCATCAGTCAGTTCGTCCTCGCTTCTGCTCTGGCGGTCCTGCCCGCCTCCAGCCTGCAGGCTCAGTATTTCAGCAACCCTGGGCCGATGGATCCGAACCAGAACAACTCGCCGTTCTGGGATCGTGTCTCGGGTGACAACGGCAGCGGCTGCAACATCGGCTACGTGCTTTCGGGTCAGGTTGTGCCCGGAACACCGGGGTCTGGCGGATCGTGCTTCAACAATCAGATCTCCCCGACGTACACGGCCCCGTTCACCTCATCATTTGGCGCTCCTGGCGGAACGGCATGGTTCGCTCATGAGAACGGCAACCCGGACGCAGCCGTCGGTTTCGGTTTCGCCGCCGGCGCCGGTTCGACAGTCCGGTACTTCGGCGGCATTGCCGGAGCAAGTCCACTCCGTGACATCTACGTTCGTGATCAGGGCACCGGGTCGATCGTTTGGACGTTTCAGCAGCTCGATCCCAGCACGCACACGTTCACTCTGACCAGCTCGATGACCTTTGATCTTGGCATTTCGCATGCGGCTGGTGGAATTTCTTGGACGGGCCAGAGTCCTTTCCAGTTCGCGGTATTCGGAAACGGTGGTATCTTCGGCGGCAGCGCTGACTGCGGCCTCGCTGGCTGCTGGGTAGGAGCGGAGGGCATCCGTGTCGGTGGCGACCTTGACTACAACGATGTTCTGCTGCAGGTCTCTGGGGCAACGGTGCCTGAGCCTTCTGCGGTCGCTCTCCTCTTTGCCAGTGTTTTCGGAGTGGCGGCTGCTCGCCGCAAGCGGAACGCATACGCTGCTTGATCAGCAGAATCTCCAAACTGGTTTACGAACCCCTCCCCGGTACCAGCGGTGAGGGGTTCTGTTTTCCACTGCTGGCCGTGGGCGCATCTGCTTCACGCATCGGTCACGCTCATCGTACTTCCGCATCGCCGGAAGTAGACTGGCCGGATTCTTGCTGCTGCAAGCGAGAGTCGGCACTTAGCCACTTCACGGCCGACGTGGCTCCCCTTGAATTCCCCTGCAATGCCTCGCTCAACCAGCACCATTTCGCCTCTGAGGTCCGATCAGCGATCGACCCGTAAGCGTGGTATGCCTCGTCCCAGCGAAGGCTCTTCCGCTCTTCGTGGGTTTACGGCCGAGCCGTTCGGCGACTTCGAGCCCCGCCCGCGTTCCGAGAGCGTGTCCCGGGTCTTCAACGTGGTCCTCGCCTTGCTGATGCTCGTGGTGGCGGCGCCGGTCATGCTGCTGGCCGCCCTCGCCATCCGGCTCACCGCCCGCGGCCCGATCTTCTATTTGCAGGAGCGCGTGGGGCTCGACCGCCGCTGGACCCGCTCCCGGGCGCTCAATGAGCGTCGCCGCGAGGATCTGGGCGGGGTGCCGTTCACCATCTACAAGTTCCGCTCGATGCGCGTGGACGCCGAGGCTAATGGCCACGCCGTCTGGGCCAAGCCCAACGACGACCGCGTGACCCCGATCGGCAAGATCCTGCGCGCCTCGCGCATCGACGAGCTGCCCCAGCTCTTCAATGTGCTCAAGGGCGACATGAACATTGTCGGCCCGCGCCCCGAGCGCCCCAGCATCTTCGTGCGCCTGCGCGAGCAAATCGGGGAGTATCCGGTCCGCCAGCGCGTGCGCCCGGGCATCACCGGCCTCGCCCAGGTGTCCAACCCGTACGACCAGTGCCTCGACGACGTGCGCCGCAAGGTGGCGTACGACATCGCCTACATGCGCCGCCAGTCGCTGGGCGAGGATGTGCTCATCATGCTGCGGACGGTCCCAGTGATGCTGCTTCGCATCGGCGGCTGGTAAGGCCGCTGTACACTGCCGGTGCCGCGCTCGAGTAAGCGCGGATAGCACAGCGGGTGAGCTGACCTCCGGTCAGCTCACCCGCTGTGTCTGTCTACGAGCGCTCGCGAGGCGCCAGCGTTGGACGCGCCCCGTGGTACTTTCCGCAGCGATTCTGTGTATATACTTTGACTACACACAAAAGCTGGAGGGAGCGATGCGAACCACCGTGCGAAAGTGGGGAAATAGCCTGGGGGTCCGGATTCCTGCCGGAGTCGCCGCCGATCTGCGCCTCGAGGAGGGGGCTGAGGTCGAACTCACGATCCGCGGTGGCGAACTGGTCATCGTGCCGGTGCTGTCGCTGGCTGAACTGGTGGCGCGCATCACCCCGGACAACCTCCCCGACCTCGTGAACGAAGCGCCGCGTGGCGCGGAAGTTTGGTGAAGGTGCCCCGCTCACCGAAGCCGCCGGTGAAGCGCAGCATGGCGGCCGCGCCGAGTGCCGCGACGATCCGCGAGCCATCTCGTGGATACGAAAAGGACGACATCCCGTGGGTGCCCGATCGCGGTGATGTGGTCTGGTTGGAATTCGACCCGCAGGCCGGGCGCGAACAGGCGGGTCGCCGCCCGGCGGTGGTCCTTTCGCCAGCGAGCTACAACGCGCCCACTGGCCGTGCGCTGTGCGTACCGATCAGTTCGAAAGCCAAGGGCTATCCGTTCGAAGTGGCCATGCCGGATAACTTCGCGGTGCATGGTGTGGCCTTCGCCGATCAGGTGAAGTGCCTCGACTGGCGGGCACGCCACGCGTCTCCAGCGGCCGCCCTCCCGGCGACGACGCTCGAGGCGATCCTCGCCCGCACCCGGGCCCTGCTGGACTGAGCCGGACTCCGGTCAGCTCACCCGTTTCGTCTTCTTTTTCAGAAAATCCATCAGCACGAACTGCCCCAGGCTCATCGTGTTCGTGAAGTACGCCTTGCCGCGGCTGATCTCGCTCATGCGCTTCACGAACTCCACCAGCGCCCGGTCACGCGCCAGCATGAACGTGTTGATCATGATGTTGCTCTTCCGGCACGCGGCCACCTCGCGCAGCGTCTCCGCGATCACGTAGCCGTCCAGCCCCATGCTGTTCTTGTAGATCTGCCCGTCGGGCATGGTCAGCGCGCTGGGTTTGCCGTCGGTGATCATGATGATCTGCCGCATGTCCTTCTTCTGCGCCATCAGCAGCCGCCGCGCCAGCTTCAGCCCCTCGGCCGTATTCGTGTGATACGGCCCCACCTGGCTTGTGGCCAGCGTGGCGATGGGGATCTCTTCGGCGCTGTCGTGAAACAGCACCACCCGAATGGTGTCGCCGGGAAACTGCGTCCTGATGAGATGCGTGAGCGCCAGCGCCACCTTCTTGGCCGGCGTGAAGCGGTCCTCGCCGTACAGGATCATGCTGTGCGAGCAGTCGAGCATGAGCACCGTGGCGCAGCTCGAGCGGTACTCGCTCTGCCGCACCATGAGGTCGCGGTAATCCAGGTCGATGGGCACATCCAGCGAGCCGTTGCGCGCCAGTGCGTTGGCCAGTGTGCCGGGCACGTCGAGGTTGAGCGTGTCGCCGAATTCGTACGGCTTGCTCCACGCATCGCTCTCCACGCCGGTGGCCAGCTGCGGGGTGTCGTGGCTGCCGATGCTCGCCTTGCCCACGCTCCCCAGCAGACCGCGCAGCGTTTTGAAGCCCAGGAAATCGATGCCCTTGCCGGTGAGGTTGAACTGCACGTCCTTGCTGGCCGCCTGGGCGATGGAGCCCTTGCCGGTGACCGGCTGATGCCCGGCGGGCACGTTGCCGCCCTGCTCCATGCTCAGGAAGCCGTCCTGGATGAGCCGCTGCACCAGCCCGTCGAGCAGCTGGGCGAGCTTTTCCTCGCTCACCTCGTCCCCTTCGCCGCGCAGCGCCTGCAGCATCTCGGGGGTGATCTGCCCGCTTTCGATAAGTGCCTGCAGGATGGCCTGCTTGAGCGCGTCCAGCGACCGGTCGGCGTCGTCTCCGTCGCCCCAGTAGCCTTGGTTGCCGCCGGCGAAGCCGGACTGGAGCAGGAAGTCGGCGAGCTGGTCGAGCAGCGACTGCAGGTCGACGGCGTCGGCCAGCTGGGGGTTGAACCTGGTGTACGTGTGGAAGCGCATGGGACTCGGCGTGGAAGACCCTCACTCTACGCGCGGAGCCTGAGGGTTGATCCCACAAAACGCCTCCTCCGCGACCACTCGCGATGGGGGCGGGTGCTCATGCGTGCCTCCGCCGGCGTTGGCCGACGGTACCGGCAGCGTTACGCGCTCTGGCGGCGGCGGGCGACGCCCGCCAGCCCCAGCAGGCCGGCGTCGATCAGGGCGGCCGAGGCCGGCTCCGGCACCGCAGTGGTGGTCACGAAGCCGCTGGCCAGGATGCCGTCGGAGCGGCTGTTGCCGCTGATGACGAGGTTGAAGGTGTTCAAGCCGGCTACGAAGTTCATGCCGACCCGCACCCGTAGCTGGCAGTTGCGCGACCTGTCGGCGCCGTTGAGGAGCCGCGGATCGGGATCGATGTACGGATCGTCGTTGGCGGCGGCGCCGGGCGCGTTGAGGCCGATGTCGGTGAACGGCGTGAACACCCCGTTCAGCCCAAAGCCGCGCTGGCAGTCGTCGAGCCAGAAGGTCGGCAGCGTGAGCGACGCCGTGCCCGGGCTGTAGCCGGTCAGGTCGAAGGTGGTGCGAAAGGTGTAGAAACGTGCTCGTCCTCATTGGGGTGTTGCTCCACAGCGACCCGGAGCCATGGGCGCCGATGTGCCGGGCGCCGCCCTGCGGCGTGTCGATGGGGTCCGCCGCCCAGCCGCCGGGATTGGCGTTGATGACGCTGGCCGCCAGGAAGTTGCTGTCGCACTCGGGACGGTTGCGCGCCCCGGCACCCGCAGACATCGCTGAGCAACGCACCTGCCGGGCGGTCCCCGTGGGGGTGAGATCAATCGGCTGGGCGCCGGCCAGGGCAGGCGTTTATGGGTTTCCAGTGGGCGGAGGCGTGTGCGGCTGTTCACCGCCCGTCGACGAGGCGCTAAAGCTGAGTTCGTAGCCAAGAATCGTGCCAGCGGCGCGGTTCGCCATGGCCTTCGCGGGCGACCCTTGGCCTGCTCGCGATATTGCGGCGTGCACACCGCCGCCGTCGCCGAGCCCAGATCCCGCAACCCGTTCCGGGTCCTCGGCCTGCACCGGAACTACCGCATCTTCTGGACGGGGCAGACGCTGAGCCTGGTCGGCTCCTGGATGCAGACCATGGCCGCCGGGTGGCTGGCGCTCCAGCTCTCCGACTCGGCGTTCGTGGTGGGGCTGGTGGCCAGCGTGGGCGCGCTGCCGGTGGTGTTCCTCAGCATGCACGCCGGCGCCCTCGTCGACCAGGGCGACCGGCTGCGCATCGTGAAGGTCACCCAGACGGTGTTCCTGCTGCAGGCGGTCACGCTCTGGCTGGTGACGCTCACCGGGGTCGTGTCCATCCCCATCCTGCTCGCGCTGTCGTTCGTGCAGGGGCTGTGCAGCGCTGTCGAAATCCCGGCCCGCCAGAGTCTGGTCATTCAACTGGTGGGGCGCGACGACCTGCAGTCGGCGATTGCGCTCAACGCCAGCGGCTTCAACCTCGCCCGCATCGTGGGGCCGGCGCTGGGCGGGCTGGTGATCGCCCGCCTGGGCATCGCCTGGTGCTTCGGGCTCAACGCACTGAGCTTCGTGGCCGTGCTCTGGGGGCTGCTGCGCATTCAGCTGCCCGCCTCGGCCGACCGGGTGTCCGCCTCCATGGCCGAGGTGCTGCGCCGCAGCTCGGCGGGCGCCGCCGAAGGGGTGCGCTATCTGCGCCAGCCGGGTGCCGTGCGCGACCTGCTCACGCTGGTCACGGTGGCGGCGCTCTTCGGCGGACCGTTCATCACGCTCATGCCGGTGGTGGCGCGTGATCAGCTGCGGCTGGGCGCCAGCGGCTACGGCGCGCTCCTGGCCACGCTCGGCGTAGGTGGCCTCACCGGGGCGCTGCTGGTGGCGGGCCCCATCGCGCATCGGGCCATCCGCGGCCGGGTGATGATGGCGGCGGCCCTCGTGTATCCGGTGGTCCTCATGGGCTTCGCGTACACCACCGCCCCGGCCGTGGCGCACGGGCTGCTGTTCGTGACGGGGCTCAGCATGATCACCTTCAACGCGCTCTCCAACGGCATCCTGCAGCTGCTGGTGGACGAGCGGTTCCGCGGCCGCCTGATGGCGTTCTACGCGCTCGTATTCATCGGCCTGTCGCAGGCGGTGGGCTCGCTCGCCATCGGCGCCGTGGCCAACCTGCTGTCGGCCGGGCACGCCATCGCCATGTCGGCCGTGGTGATGATGGGCGCGTCGATCATCACCTTGCGGCGCTCGGACTTCTGGCGGAAGGTGTGAGCGTGCTCTCCTTGTCTCCTCTCCTCCGTGCCTCGCGAGCGCAGCGAGCCAATGCTGTTGAGCGGTGTCTGCTTCCGGCCCGGTCCTTTGCTTGAGCAGGATCAGCAGAACAGCCATGGCTCGCTGCGCTCGCGAGGCGGGGAGGAAAGGAGGTGGGGAGGGGGGCGATGCGAGTGATGGTGGGAGTTGGTGGTTTCCTGTACAGACGTGAGGGGAACTGGTGCGCATACTGCTCGTGACCGGTGGGGCGGGATTCCTGGGGGCCAACTTCGTGCAGCACTGGGTATCCCGGCATCCGGGGGACCGCGTGGTGGTGCTCGATGCGCTCACGTATGCCGGGTGCCGGGACACGCTGGCGCCGCTCGAGAGCGCGGGGCGCATCATGTTCGTGCACGGCGACATACTGAGTGCGCCGCTCGTGCAGGCGCTGTTCGCCACGCATGGGGTGGACCACGTGGTGCATTTTGCTGCCGAAAGCCATGTGGACCGCAGCATCGCGGGGCCGGAGGCGTTCGTGCGCACCAACGTGCTGGGCACGCACGTGCTGCTCGAGGCGGCGCGGGCGGCGTGGTGTACCAGCGGCCTATGGCGCGCGGGCGTGCGCTTTCATCACATCAGCACCGACGAAGTGTTCGGCGCGCTCGATCCCCACGCGGCGCCGGTGACCGAGGCGGCGCCCTATCGCCCCAGTTCGCCGTACTCCGCGAGCAAGGCAGCCGCCGATCATCTGGTGCGGGCGTACGGTCACACCTACGGCCTGCCCTACACCATCAGCCACTGCGCGAACAACTACGGGCCGTATCAGTTTCCCGAGAAACTCATCCCGCACATGATCGTGCGGGCGTTGCATGGCCGACCACTGCCGGTGTATGGCGACGGCCGCCAGCGGCGTGAGTGGCTGCATGTGCACGATCACTGTGTGCACCTCGAGGCGCTGCTGCTGGCGAATGTGACGAGCGCCTCGTTCAACATCGGCGGCCAGGCCGAAGTGGAGAACATCGACGTGGTGCGTCAGCTGTGCGCGCAGCTCGATGCGGCGTTCGCCGCTGATGCGACGCTTGCCACCCGCTTTCCCGACTGTCCCGCCGCCCACGGGGCATCGTGCGTGACGCTCATCACGCACGTCACCGATCGTCCTGGTCACGACCGTCGCTACGCACTCGACGCCGGCGCGCTGCGGGCGCTGGTGGGAGCGCTGCCGCTGCGCACTGTGCGCGATGGTCTCGCCGACACCGTGCGCTGGTACCTGCAGCACGAGTCGTGGTGGCGTGACAAGGTGCCGTCGCTGTCCTGAGCACGCGTCACACCGTTTGACACCCCCCGGTCCCCATCGTACGCTCTGCCCCGTGGGAGAGCCGCCGGCTTCTCCTCCCTGACCTCCTGCTTCCTGCTCCCGAGCGGTTCGCCCTGCGCATCCGCCCTCTCCCGTCGCCCCCGAATGCCCCACGCCCGCCGTCTGCTCGTTACCGTGGCCGCCGTCCTGTCGGCCGCCTGCTCCGGCGAGCCCGCCGCCCCTGACGTGCCGCCCGTGGTGGCCGTGACGGCCACCGGCGGCGCCACCAGCATCACCTCGGGGAGCAGCGTGCAACTGGCCGCGACGCTCACCGACCGGCGCGGGCGCCCCGTGAGCAATCCCGTGTTCACGTGGAGTTCGGCCAACGGCGCCATCGCGGCGGTGTCAGCCACGGGGCTGGTGACGGGCATCCAGGCCGGCACCACCAACATCACCGCCACGTCGGACGGCTCCAGCGGCAGCATCAGCCTCACCGTCACGCCGGGCGCGCCGGCGAAACTCGTGGTGGCCACACAGCCCGGCGGGGCCGCCTCGGGGGTGCGACTGGTTGCGCAGCCGGTGATCGAGGTGCGCGACAACGCCGACAACGTCGTGACGTCGGCCACCACCACGGTGAACGTGGCGCTCGTGGGTTCGGGCACGGTCACGGGCACCATCAACCTGGCCGCGTCGCAGGGAGTGGCGCGCTTCACCGATCTCACCGTCTCGGGGCTGGTGGGCGGGCGCTCGCTGCAGTTCTTCGCGCCCGGACTCACGCCGGTCACGAGCAGTGTGTTCGACCTGCTGCCGGGACCGGCCGCAGCGCTCGCCTTCGTGGGGGCGCCGCCGCGTCTGCGCAGCGGCGTGCCCAACGCCACGGCGGTGCAGGTGCAGCTGCGCGACCTCGAAGGTAACGACACCCCGCTGGCCGGGCGTCGCGTGACGGTCACCTCGGCGGGCGGCACCGGCGTGACCGTGCTCGCCAACGGCAGTGCGCTCACCAATGCTCAGGGGCGCGCGGTGTTCAGCACGCTCACAGTGGCCGGTGTGGCCGGCACGCGGGTGCTTACCTTTGCGGCGGAGGCCATCACCGGCGTGGCCACCGCCACGCTGTCGCTGGTGGGTGGCCAGCCCACGCGTCTGTTCCTCGAACGCGATGCGCCGCCGAGCGCGGAGGAACGGGTGCCCCTGTCGCCGGCGCCCATCGTCCGCATGCTCGACAGCGTGGGCAACAGTGCCGCCGACGCCGGCGTGACGATCCGCGCCTCACTCGTTGGCGGTGTCGGCACCCTCACCAACAACACTGCCGTGACCGACACCCTCGGGCGCGCGATCTTCACCGGCCTCACCATCTTCGATGGCAACGGCGCCCGCACGCTGCAGTTCGCCGCCGAGGGACTGACCGGCGTCGGTTCACGCTCCGTGGCGG
The DNA here is from genome assembly GCA_040379205.1 of Gemmatimonas sp. GTDB lineage: Bacteria > Gemmatimonadota > Gemmatimonadetes > Gemmatimonadales > Gemmatimonadaceae > Gemmatimonas. The sequence continues at coordinate 11,169 of JBEILM010000093.1, forward strand.
TGGCCCCGCCGGATACGACCGCCCAGCCAGCGCGCATCCGCACCACACGCTCGGCAAGTGACACGGTGAGCCGGGTGCTGGAACTGAGCGGTCCCGGGGCCAGCATCCAACCCTTCCTCGAAGCGCGGAACGCCGCCGGTGATGTCATGGGAACCGGCGGTGTGCGCTGGTTCGTGCGCGATCCCTCGCGGGCCACGGTCGCCACCGATGGGCGTATCAACGGCGCGTTGCCGGGACGCACCTTCGTGGTGGCGCAGGCCAGTCGCACTCCCGGCGTGGCCGATTCGGTGCTGCTGTTCGTGCCCCGCAACGAGACGGGGCCGATCCTGCGGGCCACCCTGCCGAGCTATCGCATCGCCACCGACACCTTCTCCATCGTGGTGGAGATCGTGCCGCGTGATGGTCGGGCGCTGTCGGCGGCCGATCTCGAAATCGCCTGGCCGGGGTCGGCCGCGTTTCCGTTCTCGCCGTTCAACGTCACCTCCATTGCCCCACTGCGCAGCGGCGTGGTGGCCCAGACGGTCGACGCCCAGCAGAACGCGCGCGTCACCTGGATCTCGGCGACCCCGGTGACCGGCCCCGTGCAGCTGGTGCGCCTCGTGTGTCGCGTGAACCAGCGCAACGTGGGCAACCAGCTGGTATTCACGCTCAATCAACTGCTGGCCGGCGATCTCTCCGATGTCACCGCCGCCACCAGCATCTTTCAACCTGTGGTGATCGTGCCATGAAGGCGACTCCATTTCCCGCCCGCGCGACCGGCGTGACTCGGCTCCTGCTCGCTGTCGCAGCGCTGCTCGCCGCAACCGGCTGCCGCAACACAATGCTCGACATGCCGCAGCCCGTCGTGCGCAGCACCCTCGCGCTAGAGCCCCGCCCCGGACTCGGTGACACGGTCCAGGTGGCCATCACCCTCGGCAGCGGTCCCGTACGGGCCCTGGGAAGCCTCACCGCCGCGCTCGTGACCACCGGCGACTGGCGCTTCGTGGCCTGCGCCGCGGCGCAGGGGGAGCCGCTGCTGGCCTGCAAGGCACACGAGGGCCGTGTGCGCGTGGCATCGGCGTGGGCGGCCGGTACGCACACCGGCGACCTGCTCACGCTCACCTTCGTGCGCACCTCGCCGAGCGCCGCGCCCACTTGGCAGTGGACGGTGCAGGAGGTGCACGGCGTGGGTGGCGAGTCGCTGCTCGAGGCGCTCGACGTGACGTCGCTGGTGCCGGGCGCGGACGGTGGCCGATGAGGCGCGCACTGGTGGTCACGGCGCTGTCGTGCCTGGTGCCGCTCGCCGCATGTCATGCACGCGGGGCGGCGGTACCGGTCATCACCGCGCTCACGCCGGCACGCGCCGATGTCAGTCGCGGTGACGTGGTCGATGTGATCATCGCCGGCCGCGGCTTCGATTCGCTCAACACGGTGCACTTCGGGCGGGTGCGATTGCGGCAGGTGCCGCGCCAGTCGTCTACCTCGTTGCGCTTCATGGTGCCGCGCGACGATGAGCAGGTGCCCGATCGCGGCGGCGCTCCGGTGCTGCCGCTACCCACTGGTACCTACGAGGTGCGGGTGAGTACGGCGCACGGGACATCGAACGCGTTGTCGTTCGCTCTGGTGGGGGGTGTGCGATGAGGTGCCGTGCGATGATGCTCGCGGCGGCTGCGGCGCTGCTGCTGCAGCCCCTCGCCGGCGTGGACGCAACGCACCCGGCGCTGCAGGCGCAGTCGCGCGAGCCCATTCGCGAGAGTGACCCCGAGGAGCGTCGGCAGGCGCTGATCGGGCTGTGGGATGCCGTGCCGGGCTCATTGGAGGCGCGCAGCGGCATGTCGTACGCCACCTGGCTGGCGGCACAGGCGGGGGCCAGCAACGCGCGGTTGCGCGACGGGGTACCGGTGCCGACCCCGGGGCGCTGGACGAGCATCGGTCCGCGCGGCTTCTACGGCGACAACGGCTTCTACGGTTCGCTGCCGCAGCTCGACGCGGGGCGGGTGCCAGCGCTGGCGTTCCACCCCACCGATCGCAACGTGCTGTACGTGGGCACCTCGGCGGGCGGCCTGTGGAAGAGCATCAACGAAGGCGCCAGCTGGATGCCGCTCACCGACACGCAGTGTTCGCTGGTGATCGGGGCGGTGGCGGTGGACCCCGTGAACCCCGAGATCGTGTACGCCGCGACCGGCGAGCCGAGTGAATCGACGCAGGGGTGCGGTGTGCTGCGCAGCACCGACGGCGGCGCCACGTGGAGCACTTTCGGGCAGAACGTGTTCACGACGTCGCTGGCGCAGGGGTGGCCGGTGTACAACCTGGTGATCGACCGAGCGAGCGCCGGCACCGCCAACGCCACTACCGTGCTCGCGGCCACGTTGCGCGGCGTCATGCGCTCGACCAACTCCGGGCAGACGTGGACGGTGGTCACGCCGGCGCTGACGTTCAGCGACGTCGTGCAGCACCCGACCGACCCGAACATCATGTACGCGGCGCGGGTGGGGGTGCAGGGGAGTGCCACGCCGCCGGGGCTCTGGCGCAGCACCGATCGCGGCGCCACGTGGAGCACCGTGTCGGTGTTCACCGCCGATTCGGTGTCACGGCTCGAGATCGCGGTGTCGCGGGCGCAGCCGGGCAGCGTGTGGATCGTGGCCGGTACGCCCGACAGCCGCTTCGGTGGACTCTTCCGGTACGACGCGGCCACCGGCGCCCGCACCACGCTCGAAGCCAGTGGCGTCACGGCGCCGCCGCTGGTGGCCAATCGCCTGAACTTCGGTACGCAGAGCAACTACAACCTCATGATCGCCGTCGATCCGTCCGACGCGAACGTGATTTTCGTGGGTGGGGTGCGCGCGTACCGGTCGCGCAACGGGGGGCAGACGTTCGCCGAGATCGCCCCCAGCATCCACGTGGACTGGCATGTCATTGCGGTCGACCCCAACGATCCCACGCGGGTCTTCGCCGGCAACGATGGCGGCGCCTTCCTGTCACGTGATCGTGCCGAGACGTTCGAGTCGGTGAACGCGGGGCTGGCCACGTCGCTGCACTATCCGGGGCTGTCGGTGCACCCCACCGATGCGACGGGCGTACTCACCGGGCTGCAGGACAACGGGACGCTCATCGCCCGCAACGGCATGGTGCAGTGGAACGGCGTGAACGGCGGCGATGGGGCCTTCACCGCCATCAATCCAGACAACCCCGACATCGTGTACGTGTCGAGCCAGAACGGCAACATGCGCCGCCTGCAGCTCAGCACGGGCGCATCGCGTGGTGCCACGGGAGGCATCAGCAGCAGTGAGCGGCGCGCGTTCATCGCGCCTTTCGTGATCGACCCGCTGCGCAGCACGCGCCTTTACTTCGGCGGCGCGCGACTGTTCCGCACCATCAACGAAGGCACGACCTGGACCGCCATCTCGGAAGACCTGACGCGTGGCTCCGGCGTCGTGTCGGCGCTGGCCGTGGCGCCCACCGACTCCAACACGATCTTCGTGGGCACCAACGACGGCAACGTGCGCTTCACGCGCGACTACGGCCTCACCTGGCTGGCGCCGAGCACGACGCTCCCCTCGCGCAGTGTCACCGACTTCGCCATCGATCCGGCAGACCCAGGGCGGGTGGTGGTGACGTTCGGCAGTTCGGGCACGTCGCATGCCTTTCTCACGCGCGACGGCGGGCAGACGTGGACCGATATCAACGGCACCCTGCCCGATGTCACCACGCAGGCCGTCGCCTGGGGCCCCAATGGCCGGCTCTACGTGGGCAACATGCTCGGCGTGTACGAAAACACCGACCTCGGGGCGACGTGGACGCGCAACGAAGGGCTGCCCACCATCCGCGTCACCGACCTGGTGTACAACCCGCGCACAAACCGCCTGGTGGCGGCCACGTACGGACGCGGCATCTGGGCCTTCGACTTCACCACCGCCGCCCCCGTGCTGCGCGGGGACGTGAACGGTGACGGTCGCGTGGACGCCGCCGATGCGCTGCTCATTCAGCAGGGGCTGACCGGCGTGCAGCTGCCGGCATCGGTGACGCTGTTCCCGGCCGGCGATGCGGACTGTAACGGGAAGCTCGAGATCCGCGA
>JBEILM010000094.1:0-14923 GCA_040379205.1 Gemmatimonas sp.
CGAGCTAAAGAGCGCGAGCTAAAGAGCGCGAGCTAACGGGCGCGGGACGGGGGGCTCCCCGTGGGCGGCGCCCGCTGGCTCGCGCGGGTTGGCTCGCGCCGTCTAGCTCGCGCCGTCTGGCTCGCGCCGTCTGGCTCGCGCCCCCTGGCTCGCGCCCCCTGGCTCGCGCCGTTCAGCTCGCGCCGTTCATCCCGCGCCCTTCCGTGCTTAGCTTTGCAGTATGAAGATCTACACCCGTTCCGGAGATGAAGGCGCGACCGCCCTGTTCGGCGGTGGGCGCGTGGGCAAGGACCACCCGCGTGTGGAGGCCTATGGCGATGTCGATGAACTGAACGCGTCGCTCGGGCTGGCCCGCTCGATCGACATGATGCCGCGCATCGACGAAGTACTCGTGCCCATCCAGCGCGACCTGTTTGCCATCGGGGCCCTGCTGGCCACCCCCGACCACGACAAGATGCGCGAGCAGCTCACCAAGGCGCGTATCGACGAGGGACGCATCGAGGAGCTGGAGCGCGCCATCGACGCCTGCGAGAGCGAACTCGAGCCGCTGCGCAGCTTCATCATCCCGGGCGGCACTCCCAAGGCGGCGGCGCTGCATGTGGCCCGCACGGTCTGCCGCCGCGCCGAGCGACGCGTGGTGCACTTGGCCAACGAGATCGAGCTGCCGCACCTCGTAGTCATCTATCTCAATCGCCTCTCCGACCTGCTGTTCATGCTCGCCCGCGTGGCGAACCGGCGGGCCGGCGCAGGCGAAGTGACCTGGTAGCCCGAGTGGCAGCCATGGCCGCGCCGCTCTCACTGTCGCTCGAGTACCCCGTGTACTGCGCGGCGGGCGTCCTGAGCGACATCGGCCGCATCGTGAGCAGCACCGCACCGGCGCACCGGGTGGCGGTCATCTCCGACACCACCGTGGCCGAGCATCACGCGCCGGCGCTGCAGGATCGGCTGGGGGCGGAGCTGCCGGCTGGGCGGGTGCGGCTGTTCACCATCCCCCCCGGCGAGCAGGAAAAGACACGGAAGCGGTGGGCCATGCTCACCGACGAGCTGCTGGCCTGGGGTGCCGGTCGCGACACCACCATCGTCGCCCTGGGCGGGGGCGTGGTCGGTGACCTCGCCGGATTCGTCGCCGCCACCTACCTGCGCGGGGTGCCGGTCATTCAGGTGCCCACCACGCTGCTGGCCATGGTCGACGCGTCGGTGGGGGGCAAGACCGGGGTGGATACGGCAGCCGGCAAGAATCTCGTGGGCGCCTTCCATAATCCGTCAGCGGTCGTCATCGACCCGCTGGTGCTGGCGTCGTTGCCACCGGCCATTCTGTGCAGCGGCCTCGCCGAGATGCTCAAGCACGGCATCATCGCCGATGCCGGCTACTTCGAGGCCATGCAGCGCGCGCTCCCCTCGCTGCTCGCGGACGGTGCCCGCTCGCCCCACTTTGCCCCGCTCATTGCCGACAGCGTCCGCATCAAGGCATCGGTGGTGGCGGCGGACCCGCGCGAAGGGGGGATGCGGCAGATCCTGAACTTCGGCCACACCATCGCCCACGCCATCGAAAAGTCGGAGCAGTACGCCATGCTGCACGGCGATGCGGTCGCCATCGGCATGGTGGTCGAATCCCGGATCGCGGAACTCGCCGGGGTCGCCCAGTCTCCGTTGCGGGCGACCGTGGCCGATGCCGTGCGGGCAGCGGGGCTGCCGACCAGCCTGCCGTCTGGCACGAATCTCGCTCGCATCGTGGCCGAAACGCACGGGGACAAGAAAGCCCGGGGCGGCGTCGGCCGGTATGCGCTCCCCCAGGCCATCGGAGCCATGCCGACATGGAACGGCAGCTGGTCAGTCGCGGTAGCCGATGCCATCGTTCATCAGGCGCTGTTTGAGCACCAGACCAACGTGGCCTGATTCCTGCACCCAACTGTAACCGCAGTCGCTTTTATACGCTCAAATTTCCAGAACCGGACACTGATCCTATGCCCAAGCGCTTCCGCTTCCTCCTGGCCGCCGCCCTCGGCAGCTCGGCCGCCTTACCTGCCACCGCGGCGGCGCAGACGTGGGCGTCGTGGAATCTGCCCGGCACGTGTGGGGCGCCGGTGACTGGCGCGTTCGGCTCGGCGACGGTGACCTACACCGGCGCCTACAACGGCGTGCAGGGGGCCGGCTTCAGCGGCCCGCCGTCCGTTACCAACCCGGCCGTCCGGAACTGCGGGGCGAGCACCGGGTTCGACTTCGGCGGATTTGACGCGTGGGCGATCACCCCGCCCGGCGTGTACAATGAGACGCCGGACAACACGTCGTTCGTCCAGATGGTGAACGCGGGCACCAGCCTCAACACCATCACCTTCAGCCAGGCGGTGATCAATCCGTTCATCGCCCTGCACAGCGTCGGCAACACCGTCTGCCCCCCGGCCGCGCCCAACTGCGGCGGCACCCCGGTCACATATCTGTTCGACTCGCCGTTCTCGGTCGTGTCGTACAACGACACCGAGGTCGTCAATCCGTGGATCGGCCTCGGCTTCTACGATCTGGTCAACACGGGCCCCATGTTCGGCATCCGCGGCCGGGAGTTCAGCGGCCTGATCCAGTTCACGGGCACCTTCACGTCGCTCTCGTTCATGACGGAGAACTCGGAGAACTGGCACGGCTGGACCATCGGCGCCGCCTCGGTCGTACCCGAGCCTTCCACCTTCGCCCTGCTCGGCGCCGCCCTGCTGACCCTCGGCGCCGCGTCGCGCCGCCGCCGGACGCGTTGACCCCATTACGCCGCTGAATTGACGCGCCCCCCGCCCACCCGGGCGGGGGGCGCTGTCGTTTTACCTACCGCGTGATATCGGTCGCACAACGACGGCATGTGCGCAACAGTGACTTGCAAATGACACACATCGTGGACTCGCTGCAACAGATTGGCAATTCCGATGCCGTCGAGTCCGCTTTAGGGGTATGGCTCGTGCTCTTGAGGGGAAATGCAACCGAGCAATCCTCTCCTCGAATCCCCCAACGCATTATCTGGAAGGCACTTGGCATGCTGGCGCCGTCGCGGCCTGTGTCGTGACCACGACGCCGACTGTGGCGCAGGCGCAGACCTCGGCCAACGGAAGCCACCCGACGCAGTGCGGCGGCAACGTGACCGGCGCCTTCGGTACCGGATCGGTGACGTACTCCGGCACCTGAAGCGCCGCGCAGAATGCGGCCGGCGGCGTGGCATGCGGTTCGATTTCCAGCCGGGGCAGCTACTTCGGGGTGCCGAGCGCGCCCTACAGCCCGACGCCGGACAACATCTCGTTCGTCCAGTTCCGCGAGGCGGACGGCCCCAACACCATCACGTTTAGCCCGGCGGTGGTGAATCCGTACATCGCCCTCATCAGCGTCGGGCAGCCGGGCGCCGACTTCGGCACGTACAACTTCTCCAACGCCTTCACCGTCGTCTCCGACAACACGCTCAACGCTGCGTTCTGGGGCAAGGGCAGGTACGCCATGAGCAACGGCAACACCTCGCTGCTCGACAGGGAGTTCAGCGGCGTACTCCAGTGCCAGGGGACATTCACAGCGCTGTCCTTCAACATGGTCGGCGACGAGTGCTGGCACCGCCTCACGGTGGGTGCCCAGTCTGTGGCCCCCGACCCGACGAGCGCCGCCCTGATGGGCCACGGTCTGATCGCCTTCGGCCTCGTCGCCCGCCGCCGTAGTCAGGGCTGAGCTCGCTCCTGCTGGTCGTGAATCGAAGGCCCCCCGCTGTCGGCAGGGGCTTTTTCGGCGATGCGGCAGTACATGTCACCAAGCTGAGGCTTCTCTGCGTTATTTCGTCACCACCAGAAATTTTTCATTGACCGTCCGGACTCCGTGTCGTATAGTGGCGCTCCCACCCCCTGATCGGGTCGTCCCGGCCCGATCCCCAGTACACGCACGGCGAGGGCGTATGCAGGCAGCTGCCGCGACCAGGACTTCCGAGGCCCGTTCCAAGGGCTTCTTCCGCTCCGCTCCATCCACGGCCTTCGACCAGTACCTCCACGACATCCAGAAGCTGCCGCTGATCACGGACGCGGCCGAGGAACGTCGCCTGGCACGACTCGCCCAGAAGGGCGATGAAGCGGCGGCCGAGCGGCTGGTGACCGCCAACCTCCGGTTCGTGATCAGCTACGTCAAGAAGTACCAGGGTCACGGCCTCGACCTCTCCGAACTCGTCGCCATCGGCAACGAGGGGCTGCTCAAGGCGGTCCGCAAGTTCGATCCCGACCAGGGCGTCAAGTTCATCTCCTACGCCGTATGGTGGGTGCGCCAGGCCGTCCTCAAGGCGCTGGCCGAGCAGACGCGGAGCGTACGCATCCCGCTCAACCAGAATTCGCAGCTCATTCGCATGGCCCGCGGCGAGATGATCCTCTCGCAGGTGCTCAACCGCGAGCCGACCGACGCCGAGATGGCCAAGCTGCTTGAGGAACCGATCGAGCAGGTCCGCAACGCCCGCTCCATCACGAGCACCGAAGTCTCGCTCGATGCCCCCATCGATCGGCAGGATCGCGAAGCGTCCACCCTTGGCGAGCGCTTCGCCGGCGAAACGCACGCCGACATCGAGGAGGGCACCGACTTCCGGCTCATGCGCGAGTTCATCGACCGCGTCTTCCGGAAGTACCTCACGCCGCGCGAGCGCAAGATCCTCTATCTGTACTACGGCCTCGACGAGGGGGCGGAAGCCATGACGCTCGAGCGCATCGGGGCTCTCATGGGTGTGACCCGCGAGCGCATCCGGCAGATCCGCGAGCGGGCCTTCGAAAAGCTGCGGGAGTCGCCCGATGGCCACGCCCTCGCCGGCTTCTGGGGCGCCGCCTGACCGGTATACGCCAATCGGCACCCGCCGATCGGCAGGCCCCGTTGAGAAAACGGTGACAGCAGAACAGGTTGCAGCACGGCGGGCGTTCACCTCACGAACGCCCGCCGTTCTGCTGCCCCAGACAAGAGATCAGCGTGCCCCGTGTTTTGATCGTCGATGACGAGCCCGGCATCCGCGTCGCGCTTCGGCGCTGGTTCGAGCGACAGCAGTGGGCGATTGCCGAAGCGGGTGACGGTAGCCACGCCCTGACGCTGCTGCGCGAGGCCGACGATGCCGGCCCCGACCGGTTCGATCTCGTGGTCTGCGACCTCAACATGCCCAACCTGAGCGGTGAGGAGATCGTCCGCATTCTGCAGGAGGAGCGCCCGCACCTCGTGCCGCGCATCGTGCTCACCACCGGGGCATCGGTCGCGTGTGCCGATGCCGGCAGCGTGCTGGCCGAGCATCCGCATGTGCTGCAGAAGCCGTTCGACCTGGGGACGCTCAGGACCGTGATCGACGGGGTGCATGGCGGCTGAGCGTTCGCTCACCACTGCCTCCGTATGCGCGACTCCCTGCGTGATCGCCTCGCCGCCATCGTCGGCGACCGGTGGGTGAAAACCCGCCGCCCCGAACTCGCGCCCTACGACGCCGACGGCCTGCCCGGCTATCACGCCACCCCGTCGCTCGCCGTGCTGCCCGGCTCGCGCCGCGAACTCATCGCCGTGGTGACCGAACTGGCGCGTACCGGCACCCCGTTCGTGCCGCGCGGTGCCGGCACTGGACTGTCCGGCGGCGCGCTCGCGGACCAGGTGGTGCTCATCGGGCTCAACCGGCTCACCCGCATCATCGCGGTCGACCCGGTCAACCGCCTCGCCCGCGTGGAGCCGGGCGTGGTGAACGCGCGCCTGTCGCGCGAGACCGAGAAGTTCGGCCTGCAGTACGCCCCCGACCCGTCCAGCCAGACGGTGTGCACCATTGGTGGCAACGTGGCCGAAAACGCCGGCGGGCCACACTGCCTCAAGTACGGCGTGACGCTCAATCACGTGCTCGAGTGCGAAGTGGTGCTCCCCGACGGCTCGGTCACGCGGCTCGGCAACGCCTACGGTGACGTGGACGGCTATGACCTGCTGGGCGCCTTCGTGGGCAGCGAAGGGTGCTTCGGCATTGCCACGGAGATCGTGGTGCGCCTTGTGCCGCTCCCTGACGCGGTCCACACGCTGCTGGCCGACTTTGCCACGGTGGACGCGGCGGCGCGCGCCGTCTCGCGCATCATCGCCACCGGTATTGTCCCCGCAGCGCTCGAAATGATGGACAACGCCACCATCCGCGCCGTGGAGGCGAGCATCTATGCCGCCGGCTATCCGGTGGACGCGGCGGCCATCCTGCTGTGTGAAGTCGACGGTATCGCCGAGGGCCTCGAGGAGGACGTAGCCATCATCCGGCAGGCGTGCGTGGAAAGCGGCGCGCGCGGCGTGCGCATCGCCACCGACGCCGCCGATCGCACGCGCCTTTGGCAAGGGCGGAAGAAGGCGTTCGGGGCCATGGGCCGCCTCGCCCCGGCGCTCGTGGTGCAGGATGCCGTCGTGCCGCGCACGAAGCTGCCCGAAGTGCTCGCTCGCATTCATGTCATTGGCGAACAGCATCGTGTGCGCGTGTGCAACGTGTTCCACGCCGGCGACGGCAACCTGCACCCAAACATCGCCTACAACACCACCGACCCCGACGAGAGCGCGCGGGTGCACGCCGCCATGGGCGAGATCATGCAGGCCTGCATCGACGCCGGCGGCACCATCACCGGCGAGCATGGCGTGGGGCTCGACAAGCTGCCGTACATGGAGCGGCTCTTCGATGCCCCGTCCCTCGATGCCATGTGCCGCCTGCGTGGGGTCTTCGACCCCGATCGCCGAGCGAATCCGGGGAAGGTGGTGCCGGTGCACAGCTGCCGCGAATGGCACGCCACCCCGGCCGCGCGCGCATGAGCACCGGCGCCGCTTCGCCGTCGGTGGCCGTGTCCACTGAGCACGCGCTGGCCGATGTCGCGCTCGCCGAGATCGTGAAGGCCGCGTACGCCGAGTCGCGGCTGTTGCGCATCGTGGGGAGCGGCACGTGGCTGCACGGTGGCGGCCCCTTCGCCGACGCCACCCCGCTGTCGGTGCGGGCGCAGGCGGGGGTGGTGGAGTACATCCCTGGCGATCTCGTCATCACCGTGCGCGCCGGTACCACGCTGGCCGAACTCGCGGCCATCACCGGCGAGCACGGACAGACGCTGGCGCTCACGCCGTACGGCGCACCCGACTCCACCATCGGCGCCGTCGTGGCCACCGCCGCCACGGCACCGCTGCCGCTGGGAGAGCTGGCGGTGCGCGATCTCGTGCTGGGGCTCACCGCCATCGGCGGCACCGGCGACGTGATGCACGCCGGCGGCCGCGTGGTGAAGAACGTGGCCGGCTTCGATCTCGTGCGTATGCACACCGGGGCGTGGGGCACGCTCGGCGTGATCAGCGAGGTGAGCCTGCGGCTGCACGCGCGCCCCGCGTGCGACGCGGTGGTGATGGGCCCGCTCGATCGGCCATGCGAGGAGGTGTTGCCGGCGCTCGTCGCCAACCGCGCCCCGCTGCCGATGCTGCTGCGCCTCGTGCCCGGCGAGCGGCCGCAGCTGTGGGCGCGCATTGCCGGCAACGCCGCGCGCGCGGCGGCGCTCGAAGCACGACTGACGGAATTTGGCGTACCGGTGCGCGACACCGTGGCCACCGGCACCACGCTGCACGACACGCCACTGCTCGAGGCACCCGCCGGTGCCCTCGTGCTGCGGCTGCGCACCGCGCTCTCCGACGCCGTGCCATTCGTGCGTGCCGCCCGCGAGGCGCTCCCCGCCGCCACGCTCATCTTCGATGCGGCGCGCGGGTCGCTGCGCGCGGTGCTGCCCACCTCGCCTCGTGACGAGCGCGGATCCGAGCAGGCACCGGATCTCGCGTCGCTGAGGCGTCTGGCCGCCACGTACGGCGCGGCCCATCCCATCACCATGATGGTCGAGCAGGGGCGCACGGTTGTACCGGAGCATCATCGGCTCGACGCGCGCGTCAAGCGCGCCTTCGACCCGGGCGACATCCTCAACCGGCTGCGCACGTCATGAACCACGCACCCTTGCCTCACACCGCCGTGCCGGCGGGAGCCCCCTGCGCGCTGCCGGACACACCGCTCGCGGCGGCAGCGGCCGGACTCGACGCCTGCGTGCACTGCGGCTTCTGCCTGCAGGCGTGCCCCACCTATGTGAATCTCGAGGACGAGAACGAGTCGCCGCGTGGCCGGCTGGTGCTCATGCGCCGCCTGCTCGACGGTGACATTCCGCTCGACGACGCCGACACCGCGCGACACATCGACCGCTGCCTCGGCTGCCGGGCCTGCGAGACCGCGTGTCCGTCGGGCGTACCGTACGGCGAACTGCTGGAAGCCACCAGGGCCACCATGGCCCCGGTGCGCGGCGTGCCGCTGGTGGCGCGCCTGGTGCTCACCGTGTTCCGGCATCACGCGCTGCTGCGCGCCGCCCTGTTCGGCGCGCGCGTGGTGCGCGGCACCGGGCTGCCGGCGGTGCTGGCGCGTCTGCTGCCGGTGCGCCTTGGCTTTCCGTTGGCCATGCTGGCATCCACCCGCCCCAATCCGGTACTGGCGGCGGCCGTCGGGTCGAAACCCACATCGGGCGCGACGGCTGATGGATCAGCGCCGAGGGCACGCGTGGCGCTGCTCGAGGGGTGCGTGATGTCCGGGCTGTTCGCCCACGTGAACCGCGCGACCCACACCGCGCTGGCGCACAACGGATTTTCCACCTGCACCGCCAACGGCCAGCGCTGCTGTGGCGCCCTGCACGCGCATGCCGGAGACATCGAGGGCGCGCGGGCGCTCGCGCGAGAGAACATCGCCGCCTTCGAGCGCGCGAATCCGGAGCTGGTGGTGGTCAACGCCGCCGGCTGCGGTGCCATGCTCAAGCAGTACGGTCACCTGCTGCACGACGACCCCGTCTGGGCCGCGCGGGCGCAGCAGCTCAGCGACCGCACCCGCGATGTATCCGAACTGCTCGCCACCACCGGACCGGCACCGGGCACCCGCCCGGTAGCGCTGCGCGTCACTCACGATCCGCCGTGCCACCAGATGCACGCCCAGCGCGTGGTGCATCCACCGCTGCAGCTGCTGCAGGCGGTCCCGGGGCTCACCCTGGTGCCGCTCGAGGACGCCGACCAATGCTGCGGCTCGGCCGGCATCTACAACCTGGTGGAGCCATCCACCTCGGATGCCGTGCTCGCCCCCAAACTCGCGCGCATCGCCGAGACGCGTGCGGAGGCGGTGGCCACCGGCAACCCCGGCTGCCACATGCAGATCGGGGGAGGGCTGCGACTGTCGGGATCGGCCACCACGGTGGTGCATCCGGTGGAGCTGCTGGCGGCGTCGTACGGCGCGGGAATCAGAGAGGGGCGCGAGCCGGGGGGCGCGAGCTAGGGGGCGCGAGCTAAAGGGCGCGAGCTAAGGGGCGCGAGCTAAGGGGCGCGAGCTGAGGGGCGCGAGCTAGGGGGCGCGAGCTAGGGGGCGCGAGCTAGGGGGCGCGAGCTAGGGAGCGCGAGCTTGAAAGCGCGAGCCGGGGGGCGCTAGCCGGGGGGTGCTAGCCGGCGTGCACAGTCCCGCTCCTACCCGCCAGCTCGCGCCGTCCCGCCTGCGCGCCGTAGCTTCCCTCTCGCTCCGGCGCCCTCCACCTCCACCCCACATGGCCATGCCATCCCGCCGCGCCTTTCTTCGCACCTCGTCCGCTTCGCTGGCCGCGCTGTCGCTGCCTGCCATGGCGCGTGCCGATGACATGCCGGCGCAGGACCTGCCGCCCGCCATTCGCGCCCTCTCCCCCATGCGCGACGGCGTGGTCCCCATCTCCGTCGACGAACGCCGCGCCCGCATCGAGAAGGCGCGACGGCTCATGGCCGCCAGCAAGATCGACGTGCTCATGCTCATCGGCGGCACGTCGATGGAGTATTTCACCGGCATGAAGTGGGGGCTCAGCGAACGGCTGCTGGCGGTACTCATTCCCGTGAAGGGCGCGCCGTTCCTGGTCACGCCCAAGTTCGAAGAAGAACGCGCGATGGAGCAGGCGCACCTCGGCCCGCTGGGGAAGGACGCCACGGTGTATGCGTGGGAGGAACACGAAGACCCGTACACGCTCATCGCCACCGGGCTGCGCGACCGCAGCCTGTCGACCGCCACCATCGGGGTGGAAGAGACGGTGCGCTTCATGTTCGGCGACGGCGCCGCCAAGCTCCCCAACGTGACGCTGGTGAGCGGCACCCCTATCACCGCCGGCTGCCGCATGGTCAAGGACGCGCACGAGATCGCGCTCATGCGGCACGCCAGCCAGGTCACCATCCGCGCCTACGAGGCGGCGTGGGCCTCGCTCAAGGACGGCATGACGCAGACCGAATTTGGCGGCCTCATCGCCCTGGCGCACCGGCGCCTTGGCTACGAAGGCTCGGCGAGCGTGCAGGTGGGCAAATACGCTGCGCTCCCGCATGGATCGGCCACACCGCAGGTCGTGCACGAAGGCAGCATCGTGCTCATCGACGGGGGATGCAAGGTGGAAGGCTACGTCTCCGACATCTCGCGCACCTTCGTGCTTGGCAAGGCCACACAGCGCATGAAGGACGTCTTCGAGATCGAGCACCGCGCGCAGAAGGTGGCGCTCGAGACCGCGCGCCCCGGGCTGCCCTGCGAAGCGGTCGACGCCGCCGCCCGCAAGGTCATTGTCGATGCCGGCTTCGGCCCCGACTACAAGTACTTCAGTCACCGCGTGGGCCACGGCATGGGCATGGACGGCCACGAGTGGCCCTACCTCGTGAAGGGCAATGCACTGCCGCTCGAGGCCGGCATGGTCTTCTCCGATGAACCCGGCATCTACATCCCCGGCGAATTCGGCATCCGGCTCGAGGACGACATGGTCATCACGCCGAACGGGGCAGAGCTGTTCACGCCCCAGTCGCCGAGCCTCGAACGTCCGTTCTGAGATGGTGAGACGGTGAGTGGGAGAGGTGAGACTGAACGGCGGAACGGCGCGAGCCGACGGGCGCGAGCCGACGGGCGCGAGCCAGGGGGTGCGAGCCAGGGGGCGCGTCGGGGCGCGCGTCGCTTCGCTCGCGCCCGTTAGCTCGCGCCCCTTAGCTCGCGCCCCTTAGCTCGCGCCGTTCAGCTCGCGCCGTTCAGCTCGCGCCGTCCCGCCGTTCCCCCTCACCTCTCATCTGTGCCCGCCCTGATCTGCGCCTTCGACGGCGTGCTCTGCCTGTCTCTCCCGCTGCGGGCGCACGCGGTGCGTGAGGCGTGCGTCGCCGAGGGGCTGACGGTGTCGGCGTCGCTGGTGGACGCGCTGGTGCCGGGGCGGACGTTCAGCGAGGCGGCGGCGCAGTTGGCGGCGGGGCATGATGACCCGGTGGTGGCGGAGCTCATCGTGTTGCGGGCGCAACGGCTGTTCGGCGCGCTGGTCGCGCAGGGAGTGCCGTGGCACCCGGAGGCGGTGATGGCGCTGCGGGCGGAGGCGGCGCGGGGCACGCGCCTCGTGGTTCGTGCCGACTCGGAGCGTCGGCACGTGGAACCGCTGCTCATCCTCGCGGGGTTGGACACGCTGGTGCATCTGGTGCGCTGCAGCGACGACCCGCCGCGCGGTGGGGACCCGTCGCTCGTGCGGAGTTGGGCGGCCATCGATGCCCGGCTCGCCCGGCTCGGCATTCCTGCGCTCGAGCGCACGGCATGGGAGCCGACCGACGTCACGGTGGCTGCGGCGGCGCCCTACGTGGGGCAGGCGTCGATCGGCGCCGGATGACCGGTGCGGCCGGTGCGGCCGGTGCGGCCGGTCCACCGTCTGTGATCGTGCGCCGTGTTGGTGTAGCTTCGCGTCGGACGCTGTCTTCCCCGATTTTTTCGCTCAGCCATGTCCGATCTGCCCAGCCCGACGCCTGCCACGGAACCGGCGCCTCCGCCGGCGCTCGTGTATCCGACGCCACTTGGCCCCGACGATGTCGAGGCGTATCACGACCTGCGGCGCGACGCGGCGTGGTTCGAAGCCGAGAATCACTGGAGCAGCGTCAGTGGCCCCAAGGCCGCCGAGGCGCTCAACGGGCTCGTCACCAACGATGTCTCCACGCTGGCCGTGGGCATGGGACAGCATGCGGTGGCGCTGACCCCCAAGGGCAAGGTGGTGTGCGACATGTACATCGCCCGCACCGACGAGCAGCGCTTCCTCATCACGGTGTTGCGCCACTGCGCGCCGGCCTGGCTGGCGATGGCTCGCAAGTACATCAACCCGCGGCTGGCGAAGGTGGCCGACGAATCGGCGCAGTGGGGCACCTGGATGGTGTACGGTGCCAAGGCGGCGCAGGCCGTGGCCAACCTCGGCGGGGCCACGAGCACGGTGGAGAATCTGGCCGACCTCATGGTCAGCGGCCTCGCTGAATGGCCCGAGTGGTCGCACGGCCCGTGGAACATCGGCCCGGCCAGCGTACGTCTCATCCGGGCCCCCGTGCTGGGGGTGCTGCCGGGCTTCGTCATCATGGCTGACGTGCGGGACGCGGAGGTGGTGCGCTCGCGTCTCGAGGCGTCGACGCGTCGTCACGCCAGCCGCGCCGTATGGGACATCGCCCGCGTCGAAGGGGGACGGCCGGCGTTCGGCATCGACATGGACGAGAACACGATCCCGCAGGAGGCCAACCTCGACACGCTGGGGGCGATCTCGTTCACCAAGGGGTGCTACACGGGCCAGGAGACGGTCGCGCGGGTGCACTTCCGCGGGCACGTGAACCGACACCTGCGCGGGCTGCGCGCAACCCAGCCAATGCCACGCCACGCACGGGCGCGTGATGGGGCCGGCAAGGATGTGGGCGACGTGCGCAGCACGGTGATTTCGCCGAGGCTGGGGCCGATCGCGATGGCGATGATCCGGCGCGAGGTGACGCCAGGGAGCCACGTGGCGATCGAGACGCCGGAAGGGGAGATCGAGGCGGAGGTACTGACGCTGCCGTTTGGAGAGGGGGACGCGAGCTGAACGGCGCGAGCCAAGCTGCGCGGTGTGGCTCGCGCAGTTGCGCAGTCCAAACCCACCGCCACACCCAAAGCAAAAGCGGGAAGCACCGAGGTGCTTCCCGCTTTTGCTTCAGCCGAGAAGGCTGATTAGTGCTTGGTCGTGTCGGCGGCCGAGTCCGGCTTGGCCATCGAATCCATCGGGGCGGCCATCGCGGCCGAATCCGTGGCCGGCGCGGCGGCGGCCGGAGCGGCAGCGGCGGTGTCGGCGGCGGGGGCCTCCTCCTTGGCGGAGCAGGCGGCGAGCACGATAGCGGCGGCAACGAGGGCGATACGCTTCATAGTGGAGGACTCCAGACGGTGCGTGTATGCGCCGTGCGTCCAGATGTAGCGCACGGCCCCCCCGGCAGCGGGCCGACGGGGATCAAGCGCTGGGAATTTATGGCCACCTCCCCCGCTGTCAAGGGCACCCGGGGGCGCCGCGCCACTCGTCCCGCCACAGGAAACGCTTGCCCGACAAGCAGTCTCACGGTGTTTCCCGACCGCCGGCCGACACCGGCCCGCGACGACGGGCACTGTTCGCGCCTCTCGTGCGCTGTATGTCCAGCCAGACATGCCGGCGGTCCGATTTCGCGGTCCGTCCGATTGCTCGACCTCAAGCTCCGATCCGTGTCCAGACTCCCCGACACCCTTGGCGCGCTGCGACGCTCCGGCTACGCCGCCAATCGCCCGAAGTCCGTGAAGGACGAAATCCGCCGCAACCTCATCGCCCGCCTGCAGGATGGCGGACCGCTGTTCCGCGGCGTGCTCGGGTATGAAGAGACCGTGATGCCGCAGATCGTCAACGCCCTGCTGGCGCGCCACAACTTCATCCTGCTCGGCCTGCGCGGCCAAGCCAAGTCGCGCATACTGCGCGCCCTCGTGTCGCTGCTCGACGAAGCGATGCCGGTGGTGGCCGGCAGTGAAGTGAACGACGATCCGTTCCACCCCATCAGCAAGTACGCCAAGCAGCTCATCCAGGAGCACGGCGACGATACGCCGATCGCGTGGGTGGGCCGGGACCAGCGCTACGTGGAGAAGCTCGCCACCCCCGACGTCACCGTGGCCGACATCATCGGTGACGTGGACCCCATCAAGGCCGCGCGCGGTGGCCACCTGCTGAGCGATGAGCTCACCATTCACTACGGCATGATGCCGCGCGCCAACCGCGGCATCTTCGCGCTCAACGAGCTCCCCGACCTCGCCGGCAAGGTGCAGGTGGGGCTCTTCAACGTCATGCAGGAAGGCGACGTGCAGATCAAAGGCTATCCGGTGCGCCTCGCACTGGACGTGCTGCTCTGCTTCACCGCCAACCCGGAAGACTACACGGCCCGCGGCAAGATCATTACGCCGCTCAAGGACCGCATCGGCAGCGAGATCATCACGCACTATCCCGAAAGTGTCGACCTCGGCGTGTCCATCACGCGACAGGAAGCGTGGACGCAGCGCGACCATGGCGTGACCATCCGCGTGCCCGACCTCATCGAGGAGGTCGTCGAGCGCATCGCCTTCGAGGCCCGCGACGACAAGCGCATCGACAAGCGCTCCGGCGTCTCGCAGCGCATGCCCATCACCGCCATGGAGAACGTGGTCTCCAACGCCGAAGCCCGCGCCCTGCGCAACGGCGACAGCGAGGCCGTGCCGCGGGTGGCCGACGTCTACGCCGCCCTGCCCGCCATCACCGGCAAGATCGAACTCGAGTACGAAGGCGAACTGGTCGGCGGCGCCACGATCGCGCGCGAACTCATCCGCCGCGCCTGCGACGCCACCCTCCGTGAACGCACCGGCGATCTTGACACCGACGAGATCGTGATGTGGTTCGACCAAGGGAGCGCCCTGCAGGTGGGCGACGACATCGCCATCGACCTCGTGCGCAAGGGCTTCGACCTCGTCCCCGGCCTCGTGGACACCGTCGTCGCACTCGGCCTCGCGAAAAAGGGCGACGACCCGATGATCGTGGTGGCCTGCGAACTCGTGCTCGAAGCCCTCGTCGCGCGCCGCAAGATCTCCCGGTCCGACGCCGGCGCGTACGGGCGCGCGGAACGCGAG